>JAGRGG010000093.1 GCA_020445645.1 Geminicoccaceae bacterium | reverse complement strand
CCCGCGCCAGCGGACGCGAAGCGCAACCCTAAGCCTGCACGCCCTTCACGTACCAGTCCAGCTTGAGGAGATCCCCGTCCGGGATCGTCTCGCCCTCGGCGACGCGCTTGGCCCCGCTCTGATCCATGATCGGCCCGCCGAAGGGCTGGTACGAGCCGTCGATGATGCCGGCCTTCACCTTGTCGGCGGCGGCGGCCACGTCGGGGGGCACGGCGGGTCCGTAGGGGGCGAGGCTGACCATGCCCTCCTTCAGCCCGTACCAGACGTCGTGGGTCTCCCAGGTGCCGTCGATCACCTCCTGGGTGCGCTTGATGTAGTAGGGTCCCCAGTTGTCGACGATGGCGGTGAGCTGGCCCTCGGGGGCGAAGGCGCTCTGGTCGGCGGCCTGCCCGAAGCCGTAAAGGCCCCGCTGCTCCGCCACCTGCAAGGGGGCGGCGCTGTCGGTGTGCTGGGCGATGATGTCGACCCCCTGGTCGAAGAGCGCCTTCGCCGCGTCCGCCTCCTTGCCGGGATCATGCCAGGAATTGACCCAGACGACGACGGTCCTGAAGTCGGGGTTCACCTTCTGCGCCGCCAGCGTGAAGGCGTCGATGCCCATGACGACTTCCGGGATCGGGACGGAGCCGATGTAGCCCGCCACCCCCTTCTTGCTCATCATGGCGGCCATCGTCCCGATGACGGACCGGCCCTCGTAGAAGCGGGCGTTGTAGACGGCGACGTTCGGGGTCGTCACGTAACCGGTCGCGTGCTCGAACTTCACGTCGGGAAACTGCTTGGCCACCTTCAAGGTTGGGTTCATGAAGCCGAACGAGGTCGTGTAGATCAGCCCCTGCCCGGTGGCGGCGAGCTGGCGGATGACGCGTTCGGCGTCGGGGCCTTCCGGCACGTTCTCGACGTAGCGGGTCTCGACCTTGTCGCCGAGCGCCTCCTCGACGGCGAGCCGGGCCACGTCGTGGCGGAACGACCAGCCGTTGTCGCCCTTCGGCCCGACGTAGACGAAGCCCACCTTCAGGGGCGACTGGGCGCGGGCGGATGCTGCCGGCAGGGCGGCGAGCGCCGAGCCCGCGGCGGCCGTGCCGAGCAGATGGCGGCGGGATAGCTTCATCGAGGGCTTCTCCTTGTCCGTGGCTGTCGGTGAAAGGTGCGGCAAGTCGTGGGGCGCCGCAACAGGCTAGCGAGTCGCGCGGAAGGGGCGGCCGAGGCAGGCGGGGGCGTTGAGCCGCCGCCGCCAGGGGCCGAGCGAGGAGACGACGAGGACCAGGATGGTGGCGAGGTAGGGCAGCATCGAGAGCACCTGGGACGGCACGGGGAGGAGGCCGAGCCCCTGCGCCTGGAGCTGGAAGATGGTGACGCCGCCGAACAGGTAGGCGCCGACGAGCACCCGCCAGGGGCGCCACGCGGCGAAGACGACGAGGGCGAGCGCGATCCAGCCGCGTCCCGCCGTCATCTGCTCGATCCACATCGGCGTGTAGGAGACCGAGAGGAAGGCGCCGCCGAGGCCGGCCATCAGCCCGCCGAACAGCACGGCCGCGTAGCGGACCTTGACGACGCCGTGCCCCAGCCCGTGCGCCGCCTCGTCGTTCTCGCCGACGGCGCGCAGGACGAGCCCGGCCCGGCTGCGGGCGAGGAACCACGCGACCAGCGCCGTCATGACGAACGACAGGTAGATGAGAACGTCGTGGTCGAAGAGGATCGGGCCGAGGACGGGGATGGCGCTCAGGATCGGGATCGGCAGGGTCGGCAGCTGCGGGACGGGCCGGCCGACGAAGCCGGAGCCGATCAGCGCGCTCAGGCCGATGCCGAAGATCGTGAGGGCGAGGCCCGTCGCCACCTGGTTCGCCAGGAGGGTGAGGGTGAGGACGGCGAACAGGAGCGCCATGAGGGTGCCCGCCAGCGCCGCCGCCGGGATGCCGAGCCACGCGGTGCCGGTCGTCGCGGTGACGGCGAAGCCGGTGACGGCGCCGACCAGCATCATCCCCTCGACGCCCAGGTTGAGGACGCCCGAGCGCTCGGCGACGAGTTCGCCCAAGGCCGCGTAGAGGAGCGGCGTCGCGGCGCCGATAATCGTGACGACGGCGGCGATCCAGGGGTCCATCTCAGGCTCCAGCCAACCGCGGCGCGCCGAACCGCACCCGGTAGCGCACGAGGACGTCGGTGGCGAGGAGGAAGAACAGGAGCATCCCCTGGAACACCCCCGTCACCGCCTGCGGCAGCCCGACCTCGATCTGGGCGTTCTCGCCGCCGAGGTAGGAGAGGGCGACGACGAGGCCGGCGAGGAGGATGCCAAGGGGGTTCAGCCGGCCCAGGAAAGCGACGATGATCGCGGTGAAGCCGTAGCCGGGCGAGATCGTCGGCAGCAACTGGCCGCCCACCGGCCCCGCCACCTCGAACAACCCCGCGAGCCCGGCCAAGCCGCCCGACGCGAGCAGCGAGATCCAGACCATCCGGTCCCGTGAGAATCCCGCGTAGCGCGCGGCCGCCGGGGCGGCGCCGACGACCCGGACTTGATAGCCGAACAGGGTCCGGGTCATGAAGAACCACGCCAGCAGCACGACGACGACGGTGACGGCGACGCCGAGGTGCAGGCGGGTGCCGGGGAGGATGATCGGGAGAAGGGCGCTGTCGGAGAAGACGCGGGTTTCGGGGAAGTTGAACGCCTCCGGGTTCTTCCAGGGGCCGTAGACGAGCGCGCTGAGGAGGAGGAGCGCCACGTAGGCGAGCATGAGGCTCACCAGAATCTCGGAGACCCCGAGGCGGACGCGCAGGAACGCCGGGATCGCCGCCCACGCCATGCCGCCCCCTATCGCGGCGAGGCACATGAGGGGGAGGATCCAGGGGCCTTCCATCCCCCAGAAGAGAAGGGCCACCCCGCCGCCCGCGATGGCACCGAGCGTGAGCTGCCCCTCCGCGCCGATGTTCCAGACCCCGGCGCGAAAGCCGACGGCGAGCCCGGTGGCGATGAGGACGAGCGGCGACGCCTTCACCGCGAGTTCGGAAAGGCCGTAGGTCGAGTTGATCGGCGAGACGAAGAACGCCCGGAGCGAGGCGAAGGGGTCGTAGCCCATGACGACGAAGAGGAGCGCGCCCGCAACCAGCGTGAGGAGGACGGCGAGGATCGGGCTGCCCCAGAGCATCGCCTGCGACACCTGGGCGCGCTTTTCAAGCCGCATCGGCCGCCCTCCCGGCCGTCCCGCCCGCCCCGGTCGTGTCGTGCAGCCCGCCCATGAGCAGGCCGATCTCCTCGGTCGTCGCCTCGGCGGTGACGAGCGGCCGGGACAGGCGCCCGCCGTTGATGACGACGAGCCGGTCGGTGAGCGCCAGCAGTTCGTCCAGGTCCTGCGAGAGGACGAGGACCGCGACCCCCTCCTCGGCGAGGCGAAGGAGGGCCTTGTGGATCGTGACGGCGGCCCCGGCGTCGACCCCCCAGGTGGGCTGGGCGGCGACGAGGACGCGGGGTGCCTGGAGGATCTCGCGGCCGCAGACGAACTTCTGGAGGTTGCCCCCCGACAGGCTCGACGCCAGGGCCGCGGTCCCGTTCGCCTTCACGCCGAAGTCCCGGATCACCTCCTCGGCGTAGCGCTTTGCCGCGCCGCCTTTCAGGAGTCCGCGCGGGGCGAGGCCCTTGCGGTCGATCGCGGAAAGAAGGGCGTTGTCGGCGAGGCTGAGGTCGGGGACGGCGGCGTGGCCGTTGCGCTCTTCGGGAATGTAGCACAGGCCGAGCCGCCGCCGCTCGCGGGTGCCCATGCGCCCGATCGGCTTGCCGTCGAGGCGGATGGTGTTTGCGTCGACGGGGCGCTCGCCCGCCAGCACGGCGAGCAGCTCCGCCTGCCCGTTGCCGGCGACGCCCGCGATCCCCAGCACCTCGCCTTGCCGCACCTCCAGCCGCACGTCGGCCAAGTGGGTCCCGAACGGATCGTCGCTCCTCAGGGAAAGCCCCTCGACCTCCAGCACCGGCTTTCGCGCGAGGCGCCGCTCCGGGCGCGCGGGTGCCGCGAGGTCGGTGCCGACCATGAGGTTCGCCATCGAGGCCGCCGTCTCCCTGGCCGGGTCGCAGGTGCCGACGACGCGGCCGCCGCGCAGGACGGTGGCGGCGTGGCAGAGCGCCTTCAGCTCGTGCAGCTTATGGCTGATGTAGAGGATCGAGCAGCCCTCCCCCGCCAGTTGGCGAAGGGTGAGGAACAGGCGCTCCACCTCCTGCGGGGTGAGCACCGAGGTGGGCTCATCCATGATGAGGAGGCGCGGGTTCTGGAGGAGGCAGCGGACGATCTCGATCCGCTGGCGCTCGCCGACCGAGAGGCTGTGGACGTGGCGCTTCGGGTCGAGCGGCAGGCCGTAATCCCGGCTCACCTCGCGGATGCGCTCCCCCAGCTCGCGCCTGGGGATGTCGCCCTCGAGGCCGAGCGCCACGTTCTCCTCGACGCTGAGCGCCTCGAACAGCGAGAAGTGCTGGAAGACCATGCCGATGCCGAGGCGCCTGGCAAAATGCGGGCTCAGGACCCTGACCCCCTTGCCCTCCCAGCGGATCCGCCCCGCGTCGGGCTGGAGCACGCCGTAGATCATCTTGACGAGGGTGGACTTGCCGGCGCCGTTCTCGCCGAGCAGGGCGTGGATCTCCCCCGGCGCCACCTTGAACGACACCCCGTCGTTGGCGACGACGCCGGGGAAGCGCTTCGTGATGCCGTCCAGCTCAAGCCGTGGCGTGTCCATGTCGTCCGTCCGTCTCCAACCCCTGTCGTTTCTTTCTTGCCTCGAAGGCCATCAGCAACTG
The DNA here is from genome assembly GCA_020445645.1 of Geminicoccaceae bacterium. Taxonomy (GTDB): domain Bacteria; phylum Pseudomonadota; class Alphaproteobacteria; order Geminicoccales; family Geminicoccaceae; genus JAGRGG01. The sequence goes on along the minus strand of JAGRGG010000093.1, from coordinate 9,428 downwards.
CGCCGCGACCGAGGCCGCGATCACCGCAGGCTCCTTGCCCTCGATGCCCCCGATGCCGATCGGGCAGACGAGTCGTGCCAGATTTTGGGATTCGATTCCAGCCGCCTTGAGCCGGGATTCGAACCGCGCCCGCTTGGTGGCCGAACCGATCAGCCCGAGCCACGCGAAGCGGGGCCCCCGCAGCACCGCCCCGCAGACGGCGAGGTCGAGCGGGTGGCTGTGGGTCATGACCAGATGGAAGGCGCCGCCCGGCGCCCCCGCCGCGACGGCGGGGAGGTCGCCCGCGACGCGGCGCTCGGCGTTGGCCGGCAGGGTCGCGGGAAACATCTCCGCCCGCCCGTCGAGCCACGAGACCCGGCAGGGGAGGGGACCCAAGGCCGCCGCCACCGCCTTGCCGACGTGCCCCGCCCCGTAGAGCATCACCAAGGGCAGCCCCGCCCGCTCGTCCGCGAGCCTCGCGTCGAGGTCCGCGCGCAAGGCGGGCGTCAGCCGCCGCAGCCGCAGCGTCGCGTGCCCGCCGCAGCACTGGTCGAGCGTCGGCCCCAGCGGCAGGCTCAGATCGGCCCGTTCCACCCCCTCCGCCAGCATCTCCCGCGCCCGCTCCATCGCCCGGTGCTCTAGGGCCCCCCCGCCGATCGTGCCCTCGATCCCCGCCTCCCCCACGACCATCCACGCCCCCGCCTCGCGCGGCGTCGACCCCAGCGCCGCTTCTACGGTGACGAGGATGGCGGGGGCGGTCATCAGATCAGCCTCGTAGACACAGCGTTTCGTCGTCGTCGGGCCAAGCGTAGGTTTCCTCGACCCACGCCATCGCCGCCTCGGTCTCGGGCGAGCTATCAACCAACATTGCTTGGTGTTTCATTTGGTCTTCAATTTTAACCATTTTTTGCCTTGCTCCAATCTCATATCGATTTGATTGCGCTTGTCCATGCTATCTCTATCTCTTTTTGCTTCACGCCATAGCAAATTTCATGATTATCAAAATGTCGATATTTTTTAAAGTGTTTAAGTATTTTCTGCTCCATCTGATAAGCCTCCTTTGCCGTCTTCCAAAATTCTTTAAGAAAAATAGTATACTTCAAGCCGCCGATTGCAGGCATTGATACCTGATTGAACTGCTTTTGTCGTGCCTCGTAATCAAAAGCCCAGCCAATCTTGAAAGCAGATTCTTTAGCATTATCTATTCTCATAGCATAAGTATAAGCAGGTGCTCGACGTAGATGCATAATCCCATGCCGAATTGTTGATGGAGGTGGCGAAAAATGCTTACGAGCCTTAGCTTCACCTTCTAGACGAGCATATGCTTTTATGCTTGGGTGTTCGATCTCCGCTTTTTCTTTATACAATGCTAGAACTTTGTTAGCTTCTTCTTCTTGTAGGACAACTAAACATTTTGCAGAATCCATATTGAATTTTCGCGAACTTATCTCACTCAATAAAGGTTTGTCTGGAAACAGCCATGCGTTCTTGTTTAGCAATCCATATGGCCATTTATAAGTCTCATATTCTGGATGTTTTTCGTTTTCTCTAATTAAAGACATATAGTCATTCCACATTACAAGTTCTTTGGTAGGCTCCATAAGCCCTAGTAAACGGCCTTTTTCATGATCAGAGGCTTCTTTGCCTTTGGTAGCTACCAGAACAACTAGATCTCCCGGTTTTAGTATGTCTATGGCCCGACGGCGCCAGCCTTCTTCACTAAATTGCAAGGGTCCAATGGGTTCTCCAAGTCCCCATACCTTCGTCATAAAAACTGTCATGCTTCGTTGCCTATAGCAAAATCACTTTGTTTCCCGCAGCCGCTCAATCGCCATCAGGACCCGCTCCGGCGTCGCCGGCGGGTCGAGCCGGGGGCAGACCCTGTGGTCCGCGACGCTCGCCACCGCGTCGGAAAGGGCGTGCAGCACCGCGATGCCGAGCATCAAGGGCGGCTCGCCCACCGCCTTCGAGCGGTGGACCGTCGGCTCCCGGTTCTCGTTCTCGAAGAACGCGATCTCCAGCACCCTGGGGCGGTCGGAGGCGGCCGGGATCTTGTAGGTGGACGGCGCGTGCGTCTTGAGCCGCCCCTGGTCGTCCCACCACAGTTCCTCGGTCGTCAGCCAGCCCATGCCCTGGACGAACCCGCCCTCGATCTGCCCCCGGTCGATCGCCGGGTTGAGCGAGCGGCCGACGTCGTGGAGGATGTCGGCCCGGTCCACCCGGTACTCGCCCGTGAGCGTGTCGACCGTGACCTCGGCGAGCGCCGCCCCGTAGCAGAAGTAGTAGAACGGCCGCCCCCGCCCCGTCGCGCGGTCCCAGTGGATGTCCGGCGTCTTGTAGAACCCCGTCGCCGAGAGCTGGACGCGGGCGGTGTAGGCTTGGCTCACGAGTTCGTTGAAGCCGATCTCGTCGCCCTTGACCCGGACCCTTCCTGGCAGCCACTCGACCTCGTTCGGCTCCGCCTGATGGCTCTCGGCGGCGAAGCGGATCAGCCTTTCCTTGATCGTCCGCGCCGCCGCCTGCGCCGCCATGCCGTTCAGGTCCGAGCCCGAGGACGCAGCGGTGGCCGAGGTGTTCGGCACCTTCGCCGTCGTCGTCGCCGTGATCCTCACCCGCCCCACGTCGACCTGAAGCTCGTCGGCCACCACCTGCGCCACCTTGACGTAGAGCCCCTGGCCCATCTCGGTGCCGCCGTGGTTCAGCATCACGCTGCCGTCCTTGTAGACGTGCAGGAGCGCCCCCGCTTGGTTGTAGGCGGTGAGCGTGAACGAGATGCCGAACTTGACGGGCGTGAGTGCCAGCCCGCGCCGAAAGTAGGGGTGCCTCGCGTTGAAGGCGCGGATCTCGTCGCGCCGTTCCCAGTATCTGCCGTCCCGCTCCAGCTGCGCCACGAGTTCGGGCGCCACGTTGTCGGTGACTTCCATGTGGTAGGGGGTCAGGTCGCGGGGTGCCTCGCCGTAGAGGTTGCGTTTCCTGACCTCCAGGGGATCGAGCCCGGTGGCGAACGCCACCTCCTCGATCACCCGCTCGCCGGCCACCATCCCCTGCGGCCCGCCGAAGCCGCGAAAGGCCGTGTTCGAGACGGTGTTGGTCCGGCAGGCGTGCGCCGTGAGCTTCACGGCGGGGTAGAAGTAGGCGTTGTCGGCGTGGAACAGGGCGCGGTCGATGATGGCGCCCGAGAGGTCGGCGGAGCAGCCCGCGCGGGCCGCAAGCTCCATCTCGACCGCCTCGATCCGCCCGTCGTCCCGATAGGCCACGTCGTAGCGGGCGAGGAAGTCGTGGCGCTTGCCGGTCATCACCATGTCGTCGTCGCGGTCGGCCCGCACCTTGGCCGGGCGGCCCGTCGCGTTGGCGACGAGGGCGGCGACGCAGGCGAACAGGTTCGCCTGGGTTTCCTTGCCGCCGAAGGCGCCCCCCATCCGCCGCACCTCGATCGTGACCGCGTGGTCCGGCAGGCCCAGCACCTTGCCGACCATGTGCTGCACCTCTGAGGGGTGCTGCGTGCTCGAATGGACCAGCATGTCCCCGTCCTCGCCGGGCACGGCCATCGCCACCTGCCCTTCGAGGTAGAAATGGTCCTGCCCGCCGATGGTCATGGCGCCCGAGATCCGCCCCGTCGCCCGCCCCCTGGCGGCCTCCAGGTCGCCCCGCTGCATCCGCCCCTCCGGCCAGACGAAGCTCTGCGATTCCAGCGCCGCCTCGATGCTCAAGGTGGGCGCCAGATCCTCGTACCCGACGACCGCGAGCCGCGCCGCCCGCCGCGCCTCGTGAACGGTCCCGGCGGCGACGGCGAACAGCGGCTGCCCGTGGTAGACGACCTCGCCCGCGGCGAAGACCGGATCGTCGCCGGTCCCCGTCGGGCTGATGTCGTTGATCCCCGGTACGTCGCCCGCGGCGACGACGGCGACGACCCCCTTCGCCCGCCGCACGGGCTCCAGGTCGAGCTTCACGACCCGCGCCCGCGCCCGCTCGGCAAGGGCGATGTGGACCTCGACGAGGCGGGCGGGCTCGCGGATGTCGTCCGTGTAGACCGCCTCGCCCGTGACGTGCTTCGTGGCGCTGTCGTGGATCAGGGCGACGCCGGCCCCGCCCCGGATGCCCTCCTTGTCGCGCGCGGCCGGGCGCTCGCTGCCCGAACGGCCCTGGACGGTGTCAGCCATGCACGACCCTCCTCGGCCCGACGAGGCGGATCTGCCCGCCCTCCCCGTGCGTCTCGTACCAGAACTTGACGAGCAGGTTCTGCGCCACCTTCATCCGGTAGGCGGCACTCGCCCGCTGGTCGGTGAGCGGCCGGAAGTCCCCTTCCATCGCCGCCGCCGCGTCCCGCGCGGCATCCTCGCTCCACGGCCTGCCGACCAGGGCCGCCTCCGCCGCCTTCGCCCGCTTCGGCGTCCCCGCCATGCCCCCGAAGGCGAGCCTGGCGTCCTTCACGACGCCCTTCTCGACCCGGACGCGAAAGCCGCCGCACACCGCCGAGATGTCCTGGTCGAACCGCTTCGAGATCTTGTAGCAGGCGAGGTGCTCGGTGGGCTTCGGGCGCGGCAGCACGATCGCCTCGACGAGTTCGCCGGGCCGCCGGTCCTGCTCGCCGTAGCTGATGAAGAAGTCCTCCACCGCCACCTCCCGCCGCTCGCCCCGGTACCGCAGCACGACCCGCGCGTCGGCGGCGATGAGGAAGGGCGGGCTGTCGCCGATCGGCGAGCCGTTGGCGACGTTGCCGCCGATCGTGCCCGTGTTGCGGATCTGGACCGAGGCGAGGCGGCGGATCAGTTCGCCCCCTTCGGGGTACATCTCGCCCAGCTTCGCCATCGCGTCGGTGTAGGAAACCCCGGCGCCGATGACGACCGCGTCCGTCCGCTCCTCGATCCGCCGCAGTTCCTTCACCCGCCCGAGCCAGATGACGGGGTCGAGCGGCCGGTCCTGCTTCGTCACCCAAAGGCCCACATCGGTCGAGCCCGCGACGAGCGCGGCGCCGGGGTTGCCCGCGTAGAGCATGGCGAGCGCGTCGAGCGAAGCCGGCGCGTGGAACGTGCGCCCGTCCTTGCCGACCATCAGGTCCTGCCCGTCGTCCAGGGCTTCGAGCCGCGCCATCACCTCGGCCTCGCGCCCGCTCAGGTGCTCCCCCGCCCCCTCCGTCCCGCGCATGGCGAGCGCCGCCTCGACGATCGGCCCGTAGCCCGTGCAGCGGCAGAGGTTGCCCGCGATCTCGTCCACCGCCGTCTCGTAGGTGACGGCCTCCCCCCGCCGGTCCATCGCGTAGAGCGCCATGACGAACCCCGGCGTGCAGAAGCCGCACTGCGAGCCGTGGTGGTCGACCATCGCCTGCTGCACCCGGTGCAGCCGCCCGTCCGGCCCCTTCAGATCCTCGACGGTGAGAAGCTGCGCCCCGTCCAGCGTGCCCACGAACTGGATGCAGGAATTGACCGCGTCCGCCCGCAGCCTGCCGCCCTCCGGCCGCACCACGACGACCGAGCAGGCGCCGCAATCGCCCTCGGCGCAGCCCTCCTTGGTGCCCCACCGGTGCGCGTCCCGCCGGAGCCATTCGAGCACCGTCTGGGTGGGATCGACCTCGCCCAGTTCGACGAGGTCGTGCCCGAGGAGGAAGCGAAGGGTGTGCCGCATCGCCTAGCTGCCCCGGTAGGTGGTGTAGCCGAAGGGGGCGAGGAGGAGGGGGACGTGGTAGTGGGCGCCCGGGTCCGAGACGCCGAAGCGGATCGGCACCTCGTCGAGGAAGGGCGGATCGGCGACGGCGGTACCCGGCCCCGCGGCGTAATAGGCGCCGACGTGGAAGACGAGTTCGTAGGCGCCGGCCGCCATCTCGCCCCCCTCCAGCAGCGGCCCGTCGACCCGCCCGTCGCCGTTGGTCCGCACCGTCTTCAGGAGGGCGGGGCCGGAGCCGTCGCGGCGGAACAGCTCGATCTTCAGCCCCTCCGCCGGGGCGCCGCTCGCTGTATCGAGCACGTGGGTCGTGAGCCTGCCCGCCATGCGCCGTCCCTCCGATCGCCGTAGGATGCTCCCGGGATCTTCAGCCCCGCCCCTCGTTTTTCAAGGCCCCGCCCCGCAGCGCCTCGTACCACCGGCCGAGGAGGCGGCGCTCGTCGTCGCCGATCTCGGTGACGTTGCCGGGCGGCATCGCGTGGGTGAGGTAGGCGTGGGTGTAGACCTCGAAGGCGTGGCGCTCGATGTCCTCCGGGGTTTCCAGGTAGACCCCCTTCGGCGCGTGCGGGATGCCTTCCCAAAGGGGTTCCCGCGCGTGGCACATCGAGCAGTAGCCCTGCACCGTCGCCTCGGCCTCGGCCCGGAGTTCGTCGGGCGGCAGGGCCTCCGCCTCCGCCCCCGGCGCCGCGTCGGCGGTGGCGGGGCGGCTGGCGATGAGGACGATGGCGAGCGCACCCGCCGCCGCCACCCCCCAGGCCCAGTGCGGCGCCGGTTTCCCTGCGTGGTGGACGTTGAACCAGTGGCGGATCACCGCGCCCACGACTAGGATCAGGCCGACGATGAGCCAGTTGAGGGGCGAGGCGTAGAGCTGCGGGTAGTGGCCCGAGATCATGATGAAGAGAACGGGCAGCGTGAGGTAGTTGTTGTGCAAGGAGCGCTGCTTTGCCTGCGCCCCCAGCTTCGGGTCCGGCGTCCGCCCCGCCTTCAGGTCGGCGACCACCTTCTTCTGGTTCGGGATAATGACCATGGCGACGTTCGCCACCATGATCGTCCCGGTGAGCGCGCCGATGTGGAAGAAGGCGCCGCGCGCCGCGAGCACCGTATCGAGGAGGACGCAGATAATTGGCAAGAGGACGAGCCCGCCCAGCACGAGGAGGCGTTGATCCTCCCCCAGTTTCGACTTGCACAGGGCGTCGTAGCCGACCCAGCCGACGGCGAGCGTCAGAATGCCGATCAGGGACGCCGCCCAGCCCGGCAGCGTCCAGCCCTCGTGGTCGACCATGTAGAGGTCGGCGCCGAAGTAGTACATGACGACGAGCAGGGCGAAGCCCGAGAGCCACGTCGTGTAGGCCTCCCACTTGAACCACGTCAGGTGCTCCGGCATGTGCGCCGGGGCCACCGTGTACTTCATCATGTGGTAGAAGCCGCCGCCGTGGACCTGCCACTCCTCGCCCTGCACCCCTTGGGGCAGATCCATCCGCTTGCGCAGCGAGGCGTCGAGGGCGACGAAGTAGAAGGACGAGCCGATCCAGGCGATGCCGGCGATCAGGTGCAGCCAGCGCAGGCCGAGGTTGAGCCAGTCCAAGGTCATGGCGCCCATGCTTCCACCCTTCCCGTTCCCGCCGCCCGATCCGACGTGTTGCCCTTCGACGACGCTTAGCCCCTTTGGCGCCAACGTCAAAGCCCCGGCGTAGGCCGAACGTCCGCGGGACTGGACCGGGAGGGGGCGAAAGGGGTTAAAAGCCCCTTGGAGAACCATCGGCGGGCATCTCGCCGCCGCATCCGAGGAACGGGACCCCATGCTCAAACCGAGCGAGATGAACCGGGAAGCCTTCTGCAGCGCGTTCGGGGGCGTGTTCGAGCACAGCCCCTGGGTCGCCGAAGAAGCCTACGACGCCGGGCTCGGCCCCGAGGCCGACACGGCCGAAGGGCTGCACGCCGCCCTGTGCGCCGCCATGCGCAAGGGCTCGCCCGAACGCCTCCTCGCCCTCATCCGCGCCCACCCCGACCTCGCCGGCAGGGCTACGGCGGCGGAGGATCTCACCCCCGCCTCGGCGGCCGAGCAGGAGAGCGCCGGCCTCGACCGCCTCGACGAGGCCGAGACGGCCCGCCTCGCCGACCTCAACGAAACCTACAAGTCCACCTTCGGCTTCCCCTTTATCATGGCCGTGCGCGGCCGCTCGAAGGACGAAATCCTGACGGCCTTCGAGAAACGCCTCGACAACGACCCCGAGGTCGAACTGGCCGCCGCCGTGCGCGAGATCGAGGCCATCGCCAAGCTCAGGATCGACGACCTGATGGCGTAAGGGCGGCGCCGTTACGCTTCGCGTCAGCGGTCGCGCAGCGAATTTCTACCCTCCCCCCGCCACCCGCGCCGGGTCCGCGTAGAAGCACGTCGTCATCCCGCCCGCGTAGTCGTCGACGAGCGGGCGCTCCGCCCCGCCCCTGCCGAACAGGGCGCGTTCCAGCCGCCCCGCCAGGGGGGAGCCCGCGAAGCGGGCCAGATAGGCCTCGGCCCAGGCCATGTAGTGCCGGCCGTGGCCGCGCCAGCCGAGGAAGCTGAGATCCTGCCCCGCGTCGGTGTAGGGGCGGACGACGCCCGGATCCTCGATCCCGGCGACGAGGAAGCGCACGGCGTCGTGGAGCGTCTGCCCCGCGTCGTTGGTCCTGGACCAGAGGTCCAGCCCCTGCACGGCCCCCATCTCGGCGATGGTGACGAGCGAGCCCACCGCGTGGCGCTGGTAGTAGAGGGCGAGCCGGCCCCGGTCGGTCTCCAAGGGCAGGCTGCCGTCCGGGCGCATCTGGGCGAGCGCGATGTCGAGGCTCTCGACCCCGGCGGCCACCAGGTCCGGGTCGCCCGTCAGCGCGCCCCAGGCCATCGTCACGCTGTCGTGCAGGTAGCGGTGGTTGTTGCGGCTCGACACGTCGCCGAGATCGTCCTGGAGGTCGTCCAGCCGCCAGCGCACCCGGTCGTCCAGCCAGTCCCCGATCCGCTCCACCCGCGAGGCACCCGCCTCCGGGTCGTCCCGGACGAGCCAGAAGGCGATGATCACGGGCAGAAGCGTGCGGTCCAGGTTGTAGTAGGCGTTGACCCGGTCGCCGCCCTTGACCCCCGCCAGCGCGTCCCCCCTCGCCCAGCGGTCGAGGTTGCCCAAAATGGCCTCGCGCGCGCCCGCGTCCCCCCGCCCCAGATAGGCCCCGCCCGCCTCCATCAGCGTCCGCGCCAGCGTGTCCCCCGGCTGCCCGCCCCCCTCGACGTTGCGGACGACCCCGTGCGTCCCCCAGTCGCCCCGCGGCACCCCGCACAGCTTGGCCAGGAGGGCGGGCGCGACCCCGGCGAGATCCGCCCGGCGCGCGCCCTCGTCGAACAGCACCCCGCCCGACGCCGCGAGCACGGGCGGCGGCCCCCCCGAACAGGCGGCGGCCCCCAGCGCCAGAACCGCCCCCAGCGCCAGCGCCGCGCCCCGTCGAGCCGTCATGGTTTTCTCCCCGTGCTTCGGCCAGGGTAGGGGCCGAGCCCCGGCCGCTCAACCCCGACGGAACGCCCGTCCCCCCTCGCGCGTTGGACGGGCACGAACCCCACAGGACGGGAGAGCCCCATGAGCGGCGAGGAGCAGGACCGGCGCGAGCCGATCACGAAGAAGGAGACCCCGAAGGAGCGGGGGGTGAAGAACGACGTCGACGAGACGGTGGACGAGACCTTCCCCGCCAGCGACGCGCCGCCGACGAATCCGGGCGTCACAGGGGACATCGGGGAGAAGAAGTAAGACGCTTCGCGTCCGCTGGCGCGG
>JAGRGG010000280.1 GCA_020445645.1 Geminicoccaceae bacterium | reverse complement strand
GCGCGTTCAGACGACCCGCACCTCGATGACCCCGACGCCTTCCACCCCCCCTTTCAGCACGTCGCCGCGCTTCACCGCCCCGACGCCGGCCGGCGTGCCGGTCATGACGAGGTCGCCCGGCGCCAGGGTGAAGAGGGTCGAGAGGTAGGCGATCACTTCCGGCACCGTCCAGATGAGCTGGGCGAGGTCGCCCTCCTGGCGGGGTTCGCCGTTGACCTCCAGCCAGACGCGGCCCTTGTCGGGGTGGCCGATGCGGCTCGCGGGGACGAGGGGGGAGCACGGCGCGGAGCGTTCGAACGCCTTGCCCGTGTCCCAGGGGCGGCCCAGCTTCTTCGCCTCGCCCTGGAGGTCGCGGCGGGTCATGTCGAGCCCGACGGCGTAGCCGTAGACGCGGTCGAGCGCCTCTTCGACGGGGATGTCGCCGCCGCCCCCCTTCAGCGCGACGACGAGCTCGATCTCGTGGTGCACGTCCCTGCTCATCGGCGGGTAGGGAAACGTGCCGTCGTGCGCGAGGCTGTCGGGGTTCTTCTGGAAGAAGAACGGCGGCTCGCGGTCGGGGTCGTGCCCCATCTCGCGGGCGTGCGCGGCGTAGTTGCGCCCGACGCAGTAGACGCGGCGGACGGGAAAGACCCCCCGCTCGCCGTCGACCGGCAGGGTCGGGCGGGGGACGGCCTCGACGACGAAGGCGGCGGTGGCGGTCATTCAGCGTGCTCCGGCGTAGAATTCGACGCGTTTTTCGAGCCTGCCGACGAGGTCGGCGAGGACGAGGGCGAAGGCGAAGAGGAGGATGGTGAGCGCCCAGAACTCCTCCATGAGAAAGCTGCGCGAGTACAGCTCGAACAGGGCGCCGTAGCCGACGATCGAGACCAGGAGCTGGCCGATCACCACGCCCTTGACGCCGCGGATGACGCCGAGACGGACGCCGGCCAGGATCTCGGGCAGGGCCGCCGGCAGGATGACCCGCCGGTAGAGGGCGACCCGCCCCGCGCCGTAGGTCCTGGCCATCTCCAGCAATGACGGCGCCACGCTCCGCACGCCCGCCTGGGTGTCGAGGGTGATGATCCAGACGGCGAACAGGAACACGGTGGCGACGATGGTCGTCGTGCCGAGGCCGAAGAGGATCATCAGGATCGGCACGAGCGCCGAGAGGGGGGCGCTCAGGAAAAGGTTGACCCAGAGGCCGAGCAGCCGGTCGGCGGCGCGCGAGCGGCCCATGAGGACGCCGAGCGGCACGCCGACCAGGACGGCGAGCGCCATGCCGAGCGCGAAGCAGCCGAGCGTCAGCCAAGTGGCGCGCAGGAAGCCCGCCGTCGGCACGATCTCGGTCATGGCGACGAGGACGGCGCTGAACGGCGGCAGGAGGAAAACGAGGTCGAGCCGCCCGGCGACCTCCCACAGGACGCACCAGAGGATGAGCGAACTCATCATCGGCAATCGGACGCCGAACAGGCGCAAGAGGGTTCCTCCTATTCCACGAAGTCGCGCAGGCCCTGCCAGATGTCCTCGACCGTCTCCAGGTAGTGCGGGTCGCGGCGGATGGCCTCGGGCGAAAGGGTGCGGTCGATCTCGGGCTCGACGATCCGGGCGACGCGGCCGGGGCCGGGCGAGAGGAGGATGATCCGGTCCGACAGGTAGACCGCCTCCTCGATGCTGTGGGTGACGACGATGAAGGTCTTCCTCTCGACCCCGCGCAGGCGAAGGAGGTCTTCCTGGAACTTGCGCCGCGTCTGCTCGTCGACGGCCGAGAACGGCTCGTCCATCAGGAGCACGTCGGCGTCGACGGCGAGCGCCCGGGCGAGGCCGACGCGCTGGCGCATCCCGCCCGAAAGCTCGTGCGGGTAGCGCCCTTCGGTGCCGGCGAGGCCGACCTCCGCAATGCAGCGCCGCGCCGCCGCCTCGCGCTCGGCCTCGGGCACGCCGCGCAGCTCCAGCCCGAAGGCGGCGTTGCGCAGCACGGTGGCCCAGGGGAGAAGGGCGAAGTCCTGGAAGACGAAGGCGCGCTCGGGGCCGGGGCCGTCGACCGCCCGCCCCATCACCCGCACCTCGCCCTCGCTGGCCGGGAGGAGGCCGGCGACGATCTTGAGCAGGGTCGTCTTCCCGCAACCGGACGGGCCGAGCAGCGAGGTGAGCGCCCCTTGCGGGAAGACGGCGTCGACGTCGTCGAGCGCCAGCACGCCGCCGTTGTAGGTCTTGGAGAGGCCGCGCACCTCGACGGCGGGGACGGCGCCCTCCGCCGCCGGCGCCGGGCGTTCGGCTTCCATCGCCTGGATCATGTCAGGTTCCCTCGCGTCGCTCGGGCCGAAACAGCCGGGCCTCGATCCGTTGCAGCCCGTTCAGGCACAGGGCCGAGACGACGACGATCGTCAGGATGGTCGCGTACATCTCGGCGTAGTTGGCCACCGAGCGGTGGTAGGTGATGAGGTCGCCGACGCCCGTGGGGGTGATGAGCAGTTCGGCCAGGATGACCCCGACGAAGCCGGCGCCGACCCCGAGCCTGAGCCCCGCGAAGATCACCGGGCTCGCGTCCGGCAGGATGACCTTCTGGACCGTCTGGCGCCGCGTGCCCAGGAACGAGCGGCACATGGCGACCAGGGACGGGTTGACGTTGCGCACGGCCTTGTAGGCGTTGAGCGCGATCACCGGCAAGGCGAGGAGGATCACCGCCACCGTCTTCGCCGCGAGGCCGATGCCGTAGACGAAGGTGACGAGCGGGATGATCGCCGCGACCGGGGCCGCCTGGAGGACGATGAAGACGGGGGCGGCGACCCATTCGACCCCGCGCCGCAGCCCCATCAGCACCCCGGCCCCCACGCCCACCACCGTCGAGAACAGGACGCCGAGCACGAGCGGCACCAGCGTCACGAGGAACGCCCGGACGAGGCTGCCGTCGAGGACCATCTCGACGAAGGCGCGCAGGACGGCGAGGAAGGGCGGGAAGGCGTAGTTGATCGGGATCCTTCCCGCGATCTCCCAGGCCAGCATGACGGCGAGCACCGAGGCGGCCTGCCACGCGAGCGTCCCGTCCTTCCGAAGCCGCCGCCCTGCGGCGCCGACGCCGGCATGCGCGGCGCGTGCCGTCCGTGCGGCCAAGCGCCTAGCCCTGCCCCAGGCGCTTCAACGCACGGTTCAAGGGGTCGAACGTCCAGAAATCCTCCACCTTCAGGCCCTTCGGATCGCCTTCGAGCTGGCCGGCGAGGCCGTAGAACTCGAGGTCGGTGCGCGCCGCCTCTTCGCTGCCGCCGTTGTCCGGAAACACGCCGGCTTCGACGGCCTCCTCGAAGTAGGGCAGGATCTCGCCCTCCAGGTCCTCGGGCAGGTCGGGGAGCAGGTTGTACTTCTCGCGCCACTCGGCCACGACCTTGGGGTCGTCGTTGAGTTCGCGCCACGTCGCAAGGAGCGCGTCCATGAGCGTGTCGACCGCTTCCTTGTTGCCTTCCAGGAAGTCCGTGTTGGCGTAGAGCGCCTCGTCGGTCGCCTCGACGTCGGTGACTTCCAGCGTCTTGAACTTGCCGGGCGCCTTCTCGTCGAGCAGGCGGCGGTTGGCGCTGTCGACGATGCTCGCCTTGATGTTGCCCTGCAGAAGGGCGCCGGCGCGCACTTCCGAGCCTGGCACGTAGCTCACCCGGCCGTACTCGATGCCGTTGCGCTTGGCCATCAGGAGCATGATCGCCTCGGTGCCGGAGCCGCGCGAGTGGACGGCGATCTCCTCGCCGTCGAGGTCCTTCCAGTCCTGATACGCCGCGGCGTCGACCACCGGGTAGAACTGCAGCGTGCTCATCTGGAAGAACATGCGGATCGGCGCCCGCACTTTTTGAATCAGCGCGTAGGGCGTGCCGACGCCGATGTCGGCCTGCCCGCCGACGACGGCCTGCGCCGCGATGTCCTCGGACTTGAAGAAGGTGGTTTCGATGTCGAGCCCCTTCTCCCGGGCGCGCTCCAGGGCCGTCAGGAAGTTCAGCGTCTCGACGGTGGCGATGTCGCCGAACGCGACCCGGACGGTGTCGGCGGCGTCGGCGTCGCCGCGCCCGGCCACGAGGGCAAGGCAGACGGCGCCGGCGACGAGACAGCGCCGCGTGAACGCATGATGCACCATAGGGGTAGCCCTCCCGATCCCTGTTGCGGTCGCACCGTTGGCAACCAATTTGGCATTGGTCTAACTTGGTCGCAAAACGAGGTCAAGCCTCTCGGCCCGCAGATCCCGCCCCCGCAAGCCCTTGGCAGGCGGGCGCATCGGCTTTACCGTCCCGTCCGCCACAGTGATTGGTCAGCGATGCTCGATCCCGCCGCCGCGCACACCCTGAACCAGCTCCGCGCCTGGCTCGCGCGCGAGGCCGCCGTCGACAGCCGCCTGCCGCCGGAGCGGACGCTCGCCGCGATGCTCGGCGTCAGCCGGCCCGCCCTGCGCAAGGCGCTGGCGACGCTGGCAGCCGAGGGCCAGATCTGGCGGCACGTCGGCAAGGGCACCTACATCGGCACCCGGCCGATCGACGGTCTCGCCGACGTGGCGGCACTGGCGAGGCGGACCAGCCCCGCCGAGATCATCGAGGCCCGCCTCGTCCTCGAACCGCCGGTCGCCGCCATCGCGGCCGTCCAGGCGACGCCGGCGCACCTCGTCGAACTGCGCGCCTGCCTCAAGGCGGCGCGCGCGGCGACGACGTGGCGGGGGTACGAGGCCCAGGACAACCGCCTGCACCGGACGGTCGCCTCGGCGGCGCAAAATGCCCTCCTGCTCGGCCTCCTCGACACGCTGGCGGCCGTGCGCCGGGCCGTGGTCTGGGGCCGCCCGCGCGAGCGGGCGCTGCCGCCCGCCGACCACCACAGCTTTGCCGAGCACGAGGCGATCGTCGCCGGCATCGCCGAGCGCGACGGAGAGGCGGCGGCGATGGCGATGCGCGCCCACCTGGAGAGCGTCGCCCGCCGCCTGCTCGGCCCGTCCGCGACGACGCGCGCGGGTGGCCTCCCCGCCGCCACGGACGGGTTGCGGTATGCCGATTAGGGGTGCGGCCGTTGCCGGTCCCCCCCCTCGCGCCAAGGGTGCGAAGGGCCGTCTCGACACATCGACAGGGAGATGCCCGGAACGTCGATCAATGTCATGCCCGGGTTGAAAACCGATCACCGACCCGTCGGGCCCGCGCCGGGCGTCGGGTCGCACCTCCTGGCCCACCACGGGCCGGACGCGGCGGCGGTGATGGACGCGCCGTTCGAGCGTCGCCCGAACCGCCCCGAGGCGCTGGCCGGCCCCGTTCGAGAGGCCGCCCGACGCCGCGCGGGCGATGCTCCGCGCCCTGGACGGGCTGCACGACCTCGGCAGGGTCGCGCCTGGAGACGAAGGTCGTCGCCGTGCCGAACCGGGACGGCAAGGACGGTCCGGCGAGGGGGACGTTGCCGGAGAGGCCCGCGAGGATGCCCGAGCGCCGCAAGGATCGGACCCTACCGATCCCATACGATGCGGCCCACGGACTACGCGCAGGCAGGACGCCTGATCGTGGCACAAGGGGCGAGGCCGCAACGGAGGAGGGATCATGGCAGCCTGGCATCCAGCAGGCTTTTCATGTCGATGACATGTGAGAAAAGCTGGCGGATGGGGTGTCCGTCGAACCGCTTTCCGTAGCGGTCCAGGGCAGACTGACTAGGATCATTGATATCGAGCATTTTCAGCAAATTAGCTGCAATTCAATCCGCGACAGCCCACGCCGATCGGC
>JAGRGG010000092.1 GCA_020445645.1 Geminicoccaceae bacterium | reverse complement strand
CCGCGCCAGCGGACGCGAAGCGTCGACCTAATAGCTCGGCGGACGCCGCCGATACGCGATCGCCTCGGCCAGGTGCGCCTTCTTGATGGCGGGCGCGCCGTCGAGGTCGGCGATGGTGCGGGCGACGCGCAGGATGCGGTGGTAGCCGCGGGCGGAGAGGCGCAGGCGCTCGGTGGCGCGGGTCAAAAGCTCCTGGGCGGCGCCGTCGAGCGGTGCCAAACGGTCGAGCAGCTCGCCTTCCATCTCGGCGTTGAGGCGCAGCTCCGGATGGCCTTCGGCGGCGAGGCGCTCCGCCTGGAGGGCGCGGACGGCGGCGACCCGTTCGGCCACGGCGGCGCCGCGTTCGGCAGGCGCCGGCAGGGCCAGCTCGCGGGGGGTGAGGGCCGGCACGTCGATGTGGATGTCGATCCGGTCGAGGAGGGGGCCGGAGAGGCGTTTCTGGTAGTCGCCGGCGCAGCGGGGGGCCTTGGCGCAGGCGAGCGCCGGGTCGTCGAGGTAGCCGCAGCGGCAGGGGTTCATCGCGGCGACGAGCTGGAGGCGGGCCGGGTAGGTGATGTGGTGGTTGGCGCGCGCCACCGTCACCGTGCCGGCCTCCAGGGGCTGGCGCAGGGCTTCGAGCACCGGCCGCGGGAACTCGGGCAGCTCGTCGAGGAACAGCATCCCGCGGTGGGCGAGCGAGATTTCGCCCGGCCGGGCGTGGACCCCGCCGCCGACCATCGCCGCCGTCGAACTCGCGTGGTGGGGGGAGCGGAACGGGCGCCGCCGGGAGAGGCGCCCGGCCTGAAGGCGCCCGCCGACGCTGTGGACGAGGCCGACCTCCAGGGTCTCGGCGGGCGAGAGCGGGGGAAGGAGGCCCGCCATGCGGTGGGCGAGCATCGACTTGCCGGAGCCGGGCGGCCCCTGCATCAAAAGGTTGTGCCCGCCGGCGGCGGCGACTTCGAGCGCGCGCTTCGCCGTCTCCTGGCCCTTCACGTCGGCGAGGTCGGGCCAGGGGCGCTCGTCCTCCGCCTCGGCCAGGACCGGCGGGGGAAGGACGTGCTCGCCGCGCAGGTGGCCGATGAGGGCGAGGAGATTCGGCGCCGCCACGATCTCGACCGTCTCGCCGAGCCAAGCGGCCTCGTGGCCGCAGGCGGCGGGGCAGACGAGGGACAGGTCCTGCTCGGCCGCCGCCAGCGCCGCCGCCAGCACGCCCGGCACCGGCCGAAGCGCGCCGTCGAGCCCGAGTTCGCCCAGCACCACGGCGTCGGGCGCCGCGTCGCCCGGCAGGACGCCCATCACGACGAGGAGGCCGAGCGCGATCGGCAGGTCGAAGTGGCTGCCCTCCTTCGCCAAGTCGCCCGGCGCCAGGTTCACGGTGATGCGCTTCAGGGGCAAGGCCAGCGAGAGCGAGGCCAGGGCGGCGCGAACCCGCTCCCGGCTCTCGCCGACCGCCTTGTCCGGCAGCCCCACGATCGAGAACGCCGGCAGCCCCGGCGTCACCATCACCTCGACGTCGACGGGGGCCGGCTCCAGCCCGACGAGCGCCACCGTGCGGATGCGCGCGGTGGCGGGGGCGGCGACGGTGCGGGCGGCGGGCATGGGCGGGGCCTGGATGTTCTACCTTAGGTAGAATATCTAGCAGGGTTCGGTGGCGTTGGCCAGGGCCGGCAAACGCTTCGCGTAACCTACAGGCCCCGCGAGCCCGGCTTCACGGCCGGAATCGCCGCCAGATCGGGCGGCAGGCCGTCGGGCTCGTAGACCGGGACGTCGACGGCGGCAAGGGCGATCAGGGGGAAGCCGAGCCCGGCCTTGCCGCCCGTGCGGTCGACGAGGCAGGCGACGCCGACGACCTCGGCGCCCTCGGCGGCGCAGCAGGCGGCGGCTTCCCTCGTCGAGAGGCCGGTCGTCACCACGTCCTCGGCGATGAGGACGCGCCAGCCCTTCCCGATCGAGAAGCCCCGGCGGAGGGCGAACCGTCCCTCGATGCGCTCGACGAAGAGGGAGAGGACGCCGAGCGCCCTGGCCAGTTCGTGGCCGACGACGAGTCCGCCCATCGCGGGTGCCACGACGGCGTCGACGGCGAGGCCCCGGCACGTCTCGGCGAGCGCCGTCGCGAGGCGTTCGCCGCGCCTCGGGTCCATCATCACCCGGGCGCACTGGAGGTAGCGGGGGCTGCGCTTGCCGCTGGAGAGGATGAAGTGGCCTTCGAGCAGGGCGCCCGCCGCGCGGAATTCGTCGAGCACGGCCTCTTGCGTCATCGCCGGCATGGGCTGGGGCCTCTCACGAAAGGACGCGCTCGACGTTCTCGACGAGCGTGCTGGCGCGAAGGGCAGCCAGGATCGCCTGGAGCTGGTCGACGCCGCCGACCTCGACCTCCAGGATCATCTCGAACGCCTCGGCGGTACGGCGCCCGACGCGGACGTCGGCGATGTTCGCCTGCTGCTTGCCGATGAGGGTGGTGATCGAGCCCAGGGAGCCCGGACGGTTGGCGACGGTGACGGCGAGCCTGGAGGTGGCGACGGGCGGGCGGACGCGGGCGTTCCAGCCGATCTGGATCAGGCGGTGGTCGCCGTCGGCGAGCCGCAACATGCTGGGGCACTCGGTACGGTGGATGCCCACGGGCCGGCCGGTGCGGACGACGCCCAGGATCGGCTCGCCCGGTACCGGCCGGCAGCAGCCGGCGAGCTGGAAGGCGACGCCCACGGGCAGGCCATCGATTGGGCTCTCGGTCTCGCGCTCGTCCGGGGGAGGCGCCGTCCGGCGCAGGGAGAGGGTGAGCGCCTCCGGCGCTTCCTCCCCGGGCGCGGGCGCGGGGGCCGGGGCCACCTCGTGCAGGACGGCGCGGGCCGGGGTGCGGCCGTCGCCGACGGCAGCGAGCAGGTCGTCGAGCGTCTTGTAGCCGAGCGGGGGCGCCGCCCCTGCCAGCGCCTTGTCGGTGAGCTTCACCCCCCGCTCGCGGGCGAGATGGCGAACGGCGTCCCGGCCCTTGGCGATGTGCGACTCGCGCTGCTTCAGGCGCAGGTAGCGGCGGATGCGCGCCCTCGCTTTGCCGGTGACGACGAAGCGTTCCCAGGCGGGCGTCGGCGTGGCGCTGCGCGACGTGATGATCTCGACCTGGTCGCCGTTCTGGAGGGGCGTGCGCAGGTTGACCATGCGGCCGTCGACGCGGGCGCCGACGCAGTGGTCGCCCACCTCCGAGTGGACGGCGTAGGCGAAGTCGACCGGGGTGGCGCCGCGCGGCAGCGGGAAGACGTCGCCCTTGGGCGTGAAGCAGAACACCTGGTCCTGGAACATCTCCAGCTTCGTGTGCTCGAGGAAGTCCTCGGGGCTCTGCGTCTGCTCCAGGATGTCGAGCAGTTCCCGCACCCAACGATACTGCCGCCCTTCGGTGTTGCGGCTCTCCTGCTTGTAGGCCCAGTGCGCGGCGACGCCGAACTCCGACTCCTCGTGCATCCGCTTCGTGCGGATCTGGATCTCGACCTTGCGGCCTTCGAGCCCGATCACCGTCGTGTGCAGGGAGCGGTAGCCGTTCGGCTTCGGCGTCGAGATGAAGTCCTTGAAGCGGCCGGGAAGCATGGCGTAGAGGGCGTGAAAGATGCCGAGTGCCGCGTAGCAGTCGCTCACCGAGCCCACTGTGACGCGAAAGGCCATGATGTCGGAGAGCTGCTCGAAGCTGATGTTCTTGCGCTGCATCTTGCGCCAGATCGAGAGCGGCGACTTCTCGCGCCCCGCGACCTCGGCCTCGACCCCGGCCTCGCGCAGGTTGGCCGACAGGCGGGCGACGATGCGGTCGATGCGGTCGTGGTCGTTCTCGCGCAGCTGCTCCAGGCGGTGGAGGATGGACGCCCTGGCGTCGGGCCAGAGCTCGGCGAAGGCGAGGTCTTCGAGTTCGACCTTCAGCTTCTCCATGCCGATGCGCTCGGCGAGCGGGGCGTAGATCTCCATCGTCTCGGCGGCGATGCGGCGGCGCTTGTCCGGGTTGGCGATGAAGTGCAGCGTGCGCATGTTGTGCAGGCGGTCGGCGAGCTTGACGAGGAGCACCCGGATGTCCTCCGACATCGCCAGGAGGAGCTTCCTGAAGTTCTCGGCCTGCGCCGTCTGCGCGTTCTGCAGGTGGATCTTGCTGAGCTTCGTGACCCCGTCGACGAGCTTCGCCACGACGGGGCCGAAGATCTGGCCGATCTCGGCGAGCGTGACCCCTGTGTCCTCCACCGTGTCGTGGAGGAGCCCGGTGGCGATGGACGCGCTGTCGAGCTTGAGCGCGGCCAGGATGCCCGCGACCTCGACCGGGTGGTGGAAATAGGGGTCGCCCGAGGCGCGGAGCTGCGAGCCGTGCGCTTTCATGGCGAAGACGTAGGCGCGGTTGAGCAGGTCCTCGTCGGCGCCCGGGTCGTAGCCCCGCACCCGCTCGACGAGTTCGTACTGGCGCATGACGCGCCGGCGGGGCGGGGGGCCGGCCTCGGGCGGCGCCTCCGGGGGCACGGGCGGGGCCTCGGAAAGCTCCTCAAGCCGCATCGGACGCCCCCCCCGTGCTCGCGGATTCAGTCCTCGTCGACGATGTCCTGATCACCGTAGTCCGTGCCTTCGGGGAGCATCGTGTCGTCGTCCTCGACCCCGGCCCGCGAGGGGATGAGCGCCTCCAGCTCCTGGACGAGGTCGGCCGGCTCCTCGTCGTCGGCGTCGACGTGCCGGCGCAGGCCGTGCATCAGCTCGTAGCGCAGGTGGTCGAGGTCGACGGTCGTTTCCGCGATCTCGCGCAGGGCGACGACGGGGTTCTTGTCGTTGTCCCGGTCGAGCGTGAGCGCGCCTCCGGCCGAGATGTCGCGGGCGCGCTGGGCGGCGAGCATGACGAGTTCGAAGCGGCTCGGCACGCGCTCGACGCAATCCTCAACGGTGATGCGGGCCATACGGTCTCCTTACGAAAGGCTGAAACGGGCGGGACGGTCTGCGCCTCGACCCAATACGCAAGGATGCCGCGTTCGGTTCACATGCGAAAGGGGTCGAACGGGCTCTAGATAAGCACGATCGAATGCGCTAACTAGCCGAAACGCGATCAGCAGGCAATCCAACCCTTGCCGCAGCGCAGCAACAAGCTGGGCGCAGAGTCCCGCGCAAGGGGCCGGCGGCCGGAGGAAAGCCTGTTCAGCCCTCGTCGAGATCGCCGGTCTCCCGCCTCAGAGGCCAACCTTCCACGCCTCGCCGAGGACCAGGGACGAGACGATATAGAAGCCGCCCGCCCCGCCGCCATAAGCGGGAGGGGGTGGCCCAGCATTTGGAGTGACCCTTTATGGCTAGATTGCCGGCTTTCCAGCCCCAAGAACGGATCGCCGTCTTCATCGACGGCGCCAACCTCTACCAGACGGCGCGCTCGCTCGGCTTCGACATCGACTACAAGCGCCTCTTGCAGTCGCTGAAGGAGCAGGGCCGCCTCATCCGGGTCTACTATTACACGGCGCTGCTCGACGAGCAGGAGTACTCGCCGATCCGCCCCCTCGTCGACTGGCTCGACTACAACGGCTATACGATGGTGACGAAGCCGCTGAAGGAGTTCACCCAGGCCTCGACGGGCAGGCGCAAGTTCAAGGGCAACATGGACGTCGAGATCGCCGTCGACATGATGGAGATGGCGCCCCGCATCGACCACGCGGTCCTGGTCTCGGGCGACGGCGACTTCCGCCGCCTCGTCGAGTCCCTGCAGCGCCAGGGCGTCCGCGTCAGCGTCGTCAGCACGATCCGCAGCCAGCCGCCGATGATCGCGGACGAGCTGCGCCGACAGGCCGACACCTTCATCGACCTCGTCGCCTGGCAGTCGCTCATCTCCCGTGAGCCGCAGGTCCGCGCCGACCTGCCGCTCGACGAGGACGACGACTACGAGGACGACGACGAGGACGATTACGAGGACGACGAGGAGGAGGAAGACGCCAAGCCGCGCGGCTAAGGCGCGCCGATGCAGGCGAAGGCGCCCGCCCCCGACTGCCCCTTGTGCCCGCGCCTCGCGGCCTTCCGCGAGGCGGCGCGGTCCTCGCACCCCGACTGGCACAACGCCCCCGTCCCCCCCTTCGACCCACCGGGCGGGCCGGGGGCCGCGTCCGTCCTCGTCGTCGGCCTCGCCCCCGGCATGGGCGGCGCCAACCGCACCGGACGGGCGTTCACGGGCGACTACGCCGGGCAGGTGCTCTACCCGGCCCTGGTCCGGCACGGCCTCGCGCGCGGCGCGTTCGCCGCCGATCCGGACGACGGCCTCGTCCTGGAGGGCTGCCGGATCGTCAACGCCGTGCGCTGCGTGCCCCCGCAGAACAAGCCGACCGGCGCCGAAATCGCCACCTGCCGCGCCTTCCTCAAGGCCGAGATCGAGGCCATGCGCTTCGGGCTCAAGGTCATCCTCACCCTCGGCCGGATCGCCCACGACTCGACCCTGAAGGCGCTGGGCCTCCGGCTGAAGGACCATCCCTTCCGCCACCACGCGGTCCACGGGCCCGAGAACGCGCCCCGCATCGTGTCGAGCTACCACACGTCGCGCTACAACATCAGCACCCGCGTGCTCACGCCCGAGATGTTCGACGCCGTGGTGGCGACCGTCGCGGGGTTGGCCAAGGGTTGAATACGCTTCGCATCCGCCGGCGCGGGGCCTTCTTTTTTCTTTTTGGTAATTATATACCTAATATAACCTAGAAAGCATCACGTAAGCAGCGACCGGCAGGCGAGATTGCCACGATGCTGATCGAGGAAGGCTTGCAGCGCCCGTGTGGCCTCGATCGACTGAATCGTGCGTGATACCGTTTGAGCCAATGGAGTGAT
>JAGRGG010000279.1 GCA_020445645.1 Geminicoccaceae bacterium | reverse complement strand
GCCGGATGCCGGGGGCGGCGCGGCGCCCGCCCCGGACGTGGCCCCGGATCGGGCGGCGCGCGAGGGCTACGTCCTGGGCTCGATCCCGCGCGACGCCGTGCTCGGGCTTCCCGGTCCCGACGGCGGGGACGCGGGGGCGGGCGAGGTGCCGGCCGCGGCGCTCACGGGAAGCGCGAAGGACCGCTACGAGGCGGCGCTGGCCCTTCTCCAGGAGGGCGACTTCGCCACGGCGGGCGCCGCCTTCGAGCGCTTCCTCGCCGACTTCCCGAACGCGGACGACGCCGCCAGCGCCGCCTTCTGGCTCGGCGAGACCCGCTACTTCCGCAAGGACTACGCCGACGCCGCCGCCATCTACGCCCGCAACTACCGCACCTACGGCCCCGACGCCTTGAGGGCGCCGGACAACCTCTTGAAGCTCGGCCTGTCGCTCGCGGCGCTCGGCGACAAGACCAGGGCCTGCCAGACCTATGCCGAGATCGGCCGCCGCTACCCGGAGCCGCAGGAGACCCTTGCCCGCAACCTGGACCGTGCCCGACGCAGCGCCGGCTGCGCCTGAAGGCGTCGATGCGGCGTCGGCCGCGCCCGAGGGTGCGGCCCCCCTCGACGCCGCCCTGTTCCGGACGCTCCTCGACCCGCTCGGCCCCTTCGAGACGGCCCCGGCCCTCGCCGTCGCCGTCTCGGGCGGTCCCGACAGTCTGGCGCTCGCCCTCCTCGCCCGCGACTGGGCGGCGGCGCGGGGCGGCAGCCTCCTTGCCCTCGTCGTCGACCACGGGCTGCGGCCGGGGTCGGCCGAAGAGGCGGCGCGGGTCGCGGGCTGGCTCGAAGGGCTCGGAGTCCCCTGCCGCCGCCTCGCCTGGACGGGAACGAAGCCGCGAACGGGGCTGATGGCGGCGGCGCGCGCCGCCCGCTACGGGCTCCTCGAATCCGCCTGCCGGGAATCCGGCATCCTCCACCTCCTCGCCGGCCACCACCGGGGCGACCAAGCCGAAACCCTGGCCATGCGCGCCGAGGCGGGCAGCGGCCCGTTCGGCCTCGCCGGAATCGCCACGATCGTCTGTCTGCCGCACGTCCGCCTGCTCCGTCCCCTCCTCCCGGTGCCGAAGGCCCGCCTTATCGCCACCTTGGAAGCGCACGGTCTCCCCTGGCTCGCCGACCCGTCCAACGTCGATCCCCGCTTTTGGCGCGGGCGCTTTCGGAGCCGGGGCGGGGGAGAGGACGCCCTCCTCCACGACCGCCGGGCGCTGGCGGCGGACCGCCGCGAGGCCGAGGCCATGCTGCTTCGCCTCCTCGCCGATCACGCGCACGTCCACCCGCTCGGACGCTTGGCCCTTCCCCTCGGAGCCTTCGCCGCCGCCCCGCCCCCCGTCCGCCGCCTCTTCCTCGCCCGCGCCCTCGCCATGCTGGGCGGAAGCGGCGTCCCGCCCGGCCTCGCGGCGCTGGACACCCTCGCCGCCGCCCTCCAGGGTGGCCCGCGCCTCCTTCGCGCCACGCTCGGCGGCTGCCTCCTCTCGCTTTGCCGGGGCCGGCTCTCGATCCGGCGCGAGCCCGGGCGGATCGCCCACGTCCTCCCGCTCGCCCAAGGCGCTTGGTCGGTCTGGGACAATCGCTTCGCCCTCCTCCCCCTTCGCCCCGGCCTCGTCGCCCGCCCCTTGGGCAGACTTTCCCTGAAGCCGGACGGCCCGCCCGCCGACCTCCGCGCCACCCTGCCCGTCATCGCCGAGGGCACCGCCGGACTCCCGCTCCAGCTCGGCCCCGCTCCCCTTGGGGGAGGACGAATCGTCGCTCGCGTACGCTTTCGCCCGCGAGGCCCGCTCCTCGTCGGGACGTTTGCCGAATCGGCGGTTGCCACGATCGGGGAAAACCTTATCTAAGGACACGGTGCCGCCGATCGGCCCCAGTCAACGCTACCTTAGGGGTGGAACGGCTGCGGCTCAGGGTTCGGCAGGTGGGGCAAAGCGGGGCTGGCACGTGAACAATTTCAGCAAGAATCTGGCGCTCTGGGTGATCATCGGCCTCCTGCTGATCGCCCTCTTCAACCTGTTCCAGCCGCCGGCGCGCGGCACCCAGACGGGGCTGCCGTTCTCCGACTTCCTGAGCGAGGTCGGGTCGGGCCGGGTCAGCGACGTGACGATCCAGGGCAACTCGATCTCGGGGCACTACACCGACGGCAAGCTCTTCACGACCTACGCCCCTTCCGACCCGAATTTGGTCGACCGCCTGACCCAGAACAACGTCCGGGTCACGGCGATGCCGACCGACGACGGGATGCCGTCCTTGCTCGGCGTTCTCATCTCCTGGTTCCCGATGCTGCTGCTCATCGGCGTCTGGATCTTCTTCATGCGCCAGATGCAGTCGGGCGGCGGCAAGGCGATGGGGTTCGGCAAGTCCCGTGCCCGGCTCCTGACCGAAAAGCACGGCCGCGTCACCTTCGGCGACGTGGCGGGCATCGACGAGGCGAAGGAGGAGCTTCAGGAGATCGTCGAGTTCCTGAAGAACCCGCAGAAGTTCCAGCAGGTCGGCGGGCGCATCCCCAAGGGCTGCCTCCTCGTCGGCCCCCCCGGCACCGGCAAAACCCTCCTGGCGCGCGCCATCGCCGGCGAGGCGAACGTGCCCTTCTTCACCATCTCGGGCACCGACTTCGTCGAGATGTTCGTCGGCGTCGGCGCTTCCCGCGTCCGCGACATGTTCGAGCAGGCGAAGAAGCACGCGCCCTGCATCGTCTTCATCGACGAGATCGATGCCGTCGGC
>JAGRGG010000091.1 GCA_020445645.1 Geminicoccaceae bacterium | reverse complement strand
GAGGCCGTCGACGAGGGCACGATCGGCAAAATCGTCGTGCCGGAGGGCACCGAGGGCGTCGCCGTCAACCAGGTGATCGCCCTTTTGTTGGAGGAAGGCGAGGACGCCGCCGCGCTCAAGGACGCGGGTGGCGCCAAACCCGCCCCGGCACCGGACGGCGGCAAGATGGCCACCGCCGGCGCCCCCGGCGAGGGCGCCTCGCCGTCCACGACCCCGCCCGCCGAGGATCGCGCCAAGGAATACGGGCAGGGTCCGGCGACGCTTCCCGTCAAGGGGGAGGGGGCCGCGAAGGAAGGGCAGCAGGGCCGAGCGAAGGGCGACGGCGCCGCCGTTGGCGACCTGCCGGGCGGTCCCCTGCCCGAGGCGAAGGGCAGCGACGGCAAGCGCCTGTTCGCCTCGCCGCTCGCCAAGCGCCTCGCCCAGATGGAGGGGATCGACCTCGCCGCCGTCCAGGGCACCGGCCCGCACGGGCGGATCGTCAAGGCCGACGTGCTGAAGGCGAAGGAAGCCGGCGGCGCCAAGGCAAAGCCGCAAGCCGCGCCCGAGGCCGGGAAGCCCGCCGCCGAAGCGCCGCAGCCCGCCGCCGCGCCGATCGCGCCCGCAGCGTCCATCGCCCCGCCGCAGGCGCCGCACGAGGAGATCAAACTCTCCAACATGCGGAAAACCATCGCCAAGCGCCTCGCCGAGGCGAAGCGCGAGATCCCCCACTTCTACCTCACCGTCGACGTGGAACTCGACGAGTTGCTGGCCATGCGCAAGCAGTTCAACGCGCGGGACGGCGCCGACTACAAGCTCTCGGTCAACGACTTCGTCATCAAGGCCGTGGCGGCGGCGATGAAGCGCAAGCCCGACGTCAACGCGATGTGGGGCGGCGACAAGGTCTACCAGTTGAAGGAGATCGACGTGGCGGTCGCCGTCGCCATCGAAGGCGGCCTCATCACCCCGATCATCAGACGCGCCGACCAGAAGGGCCTCGCCACCCTCTCGAACGAGATGAAGGACCTCGCCAAGCGCGCCCGCGACGGCAAGCTGAAGCCGGAAGAGTACCAGGGCGGCGGCTTTTCGGTCTCCAATCTCGGCATGTACGGCATCCGCGAGTTCTCCGCCGTCATCAACCCGCCCCAGTCCTGCATCCTCGCCGTGGGGGCGGGCGAGCAGCGCGCCGTCGTCAAGAACGGCGCCGTCGCCGTCGCCACCGTCATGTCCTGCACCCTCTCCGTCGACCACCGCGTCGTCGACGGGGCGCTGGGGGCCGAGTGGCTCGCCGAGTTCAAGAAGCTGATCGAGGACCCCCTGGCGCTGCTGCTTTAGGGGACGTTGGCGATGCCCGCGAGCTTCAAAAGATGCCGCTGCAAGCCGATCTTGAGGGGTCGGTTGCCGTGCACGGGCACCGACAGCCGCACCCGCTCGCCCGGCTTGCCGTAGACGTGGTGGCTTCCCTGAACGCGGAGCAACTGCCAGCCGTGCGTCTCCAGAAGGCGGCACATCTCCCGACCGGCAAGCGGTCTCACACGGCCAACTCGACGAGGCGCCCGGCGGGGTCCGGCTCCGACGTCTCGGCCTCAAGCCAAGCGGCGACGGCTTCGCGCATGTTGGCGAGCAGGTCGTCCATCGTCTCGCCCTGGCTGGCGCAGCCCGGCAGGGCCGGCACCTCGGCCCAGAAGCCGCCCTCCTCCGCCTCGTGCACGACGATCTTGATGTTCAAGGCTACGCTCCCCGCAAGGCGCCACAGCAGAGTCCTAGCCCCCAACGACCCGAAAAGGAACTAGCCGTCATGGCGGAACAGACCTTCGACCTCATCGTGGTGGGCGGCGGCCCCGGCGGGTACGTGGCGGCGATCCGGGGCGCGCAACTCGGCATGAAGGTCGCCTGCGTCGAGCGCGAGCACTACGGCGGCATCTGCCTCAACTGGGGCTGCATACCCACGAAGGCGCTCCTCCGCTCGGCGCAGGTGATGGACGACGTGCACCACGCGAAGGAGTTCGGGCTGAAGGTGGACGGGGTCTCGTTCGACCTCTCCGCCGTCGTCAAGCGCTCGCGCGGGGTCGCGGGGCAGCTCTCCAAGGGCGTCTCGCACCTCTTGAAGAAGAACAAGGTCGCGGCGATCGACGGCGAGGCCCGGCTCGTCAAGCCCGGCGAACTCAAGGTGAAGCTGAAGAAGGGCGGCGAGGACACCCTCAAGGCGCCGCACGTCATCCTCGCCACCGGCGCCCGCGCCCGGCAGATCCCCGGCATGGAGTCGGACGGCAGGCTGATCTGGACCTACAAGGAGGCGATGGTCCCCGAGGCGATGCCGAAGTCGCTCCTCGTCGTCGGCTCGGGCGCCATCGGCATCGAGTTCGCCAGCTTCTACCGCTCGATGGGCGCCGAGGTCACGGTGGTCGAGGTCATGGAGCGGATCCTGCCCGTGGAAGACGCCGAGATCTCGGCGGCGGCAAGAAAGCAGTTCGAGAAGCGCGGCATCAAACTCGTCACCAAGGCCGCCGTGAAGGGGCTGAAGAAGGGCGAGAACAGCGTCACCGCGACGATCGAATCGTCCGGCAAGTCCGAGGAGGTCACGGTCGACCGCGTCATCATGGCGGTCGGCATCGTCGGCAACGTCGAGAACCTCGGCCTCGAGGAGAACAAGATCCCGGTCGAGCGCACCCACGTCGTCGTCGACGAATACCTGCGCACCAACGTCAAGGGCGTCTACGCCATCGGCGACTTGGTCGGCCCCCCCTGGCTCGCGCACAAGGCCAGCCACGAGGGCGTGCTCTGCGTCGAGAAGATCGCCGGCGTCGAGGGCCTGCACCCGATGGACGTGACCAAGATCCCCGGCTGCACCTACTCGCACCCGCAGATCGCCTCGGTCGGCTACACGGAAGAGCGCGCGAAGGAGGCGGGCTACGAGGTCAAGGTCGGCAAGTTCCCCTTCATCGGCAACGGCAAGGCCATCGCGATGGGGGAAAGCGACGGCATGATCAAGACCGTCTTCGACGCCAAGACCGGCGAACTCCTCGGCGCGCACATGCTGGGCGCCGAAGTCACCGAGATGATCCAGGGCTACGTCGTCGCGCGCACGATGGAGGCGACCGAGCTCGACCTGATGCACAGCATCTTCCCGCACCCCACCATCTCGGAGGCGATGCACGAGGCCGTCCTTGACGCCTACGGGAGGGCCATCCACTTCTAGCGGGCCGAGGGCGTGACGCTCGCCGACTGGCTCGCCGTCTCCGAGGTCGTCCGCAACCTCGGCCTCGTCGCCGCCGGCTTCGTCGCCCTCGTCTTCGCCGGGTTCCGCGTCCGGGCGGCGAACCGGCAGGCCGAGGCGGCGACGCGGGAGGCGGCGCTCGCGCGGCGCGGCCACGTGGCGGACCTCTTCGACCGCGCCGTCGAGCAGCCGGGCAGCGACACGTTCGAGGTTCGGATGGGGGCCATCTACACCCTGGGGCAGATCAGCCGCGATTTCCCCGACCTGACCGGGGTGGTCGGCGGGCTGCTCAGTGCCTACCTGCGCGAGAATCGTGTAGACTACGCCGGTCCGAACCTCGCCCCGGACGTGGCCGAGATCGTCGCCATCGTCCGCGAGCACGGGAGTCGTCGCCGATGAAAGCCCTGAAGACCGATGCCGACGCGCGCGTTCCGGGCGACTGCGGCTACCACCTGAACCTGAGCGGCACCTACCTGCGCTGGGCCGACCTGCGCGGCGCCGACTTCAGCTTCGCCGACTTCAAGGGCTCCGACTTCGCCAACGCCAACCTGAAAGGCACCGTCCTGCGCGGCGCCGACCTGAGCGGGGCGCGGAACCTCACCCCGGAGCAGGTGCAAGAAGCCGTGATCGACGACGCGACGGTCCTGCCCGACGACATCAAGGCCGCCCTGAACGGCGCGCGGGAGCACGGATGACCACGATCACCCTCGACCCAAGACAGGCCCGCGCGCGCAAGCCGGAGTGGATCCGCGTCAAGGCGCCGACCTCGGAGACCTACCACGAGACCCGCCGGCTCATGCGCGACAAGGGCCTGCACACGGTCTGCGAGGAGGCGGCCTGCCCGAACATCGGCGCGTGCTGGACGCAAAGGCACGCGACCGTCATGATCCTGGGCGACACCTGCACCCGCGCCTGCGCCTTCTGCAACGTCAAGACCGGCCTGCCGCGCGCCGTCGACCCGGCCGAGCCCGGCCACTTGGCCGAGGTCGTCGTGACGATGGGGTTGAGGCACGTCGTCATCACCTCGGTCGACCGCGACGACCTCAAGGACGGCGGCGCGTTCCAGTTCGTCCGCTGCATCGAGGCGATAAGGGATGCGAGCCCCAGCACGACGATCGAGATCCTCACCCCCGATTTCTTAAGAAAGCTTGGCGCGGTCGAGCCGATCGTCGCCGCCCGTCCCGACGTCTACAACCACAACCTCGAAACCGTGCCGCGCCTCTACCGCACCGTCCGCCCCGGCGCCCGCTACTTCCACTCGCTCCGCCTCCTCCAGCGGGTGAAGGAACTCGACCCCTCCCTGTTCACCAAGTCCGGCATCATGGTGGGGCTAGGCGAGGAGAAGCGCGAAGTCCTCCAGGTCATGGACGACATGCGCTCGGCCGAGGTCGACTTCCTCACCATCGGCCAGTACCTCCAGCCGACGCCGCGCCACCACCCGGTCGAGCGCTTCGTCCACCCGGACGAGTTCGCCGTCTACGCGGGCGCCGCCCGCGCCAAGGGCTTCTCGATGGTGTCGGCCTCGCCGCTCACCCGCTCGTCCTACCTCGCGGGCGACGACTTCGCCCGCCTGAAGGCGAACCGCGCCGCGGAACTCGCGCGCGCCGCCGGCGTTGCCGCCGAGTAGCTTCCTTACCCGTCACCCCAGCGAGCCGAGCGGATGCCGACCCACGCCGAGAAGCGCTACCTTCCCTATCGTCCCGAGCAGATGTTCGATCTGGTCGCCGGCGTCGACAAGTACCCGCAGTTTCTCCCCTGGTGCAAGGCGGCAAGGATCACCAAGCGCGACGGCGACGTGTTCTTCGCCGACCTCGTCATCGCCTTCAAGGTGTTCAAGGAGAGCTTCAGCTCCAAGGTCGCCCTGGAACCGAAGAAGGCCGTCCACGTCGAATACATCAACGGCCCGTTCCGCTACCTCAACAACCACTGGGGCTTCGAGAAGGCCGACGACGGCGGCACCGTCGTCAATTTCTACGTCGATTTCGAGTTCAAGTCGCGCATCCTCCAGAACCTGATCGGCCTCCTCTTCAACGAGGCCGTCCGCCGCATGGTCGGCGCCTTCGAGACCCGCGCCAAGGCGATCTACGAGCCCGTCTCCGACCGCCCGGCGGAGCGGCTGGAGGTAACTTCGGCGGCGACGTGAGAGGGCGTTTACCCTTTCTTAAGACGGAGAGGCCATACTGCGTCATGAGTGGCATCCTTCAGAGGCAAATCCGTGGCGTTGACCGGGTTCATGCATTAGGGTCTTCCCCATGAGCACGGATCATCGTTCCCGCAGTCTGTCCGAAGGCGCAGCCGTCTTCGAGCGGGAAAAATCCGTGGACCTGAGCCCAAGCAACGACAACGATTTCGCCCGGTCGCTCGAACGTTCGGCGCGCCTTGCGGTCGGCAAGGCCGTGCGCGAGCACTTGGCAGCGGGCCGGCCCGTGGCGATCGCCTTGAATGGCGAAGTGCGGCGGGTCAGACGTGCAATGGCCGGCGAAGTCGCCGACGACATGATCGAGGGTTTCGCGGTCGTGATCGAACCTTGGCCGGAGGCTTGACGGGCAAGCCTTGGCTGTGGCTCGTCGCCGGTCCGAACGGCTCGGGCAAATCGACGATCATGGCGCTGGATGCCGTTCGCGTTCTGCTGGGCGCCGCTCAACACCTCGATCCGGATCGTGAGGCCCGACGCATCCAGGAAGCCGCTCTCGGTCTCGGCTACACCGACGCTACCTGGAGGCGGCGCGGTGGACCGAGCGACGGGTGTGCGACCTGATCGAGGCGGGCGAGCCCCTTGCCGTCGAGACGGTGTTGAGCACGGCGAAATACCGTCCCCACGTCGAGCGGGCGCGCGAACGCGGGTTCGCCATCGGCATGATGTTCGTGACGACGACAACACCCGATCTCAACGTGGCCCGCGTCGGGCTCAGGGTCCGGGTCGGCGGGCACGATGTGCCGGCCGACAAGATCCGGGCGCGCTGGCAACGATCCCACGACCAGCTCGCCGTCTTTCTCCCCCTCCTCGATCGGTTGATCGTGTTCGACAACACGCACGCCAAGCCCGCCGTCACCTTGGAAATCGCGGGTGGCCGCGTCAAGCTCCACCTCAGCGGTCGTCTTCCCGCCGTGGATGCGGCGCCGGGCGGATAGGCCCCGCGCCGGCGGACGCGCGAAGCGTCATCAGGCCGCCACCGCCTCCCCCAGCCCCCGCTCCAGGAGCGCCAGCGCCGCCGCGACCGACTTCAGCCGGATCTGGGTGCGGTCGCCCATGAAGCCCTGCCGGGCGTGGAGGGTGGGGGATCCTTCGAGTGCCACGGCGATATGGACGGTGCCGACGGGCTTGGCCTCGCTGCCGCCCCCCGGCCCCGCGACCCCGGTGACGGCGACGGCGACGCCGGCCCCCGTGGCGGCCAGCGCCCCTTCGGCCATCTCGCGCGCCGTCCGCTCCGAGACGGCGCCGTCGGAGTCCAGGGTCGACGGCCGGACGCCGACGAGGCCCACCTTGGCGGCGTCGGCGTAGGTGACGAAGCCGCAGCCGAGCACGTCGGAGCTGCCGGGGATCTCGGTCAGGAGGCCGGCGATCAGCCCCCCCGTGCAGGATTCCGCCGTCACCAGGGTCAGCCCCCGCCGCCGGCAGGATTCGAGCACCCTGGTCGCGCGGGCTTCGAGGTCGGCGGGGAACAGGCCGCTCATCGTTGGTCTCCGTCGGTGGATGCCCAGGGCAGGCGGACGGTGGCGGCGGCCTGCGCCGCGATGCCCTCGCCGCGCCCGGCAAACCCCAGCCCCTCGGTCGTCGTCGCCTTGACGCTGACGCCGTCCGGGGGAAGGCCGAGAAGCCCGCCGATCCTGGCCCGGATCGCGTCGCGGTGGGGGCCGATCTTCGGCCGCTCGCAGATCACCGTGAGGTCGACGTGCTCCAGGACGCCGCCCTTGGCGTGGAGCACCGCCAGCGCCTCTTGCAGGAACAGCGCCGAGTCCGCGTCCTTCCAGCGGGGGTCCGAGGGCGGGAAGTAGGCCCCGATGTCGCCCGCCGAGGCGGCGCCCAGGATCGCGTCGGTGAGCGCGTGCAGGCCCACGTCGGCGTCCGAGTGGCCGAGAAGGCCGAAGGGGTGGGGAATCGTCACCCCGCCGACGATGCAGGGGCGCCCCGCCGCGAAGGCGTGGACGTCGAACCCCGTCCCCGTCCGCCAGCGCCAGCGGGGGGCCAGCAGCCGCTCGGCGCGGGCGATGTCGGCCTCGTGCGTCACCTTCAGGTTGTCCTCCTCGCCCGCCACGATGACGGCCTCCAGCCCCGCCGCGCGCGCCAGCGCCGCGTCGTCGGTCGCCGCCTCGCCCGCGAAGCGGCGGTGCGCCTCCAGGATCGGGGCGAAGCGGAACCCCTGCGGCGTCTGCGCCCGGACCAGCCCGTCGCGCGGCGCCTCGCCCAGGAGCCGCCCCCCCTCGACCCGGCGCAGGCTGTCGACCACCGGCAGCGCCGGCAGCACCGCCTCCGCCCCGCCGTCGAGCGCCGCCATTACCCGGCCGATCAAGGCGGGCGACGCCAAGGGCCGCGCCGCGTCCTGGATCAGCACCCGCCCCGGCGGCCCCCCGGCCAGCGTCTCCAGCCCCAGCCGCACGCTCGCCTGCCGCGTCGCCCCGCCGACGATGGGCTCCTCAAGCCCCAGCCCCGCCACCGCGTCGTCGTAGAGCCCTAAATCCCCCTCGCCGACGACCACCCGCACCCCGTCCACCCCCGGCTGAGCCAGGAACCGCCTCACCGTCCGCCGCAGCATCGGCTCGCCGAGCAACGGCACGTAGGCCTTGGGCAACGCGCCACCTAGCCGCTCGCCGCGTCCGGCGGCGACGATGAGTGCCAGCGTCGAGGGGGTGGTCAAGGCGGGCTTCTCCTATGGGAAGACGACGCCCCGCGCCAGCGGACGCGAAGCGCAACCGGCACTCTAGGCCAGCCCCCCGCCCCCTGCCAAGACGGCGAGAAAAGAGGCGCTTGCCTATTCGCTGGGCAGTCGTAGGATTGTGCGGCGCAACAACCAAAGGGAAGGGCCACGCCTTTGGCCGCCATCGCCCCTCGCCGTCCGCCGCCCGAGGTGGGGGCCGCCGTGCTCATCGGCAACCTGCCGTCCGCGCTCGTCACCGTCGACGGCGAAGGGGTCGTCGTGGCGACGAACCCGGCGGCCGAGCAGATGTTTTCCCTGAGCGAGCCGGTCTTCGTCGGCCGGCGTCTCAAAGATATCCTCGCCCCGCACGCCACGCTCCTCTCGCTCCTGGAGCAGGTGCAGTCGTTCGGCATCTCGCTCTCGAAGTACGGGCTCGACGTGGCGCTGGCGAGAGGCCGCACCCTCCACGTCGACGCCCACATAACCCCGCTGGTCGAGCGCCCCGACTGCGTCCTGATCCTCTTCCACGCCTGTTCGGTTGCCCAGCGCCTCGACCAGCAGGCGGCGGGGCGGGGGTCCGGGCGCTCGGTCGCGGCGCTGGCCCGGACGCTGGCGCACGAGGTGAAGAACCCGCTCTCCGGCATCAGGGGCGCGGCCCAGCTCCTGGAGCCCTACGTCACCGACGACGAGGACCGGGGCTTGGTGAGGCTGATCTGCGAGGAGGCCGACCGCATCTGCGCGCTCGTCGACCGGATGGACGTGTTCGCGGAGAGGATCAGCCTGGAGCGGGAGGGCTTCAACATCCACGCCGTCCTGGAGCACGTCCGCCGCATCGCCGAGAACGGCTTCGCCCGCCACCTGCGCGTCCAGGAGTTCTACGACCCCTCGCTCCCCCTCGTCGACGGCGACCGCCACCGGCTGATCCAGGTGTTCTTGAACCTGATCAAGAACGCGGCCGAGGCGGCGCCCAGGGACGGCGGCTGCGTCACGATCAGGACCCACTACCAGCACGGGCTCAGGATGGCGACCGGGGGCGGGGAGGGGCGGCTGGAGCTGCCGATCACGGTCGAGGTCCGCGACAACGGCAGGGGGGTGCCGGACGACATCCGCCCGCACCTCTTCGAGCCCTTCGTCACCTCGAAGGCGAAGGGCAGCGGGCTCGGCCTCGCCCTCGTCGCCAAGATCGTCGGCGACCACGGCGGCATCGTCAACCACGCCGCCGAACCCGGCGCCACCGTGTTCCGCGTCCGCCTGCCGGCGGCCGGGGCGGCCCCGGCATGAGCGGCGAGACCGTCCTCCTCGCCGAGGACGACGGCGGGGTCCGCCTCGTCGTCGCCCGCGCGCTCTCCCGCCAGGGCTACCGCGTGCAGGGGACCGGCGTCGCCGCGGCGCTCTGGGGCTGGATCGCCGCCGGCGAGGGCGACGTCGTCATCACCGACGTGGGCCTGCCCGACGAGAACACGCTGGACCTCCTGCCGCAGATCAAGAACCTGCGCCCGGACCTTCCCGTCATCGTCATGAGCGCGCAGAACACGCTGCTCACCGCCGTGCGCGCCGCCGAGCGGGGGGCGTTCGAGTACCTGCCGAAGCCCTTCGACATCGAGGGCTTGGTGGCCGTCGTCCGCCGCTCGCTCGACCGGCGCCGCGCGCCCCGGGCCTCCGCCCCCGCCCTTCCCGAGGAGAGCCTGCCGATCATCGGCCGCTCGCCGGCGATGCAGGAGATCTACCGGGTCATCGCGCGCCTCACCCGTACCGACCTCACCGTCCTCATCGCGGGCGAGAGCGGCACCGGCAAGGAATTGGTCGCCAAGGCGCTGCACGACTTCGGCAAGCGCCGCAACGGCCCCTTCGTCGCCGTCAATATGGCGGCGATCCCGCGCGAGCTGATCGAGAGCGAGCTGTTCGGCCACGAGCGCGGCGCCTTCACCGGCGCGCAGGCGAGGCGGGCCGGGCGCTTCGAGCAGGCGCAGGCCGGCACCCTGTTCCTGGACGAGATCGGCGACATGCCGCTCGACGCCCAGACCCGCCTTCTGCGCGTCCTCCAGCAGGGCGAGTTCATCCCGGTCGGCGGCGCGAACCCGATCCGGACCGACGTGCGCGTCGTCGCCGCCTCGCACCGGGATCTCCGCCTCCTCGTCGGCCAGGGCCTGTTCCGGGAAGACCTGTTCTACCGCCTCAACGTCGTGCCGCTCCGCCTGCCGCCCCTGCGCGAGCGCGCCGAGGACATTCCGGCCCTCGTCCAGCACTTCCTCGCCAGGGCCGAGATCGACGGCCTGCCCCTGAAGAGCCTGACCCCGGACGCGCTCGGCCGGCTGAAGGGCCACGCGTGGCCCGGCAACGTCCGCGAACTCGAGAACCTCGTCCGCCGCGTCGCCGTGCTCTGCCCCGAGGAGGTGGTCGACGAGGCGGTGATCCGGGCCGAGCTTGCCGAGGCGCGGCCGAAGCCTCCGGGCGAGACCCCGGTCGACGACAGCCTGCACGCCGCCGTCGACCGCCACCTCGACCGGCTCGTCAAGGCGAACGGCGGCGGCACGCTGCCCCCCGGCGTCTACGGCCAAGTCCTCCACGAGATGGAGCGGCCGCTGCTCATGAAGGTGCTCCATTTGACGCGCGGCAACCAGCTCCGCGCCGCCGACATCCTCGGCCTCAACCGCAACACGCTAAGGAAGAAGATGCGCGAGCTTGACATCCAGCCGGCAAGGGGTGTTTGAGCAGGCGATTCGGCCCCCGCCCGCGCCGACCAGGGAGTCCCCTTGCTCTCCAGCCTCCGCCTCGCCGAACCCGGCCTGATCGACCGCCTGCGCCGCGTCGACGTCGAGCGGCGCGCGGCGCTGGTCCTCGTCGTGCTCGCCGTGTTCGCGGGCTTCGCCACCTACGTCGTCATCTTCCAGACCCCCCCCTACGGCAGCTCGATCCACACTGTCCTGTTCCTCTTGAACCTGGACCTCGTCCTTCTCCTTCTTCTCGGCGCCATCGTGGCGAGGCGCCTCGTCCGCCTCTGGCTGGAGCGCCAGCGCGGGCTCGCGGGGTCGAAGCTGCACGGCCGGCTCGTGGCGCTGTTCGCCGTCGTCGCCGTGACGCCCGCGATCATCGTCTCCCTGTTCTCGGTCGTCTTCCTGGGGTCCGGCCTGGAGACGTGGTTCTCCGACCGCATCCGCACCGCCTTGCAGAACTCGCTCAACGTCGCCGAGGCGTACCTTGAAGAGCATAAGGAAAACATCCGGGCCGACGCCCTGGCGATGGCCGCCGACCTCAACCGCGAGGGACCGCTCCTCATGGGCGACCCCTACCGCCTCCAGCAGCTCGTCAACGCCCAGGCCGCCGTGCGCTCGCTCACCGAGGCCGTCGTCTTCGACGGCACGGGGCAGGTGATGGCGAGGACCGGCCTCAGCTTCACGATGGAGACCGACGAGCTGGCCCCCGACGTGCTCGCGCGCGCGGCGACGGGGGAAGTCGTGACGCTCACCAGCGGCGCCGAGGACCGGGTCCGGGCGCTGGTGCGCCTCGACGGCTTCGGCGAGGCCTACCTCTACGTCGGCCGCTTCGTCGACGCGGAGGTGCTCGGCTACATGCAGCGCACCCAGGCGATGGTCCAGGAATACCAGCGGATGGAGGGCGGGCGGCGCGGCATCCAGATCACCTCGGCGCTCCTCTTCGGCATCGTCGCCCTCCTCCTCCTCCTCGCCTCGGTCTGGGTGGGCCTGAACCTCGCCGACCGCCTCGTCGCGCCCATCTCGCAGCTCATCCTCGCCGCGAACCGGGTGCGGGCGGGCGACCTCCTCGCCCGCGTCCCGGAGGACACGGGGCCGGACGACGAGGTGAAGGACCTCTCCCGCGCCTTCAACCGCATGACCTCGCAACTCGCCTCGCAGCGCCGCGAGCTGGTCGAGGCCAACCGCCAGCTCGACGAGCGCCGCCGCTTCACCGAGGCCGTGCTGGCGGGCGTCACGGCCGGCGTGCTCGGCGTCGACGCCGAGGGCTACGTCGCCCTTCCCAACCGCTCCGCCCTCGATTTCCTGAGCGTCCCCGGCGACGAGGTGGCGGGGGCGCCCCTGGAAAGCGTGCTGCCCGAGGTGGCGCCGCTCCTCGCCCGCGCCCGCCTCGCCCCGCACCACGCCGTCGAGCAGCAGATCGCCATCAGCCGGGGCGGCGTCGAGCGCACCCTCCTCGTCCGGGTCGCGGCGCAGAGCGAGGGGGGCGAGGTCGCGGGCTACGTCCTCACCTTCGACGACATCACGGCGCTCCTCTCCGCCCAGCGGCAGGCGGCGTGGTCCGAGGTGGCGAGGCGGATCGCCCACGAGATCAAGAACCCGCTCACCCCGATCCGCCTCTCGGCCGAGCGCCTCAACCGCCGCTACCTCGCCCAGATCACCGACGGCCGCGAGAACTTCTCCGGCGCCGTCGCGACGATCATCCGGCAGGTCGACCAGATCGGCCACCTGATCAGCGAGTTCTCGAACTTCGCCCGGATGCCGAGCCCGGTCATGAAGGACGAGGACCTGAACGAGATCGTCCGCCACGCCCTCTTCCTCCAGCAGTCGGCGTGGCCCTCCGTGCGCTTCGGGCGCGACCTGCCCGACCCCCCGCAGCGCCTCGCCTGCGACGCCGACAAGGTCGGGCAGGCGCTCACGAACCTGCTCCAGAACGCCGTCCAGGCGCTGAACGAAGCCGCCCCCGCCGGAGGGGAGGCGGCGGCGCCTCCCGTACCCCCCGTCGTCAACGTCCGCGTCCTGGCCGACGGGGAGGGCGTCGTCGTCGAGGTCGAGGACAACGGGCCGGGATTTCCCTTGCCCGAGCGTCACCGCCTCCTGGAGCCCTACGTCACCACCCGCGCCAAGGGCACGGGCCTCGGCCTTGCCATCGTCCACAAGATCATGGAGGAACACGGGGGGCGGGTCGAACTCGCCTCGGGGGCAAATGGCGGGGCGCTGGCCAGACTCGTGTTTCCGGCCTATCGTGCGGGGGCGGCGTGAGCGTCGTGCGATCTTGAGTTTACCTAAACCCCGCCCTCCAGGCCCTCGTCGGGCACCAAAAGGGCGGCGACGGGCCGAGAGATGAACAAGGACATACTGATCGTCGACGACGAGGCCGCCATCCGCGAGGTCGTGGGCGCCGTCCTGGAGGACGAGGGCTACGTGGCGCGCGGGGCCGCGAACAGCGACGAGGCGCTGCGCGAGATCGCAAGGCGCCCGCCCGGCCTCCTCCTCCTCGACATCTGGCTGGAGGGCAGCCGGCTCGACGGCGTGCAGATCCTGGAGCAGGCGAAAGCCGTCCACCCGGAGATGCCGGTCATCATGTTCTCCGGCCACGGCACGATCGAGACCGCCGTCGCCGCGATCAAGAAGGGCGCCTACGACTTCATCGAGAAGCCCTTCAAGTCCGACCGCCTGCTGCTCGCGATCGAGCGGGCGACCGAGGCGGCGCGGATGCGGCGCGAGATCGCCGAGCTGAAGAAGCTGGAGCGCCGGATCGAGCTGATCGGCGCGTCGCCCGTCATGGCCAAGGTGCGCCAGGCGATCGACCGGGTGGCGCCGACCAACAGCCGGGTGCTCGTCTCCGGCCCCCCCGGCTCCGGCAAGGAGGTCGCGGCCCGCCTCATCCACGCCCGCTCCCGGCGGTCCCAGGCGCCAGCCGTGTTCCTCAACGCCAGCGGCACGGCGCCCGAGCGGGTCGACATCGAGCTGTTCGGCTGCGAGGCCGGCTGGCTCGGCCCCGACCAGCCCCGCGTCGTCGGCCTCCTGGAGCAGGCCGACGGCGGCACCCTCGTCCTGGACGAGGTCGCCGACATGCCGCTCGACGTCCAGGGCAAGGTCCTGAAGGCGCTCCAGGAACGCGCCTTCGTCCGTTCCGGCGGCGAGCAGCGGCGCGAGGTCGACGTGCGCGTCGTCGCCACGACCAACCGCGACCTGAAGGCCGAGATGGCGGCCGGGCGTTTCCGGGAGGACCTCTACTACCGCCTGAGCGTCGTGCCGATCGACATGCCGCCCTTGGCCGAGCACCGCACCGACATCCCCGAGCTCGTCGCCTACTTCATGGGGCAGGCGGCGCAGGGGGCCGGGCTCAACCCCCGCCCGATCGGCGACGACGCGATGGCCGTCCTCCAGACCACCGACTGGCCCGGCGACGTGCGCCAACTGAAGAACGCC
The DNA here is from genome assembly GCA_020445645.1 of Geminicoccaceae bacterium. Taxonomy (GTDB): domain Bacteria; phylum Pseudomonadota; class Alphaproteobacteria; order Geminicoccales; family Geminicoccaceae; genus JAGRGG01. The sequence continues at coordinate 8,619 of JAGRGG010000091.1, read as the reverse complement.
GTCGAGTGGATGCTCATCATGGCCCCGGGCGAGGCCCGAACCCCCATCGGCACCGACGGCCTCCCGCCCGAACTCACCGACAGCGCCACCCGCAAGATGGACCCCAAGGCCAACGGCGAACTCGTCGCCATGCCGCTGCGCGAAGCCCGCGAGCACTTCGAGCGCGCCTACCTTCAGGCCCAGCTCCAGCGCTTCGGCGGCAACATCTCCCGCACCGCCAACTTCGTCGGCATGGAACGCTCCGCCCTCCACAGGAAGCTGAAAACCCTCGGTCTGCATAGCGGCGATGACTGAGGCAGCGGACGCGAAGCGTATTCGGGCCCCCTCGTGAAGGTCATCATCGCCGGGGCCGGGCTCGTGGGCTACAACATCGCCCGCTACCTGGCCGCCGCCGGCAACGACGTGACGATCATCGACCGGCGCGCCGACCTCGTCCGCAAGATCGGCGACACCGTCGACATCCAGGCGATCGTCGGCCACGCCTCGCACCCCTCGGTCCTGGACCAGGCGAACGCCGCCGACGCCGACATGCTGATCGCCGTGACCCAGGCCGACGAGGTCAACATGGTGGCCTGTCAGGTCGCGCACTCGCTCTTCAACGTGCCGACCAAGATCGCCCGCGTCCGCGCCCAGGACTACCGGCAGGGCCGCTGGCAGAGCCTGTTCCAGCGCGACCACATGCCGATCGACGTCATCATCTCGCCCGAGGTCGAGGTGGCGCAGGCGATCGCCTTGCGCCTCGAAGTGCCGGGCGCGCTCGACGTGGTGCCGTTCGCCGAGGACAAGGTGCGGCTCATCGCCCTTCGTTGCACGCCCGAGACGCCGATCGTCAACACGCCGCTTCGCCAGCTCACCTACCTCTTCCCCGACCTCCACCTCATCTGCGTCGGCGTCGTCCGCGAGGACAAGTTCTTCATCCCCGGCGCCGACGACCAGCTCCTCGTCCAGGACGAGGTCTACTTCGTCGTCGAGACCAGTCACCTGGAGCGGGCCCTGCCGGCGTTCGGCTACGAGCAGCGGATGAGCGAGCGGGTCGTCATCGCCGGCGGCGGCAACATCGGCCTCTTCCTCGCCCGCGTCCTGGAAAAGCGCTTCCCCGGCCTCGCCCTCAAGCTGATCGAGGCCGACCCCGACCGCGCCGCCTTCGTCGCCGACAACCTCAAGCGCACGATCGTCCTCCACGGCGACGCGCGCGAGCGCGAGATCCTGGACGAGGCCAACGTCCGCACGGCGCAGAGCATCGTCGCCGTCACCAACAACGACGAGATCAACGTGATGACGGCGCTGCTCGGCAAGCGCCTGGGCGGCGGCCGGGCGCTCGCCCTCGTCAACAACTCCACCTACGACCTCGTCACCCGCCGGATCGGCGTCGACGTGACGATCAACCCCCGCGACACCACCGTCTCCTCGATCCTCCAGCACGTCCGCCGCGGCCGCCTGAAGTCGGTCCACACGATCCGCGACGGCGAGGCCGAGATCTACGAGGCGGAAGCCCTGGAGACCTCCCCCCTCGTCGGCAAGCCGCTCCGCGACCTGCGCGCCCACGGCGGCATGATCGTCGGCGCCATCATCCGCGACGAGAAGGTCGTCATGCCCCGCGGCGGCACCATCATCGAGCCCCGCGACCGCGTCATCATGGTCGCCCGCAGCGACGTCCTCCGCCGGGTCGAGCAGCTGTTCGCCGTCAGGCTCGACTACTTCTAGGGCCGGGACGCGCTTCGCGCCCGCAGGTGCTGGGCCTTCCTCTTTCTCTTTCATCCTTGTTCGATGCGGGCGGGTTCAGCGTTCGGCTTCAGGGTTCATGCGCGCCTAGATGGGGGTGGCGTAGGGGGCGATGGCGACGGCCGTGCCGGTGGTCTCGGCCCGGGCGGCGCCCGTGAAGAGGCGCAGCGCCGCCACCGCCGCCGTCAGCCCCTGGACGCCGACGATCGCGGCGAACAGGCCGGGCGGGCCGAGCGCCTCGATGGCCCCCGCCGCGAGCAGCGGCCCGGCGGCGATCCCGACGTAGAGGACGAGCACCAAGGTACCGCTCGCCGCCACGATCTGCGAGGGGCGCAGGCCGTCGTTCACGTGGGCGACGCAGACCGAGTAGATCGGCAGCGTCAGTGCGCCCAGGAGGCCGACCCCGGCGGCGAGCGGCGGGAAGGCGGGGCCGAGGAACGCGAGCCCGCCCGCGACCGGCAGCGAGGCGGCGGCGACCCCGGCCACCACGAGCCGGCGGTCGACGAGGTCGGAAAGCCGCGCGATCGGGACCTGCCCGACGAACCCGCCGAGCATGAGGGCGGCGACCAGGAGCCCCACCCCTTGCCCCGCCAGCCCGATGGCGGTGCCGTAGAGGGCGAGCCCGACGTAGAGCGCGCCCTGCACCGCGCCGTTGAGCAGCGCCCCCGCCAGCCCCATCGGCGAGGCGCGCAACAGGCGCCCAAGCGGCATCCGCTCCGGCGCCTCGAAGCGCGGCGCCGTGTCGGCGGCGATCAGCATCGGCACGAGTGCGAGCGAGATCAGGATCGAGACGACGACGAAGAGCGGCACCCCGTCGGCCGGCGACAGGCCCAGGAGCATCTGCCCCGCCGCCGTGCCGACGATCTGCGTCGTGAAGTAGATCGACAGGAGCGCGCCCCGCGTCGCGTTGCTGGCGCGTCCGTTGAGCCAGCTCTCCGAAACGACGTAGAGCCCGGCGAAGCAGAACCCGCAGAGCGCCCGCGTCGCTCCCCAGCTCCAGGGGTCGGCGGTGACGAGGTGGACGAGCGAGGCGGCGCTGGCGAGCGAGGCCAGCGCCGCGAACACCCGCACGTGCCCCTTGGCGACGATCAGGCGCGCCGCGACCAGACAGCCGACCAGCCCGCCCAGCGGGTAGGCCGCCTGCATCAGCCCGATCGCGCCGGCCGAGAACCCGAGCGCCGCCCCGCGCACGCTGAGCAGCGTCACCAGCAGGCCGTTGGCGATCATCAAGAGCGCCATGCCCACGAACAGCGCCCAGGCCGAACGCAACGCACCCCACATCGACGAGGCTCCCGATGGTCGTCGGAGATCCCGACCGTTGCCGAGGGCCGCGCGAGGCGCGACCTTCGATGCCTTACAGCCCCTCCACCTCCACCCCTACCGGAAACGTCACGGCATAGGCGAGCCCCAGCGTCCGGGTCTCCCCCGGCGCCAAAGTGAGGTTCCAGGCGAGCACCCCCTCCTTGCCGTCGGCGTCGGTCTCGTCGGGGGGCGTCGTGTCGTCCAGGAGGTCGACCCCGATGCGCTCGTCGACGGGAACGGGGATCCGGTCGAGGACGCGAAGCCCGACCGGAACGTCGTGGCGGTTGGTGATCGTCGTGGCGTAGCGGCGGACGACGCGGCGCTCCTTGTCGAAGAACCCGTCCTCGCCCTTGCGGCTGCCCTCCAGCCGGCGCTCGACCTCGATCCGCTCGTCGACGCCGAGCGGCAGGTCGCGCGCCTCGCCGGGGCGGAAGGGGTCGAGCCGGCCGCGCGCGGCGGATGCCCCGTCCCGGACGACGCGGAGCGCGCCCGCCGGCCAGAGGGCGCCCGTCGCGTTCGTCACCCCGGCCGTGAGCACGGCGTCCAGGGACAGGGCCGGGATGACCCGCGCCTTGAGCGCGAACGGCGCCTCGATCGCGGCGAGACCCACCCGGCGCCCGGACCCGTCCTCCGGCACCGTGACGGGCTCATCCACGACGAAGCGGGTGACGAGCGGCGTCGCCGCGATCCCGGCCTTGGCGAGCCCCGCATCGGCCGCCATCATCGGCGACGCCATCCGGGCTTCCGCCACGACGGGCGGGGCCACGTCGATCCGCCAGGGCTCCACGGGCGGCAGGTCGGTCGGCCGCTCCGGCCTGGTGCCGGCGAGCGTCAGGTCCACCTCCTCCCACGGCTCGCCCGTCCCCTGCCGCACCGTGGCGTCGGCCGACAAGGTGAGCCTGCCGGCGGCGGCGTCGACGTTCGCCTCGTAGAGGGGCTCCCAGCCCGCGTCGCCCACGGCGTAGCCCAGGGTGAACCGGGCCTCCCCCGCCGCCCCGGCGACGAGGTCGATGCGCGCCTCCGACGCCTCCCGGTCCCCCCCGCCCAGGGACTCCAGCTCCCGCCGCTTGGCCTCCAGCGCGCGTTGCAGCCCGTCGAGCGGCGCCGTCGCCGCGCGGATGCCGGAAAGCGCCGCCTCCGCCCCTTCGACCAGAACCTCCCAGCCCGCCCGCCAGTCCTCCGGCGTCGCGTCCCCGCCTTCCCCGATATGCCCCCCCGTCGCCCGGACCGCGTCCAGCTTGACCCGCTGCGCCTCGGCGTCGTCCCGGTGCCCCCGCATCTCGGCCTCGATCGCCCGGATCTCCCCCTCCAGCCGCCGCGCCGTCCCCGACGGGATGGCCCCGAACGCCCTGGCCACCCGAACGCCCCCCAGCCCGAACCCGCCGTCCACCCCGACCCGCAGATCCTCCGCCCCGACCCCGGCCGGCAGGCCCCCGACGACGACCGTGTGCCGCCCCGGCCCGACCCGCACGCCGCCGCGCCGCGTCACGTCCGCCCCCTCCAGGTACACGGTGACGGCCCGAACGGGGGCATCAAGGCGGATCTCGTCGGCGTGGGCGGCGAGGGGCAGGAGGAGGAGAAAGGCGAAGCGGAAGGGGAGGGGCATAGGACGGCCTTCATGACTCGCGGTGGCGGCAGGATACGCTTCGCGTCCGCTGCGCGGGGCTTTTCTTTCTCTTTTTTCATCGGTTTGGTGCCGTCGTTCGGGCCGAACGACGGCACCAAACCGATGAAGGAGGGAAAAAGAAGACCGCGCGTCGGCGCACGCGAAGCGTCTCTCTTCCTGCAAAACGTGGCGCCGTGACGCAAGACGCTAAACACCCGCGCCCTATCTATGGCGCGGGAACGTTTTGGAGGCGGACAGGATGGCGGATACGGCGCGGGTGGTGGTGATCGGCGGCGGGGTCGTCGGGGTCAGCACGCTCTACCATCTGGCGAAGAAGGGCTGGTCGGACTGCGTCCTCCTGGAGCGCACCGAGCTGACCGCCGGCTCGACGTGGCACGCGGCGGGGCTCCTGCCGCTCTTCAACATGAGCTACTCGGTGGGGCAGCTGCACCAGTATTCGGTCGAGCTTTACAAGCGGCTCGAGGCCGAGACCGGGCAGGCGGTGGGCTTCCACGGGACGGGCAATTTGCGCCTCGCCACCAACCGCGACCGGATGGACGAGTACCGCAACTACATGTGCACAGCCGAGACGATCGGCGTCGAGTGCCACCTGATCGGCGTCGAGGAGATCAAGCGGCTCTGGCCGCTGATCAACGCCGAGGGGCTGGAGGGCGCCCTTTGGCACCCCACCGACGGCCACATCGCCCCCGTTGACGTGACGATGGCGATGGCCAAGGGGGCAAGGGCCTTAGGGGCGAAGATCCGCCTCAAGACCGCCGTCGTCGGCATCGAGCGCGACGGGCACGAGTGGGTCGTGAAGCTGTTCGACGGCGGCGAGATCCGCTGCGAGCACGTCGTGTCCTGCACCGGCAACTACGCGCGCCAGACGGCGAGGATGGTCGGCCTGTCGATCCCGGCGATCCCGGTCGAGCACCAGTACATCGTCACCGACGTCGACCCCCGCCTGAAGGAATACCGGGAAGCCGGCAACAAGGAGCTTCCGGTGCTCCGCGAGTCCGACGCGCAGTATTATCTGCGCGAGGAGCGCAACGGCTGGATCCTGGGGCCCTACGAGAAGCACGCCCCCGCCTGCTTCGTCGACGGCGTGCCGCCCACCTTCGAGAAGGACCTGTTCGAGGGCGACCTCGACCGGCTCGTGCCGCACGTCGAAGCCTGCATGAACCGGGTGCCCACCTTCGCCGACGCCGGGATCAAGGACATCGTCAACGGCCCGATCTCCTACGCCCCCGACGGCAACCCGATGGTCGGCCCCGCCTTCGGCCTGCCGAACTTCTGGATCAGCGAGGCGCACAGCTTCGGCGTCACGGCGGCCGGCGGCGCCGGCTGGCAGCTGGCGGAGTGGATCGTCGACGGCGAGCCCACCGTCGACATGATCGGCGTCGACCCGAGGCGCTTCGGCGTCACCTCCAAGCTGTTCGCCAAGCTGAAGAACGAGGAGGCCTACGAGCACGTCTTCCTCACCCACTACCCGATGGAGGAGCGCCCCGCCTGCCGCCCGGCGAAGGCGCCCCCGGTCTACGACCGCCTCGACCGCATGGGCGCCGTCTGGGGCCAGCGCTTCGGCTGGGAGCGGGCGAATTGGTACGCGCCCGAAGGCGTCGAGCGGAAGGACGCCTACTCGTTCCGCCGCTCGAACTGGTTCGCCCACGTCGGCGACGAGGTGCGGGCGATGCGCGAGCGCGTCGGCCTCATGGAGCTGTCGTCGTTCGCCAAGTACGAGGCCGAGGGGCCGGGCGCCCGCGCGTGGCTCGACGGGATGGTGGCGAACAACATCCCCAGGAAGGTCGGCGGCATGGCGCTCTGCCACGCCCTCAACCCGTCCGGCTCCGTCCGCTCCGAGTTCACGATCACGAAGATGAAGGACGGCTTCTACGGCGAGCGGTTCTACATGGTCGGCCCCGGCGCCGGGCACGACTACGACTGGGACTTTCTCATCAAGTCCCTGCCCCGCGACGGCTCGGTGTTCCTGAAGGACGTGACGACCCAGTACGGCGTCTTCGTCCTGGCCGGCCCCCAGGCGCGCGCCGTCCTCGAAAAGCTCGCCGACGCCGACGTGTCCAACGCCGCCTTTCCCTGGCTCACCGCCCGCGAGATCCCGATCGGCTTCTGCCCCGAGGTGCGCGCGCTTCGCGTCAACTTCGTGGGCTCGCTCGGCTGGGAATTGCACCACCCGATCGAGTACCAGATCAGCCTGTTCGAACAGCTTCTCAAGGCCGGCGCCGAGTTCGACATGAGGCTGGTCGGCATCCGGGCGATGGACTCGATGCGGCTCGAAAAGTCGTACCGCCTCTGGGGCACCGACCTCAACGCCGAGAACACCGTCCTGGAGGCCGGCCTCGACCGCTTCGTCCGCCTGCAAAAGGCGCCGTTTACCGGCAAGGACGCGCTCATCCGCCAGATCGAGGACGGCATCCCGCGCAAGTTCTGCACGATCGAGATCGACGCCGACGACGCCGACCCCTTCGGCAACGAGCCCGTCTACCTCGACGGCGAGGTCGTGGGACGCGGCACGGCGGGCGGCTTCGGCCACCACGTCGGCCGCTCGCTCATGCTGGGCTACGTCAAGGCCCAGCACGCCGAACCCGGCCTCGAATGCAAGGTCCGCGTCCTCGACCAGCTGCGGCCCGCCCGCATCGTGCCCGAGAGCCCCTACGACCCGGAGAACCGGGCGCTTCGGGCCTGAGTCCAGGCGCTCCAACCCTCCATCCCCCGTGTCCCGGCCTTGAGCCGGGGCACGGGGCGGGGGTTGGTTCGACCCGTCGCGCCTCCCCGCCCACCCGCGGTAGAGGGGTGGCGTTAGAAGCTTTAATTCCTAAAGCCTGCTAGACTGCGCGGCACCTTCAATCCTGGATGCCGTGCCATGCCCCAAACGCCTTCGCCCGTCCTCCACAGCATGGTTCTGCACGAACGGACCCGAGCCGGGGCGTGTGCCTCGCGTCGGCACAAACGAACCCGGGCTTGTCCCTTTCCCTTTTCACCAAACGAACCCAGGCGGCAAGACGCGCGCCCTTCGTCGCCACGAACGAACCCGGTTTCCGGCTTTCCGCCAAACGAACCCGAGCGGCGAGAAGCGCGTTTCGTGACGGCCCGCCCGTTGCGCCGTCCGAGCCCTCGGCCTAACTCGTCGGCGGGCGATGATCTCCTTGAAGATACGGCTTCTTCGGAGCGTTCTTCTGGTGCGGGTCGAAGCGGAAGATTCCCGTCAGGAAGCACTCCGGCGCGGCGCCACCGACCTTCCCGCCCCCTTGGGGGAGATACCCGTCGCCGATCGAGAAGCGGGCGTCCGTCGAAGGTCGCTGGGGGCGGCCCCGTGCCCGTCGGCTTCATCGCGGGCTTGCGCTCCGGGGGCGGCCCGGCCCGCCGAGGGCGCCGGCAAGAGGGAGGCCGCCCACGAACCTTGGCGCTTCATCTGCCCTAGACCTGATCGAAGCCGTCCCTTACAGGGTCCATGCTGTCTCCACCGACGACGGCAGCCGGTCCACCAACCGCAAAAGAGACCCGGCTGGAGCGTCGGAGCAAGGCGTGCCGGGCCGAAGCGCCCGGACGCCTCGGACCCGATCCGCCGCGCCGCGCGACCGTCCGCCCGGCTCTGGAAACGCCGACCGCCCCTTGCAAGAAGACGAGCCATGAACCCGATCGACGAGAAGCTGCACCCGATCCTGAGCACGGTCCTGCACCGCAACGCCGGCGAGCACGAGTTCCACCAAGCCGTCCGCGAAGTGCTGGAAAGCCTCGGCCGCGTCATCTCGAAACACCCCGAATACGCCAACGAGGCGCTGATCGAACGGATCTGCGAGCCCGAGCGCCAGATCATCTTCCGCGTGCCGTGGATCGACGACCGGGGCGAGGTGAGGATCAATCGCGGGTTCCGGGTTCAGTTCAACTCGGCCCTGGGACCCTACAAGGGGGGGCTGCGGTTCCATCCCTCGGTCAACGTCGGGATCATCAAGTTCCTCGGCTTCGAGCAG
>JAGRGG010000278.1 GCA_020445645.1 Geminicoccaceae bacterium | reverse complement strand
CGCCCTCACCTCGTTCCCGCTCAGCGCCTGGTCGATCACCGCCACGTCGTCGATGGTGCCGTGGAAGAAGTCCCTGACGCCGGTGACGGCGCCCGGCGTGCCGAAGGGGTTGCGGGCGCCGATCAGGATGGCTTCGTCGTTGCCCTGCCAGTCGTCGAGGAACGAGCGCGCCATCACCTGCCTGCCGTCGAGGTAGAGGCGGGTGCCGGTGTCGTGGTCGAAGGTGAAGGCGGCGTGGTGGGCCTCGCCGGCCTTGACGGCGCCGGCGGCGCTTTTCAGCGTGATGGCGAAGGTCTCGCCCTCGAAACGCAGGCAGAGCTGCTTGCCCTCCAGCCAGAGCGACGTGCCGCNNCCGCCGTCGCCGTAGCCGGCCGCGTCCTTGGAGAACAGCGCCTGACGGCCCGCCGTGTCGCCGGCCTTGAACCAGAGCGACACCGTGCCCTCGTCGAAGTTGAAGGCGTCGCTCCCGCCCCCGCCGGCGCCGTCCAGGAGGTCCATCGCCTCGGGGAGGACGCGCCCCGCCATGTAGGCCGTGCCCTTCCAGGTGGGGTGCAGCCTGTCGGGCTGGACGCGGGCCGGGTCGCCGTAGAGGCCGTCGATCAGGTTCGGCTCCAAGAGCACCCCTTCGGCCTTCGCCACCCTGGGGAACACCGCCTCGAAGGCGACCTGCGACGCCGTGTCGGCGATGCCCTTCGCGCCCTTCGCGGTCGGGTAGTAAGGCTCGGTGCCGCAGAGGAGCACGTCGACGCCCTTCGCCTCGAACAGGTCGCAGATCTGGCGCAGGTTCGCTTCCGTCTTGGCGGTCGCCATCCATCCCGTCCAGCGCGTCGTTGGTGCCGAGCGCGATGAGCGCCGCGTCGGGCACGACGTTCTTCGAGTCGGCGAAGTAGGCCTTCAGCCGCGCCAGCGCCTCGCCCGTGTCGTCGCCGCTCTTCGAGTAGGCGATCACGTCGAGGTCGTAGCCCTTGCCCTCCAGCCGGGATTCGAGCGCGTTCGGGAAGTTGCGGCCGGGGATCGTGAAGCTGTCGCCCAGGATCATCAGGCTCTGCCCGCCGCCCGACGCGCCGTCGACCGCCACGACGGCGTAATCGTTCACCCCGTCGAAGCCCGCGGCCTTGGCCGAGCCGGGGGCGATGCCCCGCTCCCCCAGGTGGACGCCGCCCTGGTAGACGCGGCCGTAGTCGCCCGCCGCATCGACGGCGGCGGTGCCCTTGATTTCGGCCAAGCGCCAGGAGGCGTAGGGGGCGGGGGACATGGCGGGGGCATCCTTGAACGCCGAAAGCGGCGGCTTCGCTCCCTTTAGCGCCGCGCCGGGGCGGCGACAACCGCCGAGACGGCCGCCACGAAATGTTCCGACCTCACCGTTCGTTCATGCCGGAACGCGGCCGCTTCGCGGCTTTCGCCTTCTCCTACTCCGACGCGCACCGCTACCGGATCGGCGCCAACTACCATCAGGTGCCGGTGAACCACGCGAAGAACGCTCCCGTGGCCGCGCCCGATGGCCGGGTGAAGGAGCCGCCGTTCCCCGTTACCGGCCCCGGCGACCGCTGGGACGAGTTCGCCTGCGACGGCGAGGACTATTACGGCCAGCCGCGCCTATTCTGGTCGAAGGCGCTCGACGAGGGCGGGCGGGCGCGCCTGTGCGAGAACATCGCCAAGAGCATGGGCGACAGCCCCGAGTGGCTCCAGCAGGCGCTGCTCGCCCACCGCGCCAGGATCTCGCCCGAGTTCGTGCAGGGCGTAGCGAAGGGCCTCGGCATCGCGCCAAAAGCCTTGCAGGCGGCGGAATAAATCGTATTTTAGAGACTTCCCGTGGATTTAGGGCCGCTTGCCAAGCAAGCGGCCTCTTTTTTGGGCTTCCGCCGCCCGCGCGCCCTAATGCCGGAAGCCGGCCTTCCCGTCAATCCCCACCCTTGATGGGGCCGCGTTCGGAACCGTCGTTTTCCTGGGTGTTTCATTACCTTATGAAGCGGACTTCAGGCAGGAAAACTTATTTCCCTATGCCGTCCCCGACGATCCGCCCGTCCTCCATCCGCACGACGCGGTCGGCCACGTCCAGGATGCGGCTGTCGTGGGTGACGAGGAGGCAGGTCGTGCCGCGCCGGTCGGCGAGCCGGCGGAGGAGGTCGACGACCGCCCGGCCGCTCGCCTTGTCGAGCGCCGCCGTCGGCTCGTCGGCGAAGACGATCTCCGGCCCCGCGATCAGCGCTCGCGCCACCGCGACCCGCTGCTTCTGCCCGCCCGACAGCTTGGCCGGCAGGTAGTCGGCGCGATCCTTCAACCCGACCAGGGCGAGCGCGTGCCGGCAGGCGTCTTCCCAGCCTTGCAGCGCCTCTCCCCCCAGCACTTCTAGGCCCATCCGCACGTTCCGGAGCGCCGTCAGGCTCTCGTGCAGATTGTGCGCCTGAAAGATGAAGCCGAAGCGTCGGCGCAGCGCGACGAGGTCGGCCTCGCCCGCCCCGTTCAGCTCCCGGCCGAGGAGCACGGCGCTGCCGCTCTGCACCGCGCGCAGGCAGCCGATCAGGGTGAGCAGCGTCGTCTTGCCGGAGCCCGACGCGCCCATCAGGATCACCACCTCGCCCCGCCCGACCGTGAGGTCGAGGTCGAACAAGACGGGCTTTCGCGCCTCGCCCTCGCCGAAGGCGTGGCCCAATCCCTGCACCTTGATGACGGGGGCCGCCATCAGAATAGGTCCGCCGGGTCGGCGCGGTTGAGCCTGCGGGTGGCGAGTGCCCCCGAGGCCGCGCACATGGCAAGCGTGAGGAGGAACACGGCGAGCGCGCGAAGGGGCGGCATGTCGACCGGCAGCGCCGTCACCCTGGCCGCGAGCGCGTAGAGGACGAGGGCGATGGAGAGGCCGGGGACGAAGCCGAACCCGGCCAGGATCGAGGCCTCCTCGAAGACGACGCCCAGGAAATAGCGCCCCCGGTAGCCCATCGCCTTCAGGGTCGCGTACTCGTCCAGGTGATCCTGCACGTCGGTCGAGAGCACCTGATAGA
>JAGRGG010000277.1 GCA_020445645.1 Geminicoccaceae bacterium | reverse complement strand
GATCGCGTCCGCCCTCTGCCGGACCAGGGGGATCGCGGTCTGCGACGGCGAGGGCGGGTTCGACGTCGCCGTGGCCGAGTACGTCGTCGCCGCCGCCCTCGTCCTCCTCCGCGGGCTGTTCGTCGCGGAGGGCGGGGGCGGGGGCGGGGGCGGGGGAAGATGCCTCTTCGGCGCCACCTTCGCCCTCCTCGGCTTCGACCGCACGGCGCGCGGCGTCGCCTACGCCGCGCGCGGCCTCGGCGCCCGCGTCGTCGCCCACGACCCGGGCCTGCGCCCGGGCAGCGCCTCCTGGCGCGACGTCGAGCCCGTGACCCGCGACGCCCTCCTCGCCCGGGCCGACGTGCTCTCGCTGCATCCGCCGGGCGGGGAACGCGGCCCCGCCTGCCGGCTCGACGGCGGCGACCTCGCCCGGCTGCGCCCCGATGCCGTCCTCGTCGACGCGAGCCCGGGCGGCGCCGTCGATGAAGCCGCCCTCTTCCAGGCCCTCGATCGGGGCCGTTTGCGCGCCGCCGCGCTCGACCGACCGGGCCCCGAACGGGCGGGCCTCCTCCGCACGGCGGGGCGGGCGAGGCGCACGGCCGGGGACGGCCCCCGCCTCGCCGCCCTCGTCGCCCGCAGGCTGCGCGCGGTGCTCGACCGGCCGGGCGGGTAAATACGTCGCGCCCGCCCCGCAACCCATTGGAGCGAGCCGTCTTTAGCCTATAAGGTTCTCGTGGTTCTTCCCGCCTCGAAGGAGCGGTCGTTGTCGGTACGCTGCCTTGGTCCCGAGGTCACGGCCCGCCCCGTGCTCCTGTCGTCGCCGCATAGCGGGCGCGTCTACCCCGACTGGTTCCTCGCAACGACCCCGCTTCGCCCCCAGGACTTCCGCCCGCTCGACGACGGCCCGACCGACCTCTTCGTCGAGGCGGCGGTGGCGGCCGGGGCCGGGGCCGTCTGCGCGCTCCACCCGCGCGCCGTCGTCGACCTCAACCGGGCGCCCGCCGAGATCGACCCGGCCCTCCTGCCGAAGGGCTCCCGGCGCGGCTTCGACCTCACGCCCAGGGTCCGGGCCGGGCTCGGCGTCATCCCCACCCGCGTCGGCCACGCGCGGATCTATCCGGGCAGCCTCGCCGAGGCGGCGCTGCGGCGCCGCTTCGCCGACGCCTACGCCCCCTACCACGCCGTGCTCGGGCGGAGGCTCACCGCCCTTCGCGCCGCCCACGGGCAGGCCCTCCTCCTCGACGTCCACTCGATGCCGGACCAGCTCGCCGTCGCCGAGGGCAGAAGGGTCGACGTGGCGCTCGGCGACCGCTTCGGGCGCAGCTGCGGCGCGGAACTGACCCAGGCCGCCCGCCGGCGCCTCGCCGACGAGGGCCTCGCCGTCGCCCTCAACCACCCCTACGCCGGCGGGCACATCACCGAGCGCTACGGCCGGCCGCACCTCCGCCTGCACGCGCTCCAGATCGAGATCCGCCGCGGTTTGTTCCTCGACGAGGCCACGGGCAGCATCGACCCCGCCGGGGTCGCCCGCCTCGACGCCGCGCTCGCCCGGCTCGTCGGGTGGCTCGGCGCCCTCCTCCTGCCGTCCGAGATCGTCACCGCCGCCTGATACGCGAAGCGTAATCCTCATCCCGTTAACCACCCTTTCACTCTCCCCGGCCTAACCTGCGCCGCATGAGCCAGGGTCTTTCCGCCGCCCTTCATCTTTGCGCCTTCTGCCTCTGCCTCCTGCTGGCGTCGGCGTCCGCGCGCGCCCAGGGCTGGGGCGGGGCCTGCCTCGCCGCCGCGGGGGGGATCGAGCGCGGGCGGGGCATCCCGGACGGCCTCCTCTACGCCGTCAGCCTCGCCGAGAGCGGGCGCTGGGACCCCGAGGCGAGGCGGGGCTTTGCTTGGCCCTGGACGGTCCGGGCCGGCGCCGACGCCTTCGTCCTCGACACGAAGCCGGAGGCGATCCGGACCGTGCGCCGCCTCCGGGCGGAGGGGCGGCGCAACATCGACGTCGGCTGCGCCCAGATCAACCTCATGTACCACCCGGACGCCTTTCGGGACCTGGAGGAGGCGTTCGACCCCGCCGCCAACCTCGCCTACGCCGCCGGCTTCCTCGTCCGCCTGAAGGGCGAGACGGGCTCCTGGGAGGACGCCGTCGCCCGCTACCACTCGGCCGACCCGGCGCGCGGACCCGGCTACCGCGAGAAGGTCTACCGCCACTGGGCGAGCCTGGAAGGGGCGCCGACCGAAACCGTCCTCGCTTCCCTCGCCGCTTCCGCCACCGGGGCCGTCCCCGGCGGGGGGCGCGCGCCGGGCGCCGGCGCCATCGCCCTCCAGGGGCTGTTCACCCTGCCGCAGATCGTCGCCGGCCCGGCGCGGCGGGCGGGGCAGCAGAGCACCCCCGCGCGCGTCCCGCCCGGCGCCATCGCCATCCTCCGCCCGTCGGGCGCGTCCGCCGCCGCGCGGGGGCTGTGGTCCGTCATCCGTCCGAAGGAGGGGGGGCAGAGGTGACGCGGCCGGGTCAGGCGACCCGGCGCCGGGTTCGTTCGGAAGCGGCCTTCGCATTGAAGCGTCGGCGGGGCGGGTCTAGAAGGTGCGGGGCCAATCGCAGCCGGAGTCCCGCCCCATGGCCTTCATCGCCGACAGCCTCGCCCGCATCAAGCCCTCGCCGACCATCGCCGTCACCAACCTCGCCCGCGAGCTGAAGGCCGCCGGCCGCGACATCATCGGCCTCGGCGCCGGCGAGCCCGACTTCGACACGCCCGACCACGTCAAGGAGGCGGCGATCGAGGCGATCCGCCGGGGCGAGACCAAGTACACGGCCGTCGACGGCACGCCGGCGCTCAAGAAGGCGATCGTCGAGAAGTTCCGCCGCGAGAACAATATCGCCTACGAGGTCGGCGAGGTCACGGTCGGCACCGGCGGCAAGCAGGTGCTCTACAACGCCCTCATGGCGACCCTGAACCCCGGCGACGAGGTCGTCATCCCGGCCCCCTACTGGGTCTCCTACCCGGACATGACCCTCCTCGCGGGCGGCACCCCCGTCTTCGTCGCCTGCGACGCCGCGAGCGGCTTCAAGCTCGCCCCGGAGCGGCTCGAAGCCGCGATCACGCCGCGCACGAAGTGGCTGATCCTCAACAGCCCGAGCAACCCCACGGGGGCCGCCTACCCGAGGGCGCACCTGGAAGCCCTGGCCGAGGTGGTCCGCCGCCACCCGCACGTCCACGTCATGACCGACGACATCTACGAGCACCTCGTCTACGACGGCTTCGTCTTCGCCTCGTTCGCCGAGGCGGCGCCCGACCTCAAGGGCCGCACCCTCACCGTCAACGGCGTCGCCAAGGCGTATGCCATGACCGGCTGGCGGATCGGCTACGCAGGCGGGCCGAAGGACCTCGTCATGGCGATCGCCAAGGTGCAGTCGCAGAGCACCTCCAACCCCTGCTCGGTGAGCCAGGCCGCGACGGTGGCTGCGCTGAACGGCGGCCTCGGCTTCCTCGCGGAGCGCAACGAGGCGTTCAAGGAGCGCCGCGACCTCATCGCCGGGCTCCTCAACGAGGCCCCCGGCCTGAGCTGCGCCACCCCGGAGGGCGCCTTCTACGTCTACCCGAACTGTGCCGGCGTCATCGGCAGGCGCACCCCGGACGGGGGGGAGCTTCATTCCAGCGACGATTTCGCCCGCTACCTCCTGGAGGGCGCCGGCGTCGCCGTCGTCCAGGGCACGGCGTTCGGCCTCGACCCCCACTTCCGCGTCTCCTACGCGACCGCGACCGAGGCGGTGCGGGAGGCGGGACGGCGGATCGTCAGGGCCTGCGAGGCGCTCGAGGGCTGAGGCCACCGAACGGCGCGGCGTCGTCCGGGCGGCGAGGAAGGCCATGAGGGCCGCGAGCGCCGCCTGCGCCTGCGGCCACCAAGTCGCGTCGTGGTTCATCGGTTCGGACTTCAAGCGTCGTTGTCGGTCGCAGCGTCATATATGTTAAGTTTATATTCCTTACAACCCGCCGACCGCATCCCGAAGTCGTTTTGCGTGCAGGGCGCGACGGAACGCGCCGCGTTGGGGAGGGTCGAATGGCCGTCAAGCGCATCGTGACCAACATCGCGGCGGCGCGCGTCGCCGACGCCAAGGCGTTCTACGGCGACGTGCTGGGGATGCGGCCGGTCATGGACCACGGCTGGATCCTGACCTTCGCCGCCGAAGGCACGGCCGCGCCGCAGATCAGCGTCGCCAGCGAGGGGGGCTCGGGCACGCCGGTGCCGGACGTGTCCATCGAGGTGGACGACCTCGAAGCGGTCCGCCGGGCCGTGCTCGGGGCGGGGTACGCGATCGAGTACGGCCCGAAGCTGGAGCCGTGGGGCGTCGAGCGCTTCTACGTCCGCGACCCGTTCGGGCGCCTGATCAACATCGTCGCCCACGACGGGGTCGCCCACGACGGGGTCGCCCACGATGGATAGGCGACGCGCGGGCCTCGTCGGCCCGCCGCCCCCGCCTCACCGGCGCCCTTGCGCCTTCAGCCAAGGTTCGAGCAGCCCGGCCGCCGCCGCCACCTCGTCCTCCGGCCCGGCGTAGGACAGGCGGGCGAAGCGGTGGCCGCGCTTGCGGTCGAAGTCGGTGCCGGGGGTGATGGCGATCCCGGTCTCGGCGAGGAGGTGCTTGCAGAAGGCCGGCGAATCGTCGGTGAGGTCGCCCAGGTCGGCGTAGAGGTAGAAGGCGCCCTCGGCCGGGGCGGTGCGCCCGACCCCGCCCCGTTCCAGGGCGCGAAGGAGCCGGTCGCGGTTGCGCCGCAGGGGCGGGAGCCGCCGGCGCAGCTCGTCCTCGGCCCCGAGCGCGCCCAGGGCCGCGTGCTGCGCGATCGCGGGCGGCGAGATGAACAGGTTCTGGGCGAGGCGCCCGATCGCGGGGGCGAGGTCGTCCGGCATGACGAGCCAGCCGATCCGCCAGCCGGTCATGCCGAAGAACTTGGAGAAGCTGTTGACGACGAGGGTCTGGTCGTCGAAGGCGAGCGCGCTCGATGCTGCGCCCTCGAAGACGAGCCCGTGGTAGATCTCGTCCGAGACGAGGCGGACGCCCCGCGCCCGCGCGTGGCCGACGAGGTTCCGCATCGGCCCCTCGCCTATGATCGACCCCGTCGGGTTCGCGGGGCCGGCGACGACGAGCCCGTCCAGGTCCGGCACGGCGGCGAGCAGGTCCGGCGTCGGCTGGAAGCCCTCCGCGATCCCCGTCGGCAGCCCCACCACCTCGACGTCGAGCGCCTCCAGGATGTTGCGGTAGGCGGGGTAGCCGGGCTCGGCGAGCGCCACCCGGTCGCCCGCGTCGAAGGCCGCCAGGAAGGCCAGGATGAAGGCGCCGGACGCGCCCGCCGTCACCGCGATCCGCTCCGCCGGCACGTCGAGCCCGTGCCAGCGGCGGTAGAGGCCGCTTACGGCCCGCCGCAATTCCGGCAGGCCGAGCGGCAGGGTGTAGCCGAGCGGGCTCCCTTCGAGCGCCCGCGCCGCCGCCGCGCGCGCGGCCGAGGGTGCCCCGCCGCCGGGCTCGCCGACCTCGAGGTGGTAGACGGCGGCCCCCGTCGCCGCGCGCGCGGCGGCGGCTTCCATCACCTCCATGACGATGAAGGGGCTGATCCGGCCCGCGCGATCGGAGGGGCCGTGCGAGAGGATGGTTTCGCGGCGTCGCCGTGTCATGTTAGACTTGCGTTGTGGTAGGTACGTCGCACCTTGGCCCACGGGTCGGGAACGGTCAAATCACGCTTCGACGAGGTTGTCCTTGGCCCTTTTCCTCAAGTCCCTCCGGCGCCGTGCCCTCCTCGCGCTCGCGGTCTGGCTGTTCCTGGGCCAGGCGGCGCTCGCCCAGGCGCTGATCCGCGACGCCGAGGTCGAGGCGCTCGTCCGGCGGATCGCCGACCCTCTGTTCGCCGCCGCCGGGCTCGACCCCGAGGCGATCCGGATCTTCGTCGTCCAGGATCCGGCGATCAACGCCTTCGTCGCCGGCGGGCAGAACCT
>JAGRGG010000090.1 GCA_020445645.1 Geminicoccaceae bacterium | reverse complement strand
GCCGTCGTCGTCATCGGCGGCACCAGCGTCGCCGGCGGCCGGGCGAACCTGCCGGGCCTCTGGGGGGCGGCCATGTTCCTCTTCCTCCTCGTCGCCATGCTCAACGCCTCGGGCGTCAGCACGGGCGTCCGCCAGCTCCTGACGGGCCTGCTCATCGTCGCGGTCATCGCCGTCGCGGGGGGCGGGCGGGAGGGCCGGTAGACGCTTCGCCACCCGCACACGCTCCGGGCGCGGGGTCGGCCCCAAGGGGGCGCCCCTTTGCGCCCGGGCCATATTCCTGTCACAAGGCATGGTTCAAGGACCGCACGTCCCGCTCGACATCGGGGGGAACCTTCATGAACCGCTTACCGCCCCGCCTGCGCGCGGCCCTTCTCGCCGGCGCCGGCATCGCGGCGCTCGCCGTTCCGGCGTGGGCCGCCGGGGGGGCGACGCTGACCCAGACCGACGACTCCTACTACAAGCGGGCGCAGGAAACCTTGAAGAAGGTGCTGGCGCAGCGGCCGAACACGGACCGGGCGAAGAACGTGATCCTGTTCGTCGGCGACGGCATGGGCTTTTCCACCGTGACGACGGCGCGCATCTTCGAGGGGCAGCGGCGCGGGGTCGACGGCGAGTCGAACGTGCTCGCCTTCGAGGCCTTCCCCTACCTCGCCGCCTCCAAGACCTACTCGCACGACGGGCAGGTGTCGGATTCGGCGCCGACGGCGGCGGCCTTCACGACCGGCGTCAAGGCGAAGAACGACATCATGAGCCTGAGCCAGGACGCCGACGTCGGCGACTGCGCGGACCAGAAGACGAAGAAGGTGACGACGATCTTCGAGCTGGCCGAGAGCATCGGCATGTCGACGGGGGTCGTCAGCACCGCCCGCCTCACCCACGCGACCCCGGGCGCCACCTACGCGCACATCGCCAACCGCGACTGGGAGAGCGACTCGGACATAGCCGAGAGCGTCGACGACGCCGTGGCCGAAGCCGGGGTCAAGCCCGACGGCGACGAGGCGAAGGCGATCAGGGCGGGCTTCGATTGCCCCGACATCGCCCGCCAGCTGATCGAGTTCCCCTACGGTGACGGGTTCGAGGTGGCGATGGGCGGCGGGCGCACGAAGTTCCTGCCCGAGAGCGCGGACGACCCCGAGGACGAGGGCAAGATGGGCGAGCGCGCCGACGGGCGCGACCTCACGCAGGAGTGGGTCGAGAAGGGCGGCGACGGGGCGGCCTACGTCTGGAATCAAAAGCAGTTCGACGGGGTCGATGCGGCGAAGGTGACGCACCTGCTCGGCCTCTTCAACCGCTCGCACATGGCGTACGAGGCCGACCGCGCCGGGGACGAGGCCGGCGAACCCTCGCTCGCCCAGATGACGGGCAAGGCGATCGACGTCCTCGCGCGCAACGACGAAGGCTACGTACTGCTCGTGGAGGGCGGGCGCGTCGACCACGCGAGCCACGCCGGCAACGCCTACCGCACCCTCACCGACGCCGCCGCGCTCAACGAGGCGGTGAAGACGGCGCTCGCCAAGGTGGACACGGACGAGACGCTGATCGTCGTCACGGGCGACCACAGCCACACGCTCACCATGAGCGGCTACCCCAAGCGCGGCAACCCGATCCTGGGCATCGTCGTCGGCGTCGACGACGAGCCGATCCTCGGCCTCGACGGCAAGCCCTACACGACGATCGGCTTCTCGAACGGGCCGGGCGCCTTCGTCCGGCCGCCGGAGGACCCGGCGGGCTCGGTCCCGGCCGCGACGAAGGACAACGTCGACGCCAGCGCCGAGAGCGGCGAGGGGCAGAAGCCGATGCCCGGCGAGCGGCCGGACCCGTCCAAGGTCGACACGACCGACATCGACTACCTCCAGCAGGCGACCGTGCCCCTGGAGAGCGAGACCCACGGCGGCGAGGACTTGGGCATCTACGCCATCGGTCCCTGGGCGCACCTGTTCCAGGGCACGGTCGAGGAGAACTACGTCTTCCACGTCATGGACTACGCGACCAGGATCAGCGAGCGGGCGGCGCAGGAGGCCGGCGGCGAACCCGCCGAAAAAGCCCCGGCGAACTAGGCCGTCCTTGCACGGGGGCCGGGACTTCGGACCCGGTCCATCGCCCCGGCGCTCTCCCGGTCAGGCGGTGCGCAGGCTCCGGTCGAGGCCCCAGACCTCGACGCCCTCCCAGTCGAGGGCCGGGTCGCGGAGGACGGCCAGGAAGTCGCCGTGCGCCGGGTGCGCGGGGGCGCCCACGTCGTGGCCCGCGTACTCGTCGGCGGCGAAGGTGCCCCAGCTGCGCAGCATCTGGAACTTGACGCCGTCGCAGCCGAGGCGGCGGGCGAGGCGGACGAAGGCGGGCATTTCCCGGTAGTTGAGCGCCTGGACGACGAAATCGAGGCGGAACGACCCGATCCGCCCCTCCCGGCGCAGGCTTGCCACGAAGTCGAGGTTGCGCAGGAGGCGCGCGAAGTCCCCACCCCGGCGGACGACCGCGTAGGTCGCGGCGTCGGCGGCGTCGGCGGAGACGATGACGGCATCGACCCGGCCTTCGAGCCGAAGGCCGTTCCAGAGCCTTTCGGTGAGGAGGAGGCCGTTCGTCTGGAGGACGAGGCGGATGGCGTCATTGCCGGCCTTGTGCAGGTTCTTCAGGACGTACTGGAAGTGGGCGCTGCCGAACGGGTCGCCGCTGCCGGTGAGGCGCAGGCGCTTGGCGTCGGACAGCAGGGGGAAGATCGTCTCGTCGGCGAGGCGGTTGAGCCGGTCCTGCTCGGCCTTGCCGGCGAGCACGAGGCCGGTGCGGCAGGACGGGCAGGCGAGGTTGCACGAGCGGTCGTGCGAGAGGATGACGTTCTTCGGCTTCCGCTCCAGACGGGTCGCTTTCGCCGCGACGACGGCGGCCAGGGCCCTGTCCTTGATGTCCGCCTTCGCCTCGAGGGTGCCCCCCGACAGCTTCGGGCAGTGGACACGGCTGCAATGGCGGTACGAGCCGTCGTGGATCGAGGCCCGGATGTCCTGGGCGGCGGGCGCGTTCCACACGTCGCCGTCCTCGATGTTGCCGATCGGGACGGGGAGCCACGCGGGGCAGCAGAAGTAGGCGTCGCCGTTCGGCGCCGTCTCCAGGTTCTCGAACGGCACCCGGCAGAAGCGTTCCTTCAAGCCCTCGTCGTCGGCTTCCGGCCTCGTCGCCCGGCGGTGGATCGACTGGAGAAACAGGTCGTTCTGCAACAGCGCCAGCGCCCGCTTCGCCGACGCGCCGGCCCTGGCCCGCTCGCCCCGCCGCAGGGCGTGGAGGGACGCCGCGACGAGCGCGAACTTGGCGGGCGGGTCCCGCCCCTCGACGTGGCGCCAGAAGCGGTCGACGCGCTCGGGCGTCCAGAGCGCCCGGTCGGCGAACGCCGCCGTGCAGACGCCGTCGATGAAGCCTTCGGGATCGACGTAGTCGGGATGCGAGCGGGTCCGCGCGTTGAGCACGACGTAGGCCATGCGCGCGCCGTGGACGCACGCGAAGGCGGCGTCGAAAGCCTCGGTTTCCTCGGCGGACGGACGGGGCACCGCGTCCGCCTGAAGGCTGTTCATGGCGCTCACCAGGAAGGGTGCGCGGAAGTGTAACACGCGGCCGATCGGGCGTGCAAGCGGGCGGCCCGTGGAGCGCGCGGCCTTCCTTCAAGCAACAACAACGGACGCTGCTGCGGCCGGCGCGCCGGCGGCGGACGAAGCCTGCGGGACCCTGCTCCCAGACCCCACCGGGGCGGCGCCTTTGCCGGGTCATCGCCTGGGTCATCCGGTCGAGGACGATGCCGAGGTTCGTGAACCGGATGAGGGGGGCACGGCGAAGATCACGGTGACGATGACGCCCGGCGCGTTGCCGATGCCGATGCCGAACGGCATGACGACGGGTACGAGGCGGACGAAGGCGAGGAGGGTCCGCACGCCGTCCAGGGCCGGGCGCCGGCCTTGCCCGGCCACGCGCCGGGGCCGTAGCGGACGCGCGGGTCGACCTCGGGCCGCCGCGTGTCGCGGGCGTCGTCGGAGATGAGGCGGTCGACGATGGGTCCGGGTGGGACCGCCAGACTCCACCCATCCGGGGCATGAGCCATGGGATGGCGAACGCTTTGGTGCAAGCGAGCGTCACCCTGGAGGCGCCGCTGCCGCTCCTGATGCGCCGCACGGCGTCGGCGGCGCGGCCGAACCCGTTCGACAGGACGACCCAAGGTTCCTCGGGCGTGAGCGTGACCCCCTGCCAACTGCGCAGGAACAGGGCGATGCCGAGATCGTTCTCTCCAGGACCCGGATATGTCGGCTCACGGCGCCGGGGGTGACGTTGGGTTCGGCCGCCGCGGGCTCGGGGTTTTCCTGTCTGGCCGCGGCTACGAACGCCGAGCACGCGGAGGGAAGGAAGGTCGTGGTAGCGCAGGACCAAGAACGAGGAGTTTCAGGGGGACGGTAGGCCGCGCGGTACTCAGGCACGAAACGAGACTTTTCGATGGGCTTTCCGCCGTCCGGGGCTGTAGCCCTCTGGCCCGTGCGGCAGGAGAACGGGGACGGGTTTTGCCATGAACTTCGCCATGAACTTCGAGGGGATCTACACCCCGGTCGTCACCCCCCACGGGGCGGACTTCTCGATCGACCATGACCGCTTCGCCGCCGTCGTCGAGCACCTGATCGCGTCCGGGGTGCACGGCATCATCGTCGCCGGCACCACGGGCGAGTACTACGCGCAGACGGCCGAGGAGCGGGTCGGGCTGATGCGCCTTGCCAAGGAGGCGATCAGGGGCCGACTGCCGCTCGTCGTCGGCACGGGCGCCATCCGCACCGAGGACAGCGTCGCCTACGCCCTGGCCGCGAAGGAGGCGGGCGCCGACGCCCTTCTGGTCGCAACGCCCCCCTACGCCGCCCCGACGGGGCACGAGATCGCGCTGCACGCGCTCGCCATCGACCGTGTGGCGAACCTGCCGGTCATGCTCTACAACTATCCGGGCCGGATGGGCGTCAGCATGGACGAGGACACGCTGGACCGCCTCGGCGACAACCCGAACTTCTGCGCCATCAAGGAAAGCTCGGGCGACCCTAACCGGCTGCACATGCTGGCGCGCGACTACCCGCACATCCAGCTCTCCTGCGGCATGGACGATCAGGCGCTCGAATTCTTCGCCTGGGGCGCCCGCTCCTGGGTCTGCGCCGGGTCGAACTTCGCGCCCGAGGCCCACCTCGCGCTCTACCGGGCCTGCGCGCTCGAAGGCGACTTCGCCAAGGGGCGGCGGATCATGTCGGCGATGCTGCCCCTGATGCGGGTCCTGGAGCAGGGCGGCAAGTTCGTCCAGTGCATCAAGCACGGCCTCACGCTCTGCGGCATCGACGCCGGCCCGCCGCGCCGCCCGTTGCAGCCCCTGAACGAGGACGAGAAGCGCGCGTTCGCCGAGGTGGTCCGCACCATGAACGCCGCGGTCGCGGCGATCGGAAAGGAAGCCTGAGTCGACCGATCCGCGGGGACGGCGCCGCTCCCATGGCCGGGCTCGATCCGGGCGTCGACGCGCTCAACAACGACGGTTGAGGGGCACATGACCTCGATCCGCGTGGGGAAGCTGCCGAAGGATCCGGGCCGGCGGGCTGGAACGCGATCCTGCCTTCGGCCCCGGATCCCATCGAGCTTGAGCGGCCGGCGACGGCCGACTGGCTCGTGATCGGCGCCGGCTTCGCCGGGCTCGCCGCCGTCCGGCGCCTGAAGCGGCTGCGGCCGGAGGACTCGATCGCGGTCCTGGAGGCCCGGCGCGTCGCCGAGGGGCCGGGGGGACGCAACTCCGGCTTCATGATCGACCTGCCGCACGACCTCGCCTCCGACGACTACGGCGGGAACCTGGAGCACGACCGCAAGCAGACCCGCATGAACCGCGCCGCGATCGACTTCGCGGCGGACGCGGCCCGGGAGTGCGGCCTGGACGAGGAAGCCTTCGCGCGCAGCGGCAAGACCAACGCGGCGGCGACCGGGAAGGGGCTGAAGCACAACGCCGACTACCGCGGTCATCCGCTGGAACGAAATCAGGGCGGGCGGGGAGTTCTAGGGGTCACGCCGCGAGCCGCGCCGCGATGCGGTCCGAGACCCGAAGGGCGTTGGCGACGATGGTGAGCGTCGGGTTCACGGCGCCGATCGAGGGAAAGAAGCTGGCGTCGGTGACGTAGAGGTTGTCGATCCCGTGCGCCTTGCAGTCGAGGTCGAGCACCGAGGTCGCGGGGTCGGTCCCGAAGCGCATCGTCCCGGCCTGGTGCGAGGTGCCGCCGATCGGCACGTCCTTGCCGAAGTAGAGGCTGCGGTCGAGCAGATGCGGGTGGGCGTCGAGCTTGCCGCACAGTTGGCGCAGCCTCTCGCGCAGGCGGCGGTGCGCCTCCATGTTCGTCGGCGTCAGGTCGAGGTGGACCCGCCCGTCCTTGTAGAAGACGCGGTTCTCGGGCAGCGGCAGGTCCTCGGAGGTCAGCCAGAAGTCGAGCGCGTGCTCGGCGATCCAGGCGAAGGGACGGTCCGGGAACCACTGGAGGAAGCCGGGCAGCGCCTCGCCCTCGATCTGGGGCCCCTGCGACTTGCCGACCATCTGGATGTGGCCGAGCGGGTAGTCCCAGTCGCCCATGCCGCCGTTCTCGGGCGCGTGGTAGAAGTCGTTGAGGCCCAGCGTCTTCTGGAACCGGGTCCGGTTCGGCGTCTTCGAGACCGCGAGCACGACGGCGTTGTTGTGGCGCATGTAGTTGCGCCCGACGAGGCCCGAGGCGTTGGCGAGCCCGTCCGGGTGGGCGTCGTTGGCCGAGCGCAGCATGAGGAGCGCCGAGGACAAAGCACCGCAGGCGACGACGACGATGTCGGCCTTAAAGACCCTCTTTTGCCCACCCTGCACCGCCTCGACCCCGGTGACGGTATGCCCGCCCGGATCGGTCAGGAGCCGCTCGACGCAGGTGCCCGTCATCAGCGTGAGGTTCGGGTGCGCCGCGAGCGCCGGGTCGACGCAGACGATCTGCGCGTCCGCCTTGCCGTTGGTGAGGCAGGGGTAGCCGTCGAAGGCGTTGCAGCGGATGCAGGGCGAGTGCGGCAGCGGCAGGGTGTCCCGCTCGTCGAGGCGGATGCCGACGGGCAGGTGGAACGGGCGGTGGCCCAGGCGCCGCATGTCGTCGAACAGTTCCTGGATGCGCGGCTCGTGCTGGAGCGGCGGATAGGCGTAGGGGCCGCTCGCGGGCGGCTCGGTCGGGTCGTCGCCGCGCAGCCCGTGGACGTAGTAGAGTTCCTCCGCCTTCTGGTAGTAGGGCTCGAACGCGTCGTAGCCGAGCGGCCACGCGGGCGAGACGCCGTCGACGTGGGCGACCGCGCCAAAATCGCTCTCGCGGAGGCGAAAGAGGACCGCGCCGTAGACCTTGCTGTTGCCGCCGACGTAGTAGTGCAGCCCCGGCCTGAAGCTCTTGCCGTCGGACGAGAACCACGTCTCGTCGGCTTGGTAGCGCGCTTGGTTGAACACGGCGTCGGCGTCCCAGTTCTCGCGCTCGCGGGGCAGGTAGCCGCCGCGTTCGAGCAGGAGGACGCGCTTGCCGGTCTGCGCCAGCCGCCACGCGGCCGTGCCGCCGCCGGGGCCGGAGCCGATGATCACGACGTCGTAGCGGTCTTCGGCCATCGGGCGTTCCTTCGGAAGCGGGTGGGTTTCAGACCGATCGAGAAGTGCGCCTGCGCGCGTGGCATTCCAGACGTGCGACACGATTCCCACCCCCGCAACGCTTGCGCACGCCGCGCGTTCTCCTCTGTATCGCACCCATCGCCGCGCGGCCCGCAACGTGACCCTCGCCGTCCTGATCGCCTTTTTCGTCCGCCTCCTGCTGGTCGGGTTGTTCCTGCCGTTCAGCGCGCTCGACAAGGTCCGGAACTTCGAGGGTGCCGTCGGCCAGGCCACCGGGATCGGCATCTCGCGGGGCGTCGGGGCCGCGCTGATCTGCGTGGGCCTGTTCGTCGAGGTCGTCATGTCGCTCGGCGTGCTCACCGGCGCCGCCGACCGGCTCGCCGCGTTCATCCTCGCCGGCTACTGCGTGGCGACGGCGCTCCTCTATAAGCGCTTCTGGGCGGAGGGCGACTTCGCGTGGCGGGGCGCGAGCCGCGGGCGCGACCTGTTCTGGGACTTCATGAAGAACTTCGCGCTCGCGGGCGGCTTCCTCCTCATCACCTTCGGCACGACGGCGCCCACGACCGGCGCCTTCTTCGCCGACCCCTTGTCCTCGACCCACCCCTACGCCTCGGTCCCGATCGGAGCACAGCCATGAGCGATGCCCCCACCGTTCCCTACTGGCACCTCTTCGTGGGCGCGGACGGCGTCAGCCGCCAGACCCGTTGCCGGATGACCCGCTTCGAGATGCAGGCGATCCAGCCCGAAGCCGCCCCGCAGTGGCAGGGCGAGAAGCACCACGACGGGATGACGGTGATGGTCACGGTGCTGCCGGTCGGCTGGGTCGGGGCCTGGCACGAGAACCCCAAGCCGCAGTGGATCATCCCCCTTTCGGGCCGCTGGTTCGTGGAGGCGATGGACGGCCTGCGGGTCGAGATGGGACCGGGGGACATCTCGTTCGGCGAGGATCAGGGCTGCGCGGAACGGGACGGCGGGAAGGGGCACCTGTCCGGCACGGTCGGGGAGGAGCCCGCCGTGCTGATGCTCGTGCAGTTCGACACGCCCCGGGGCGAGACCACGCCCTGCCGCTTCGCCTGAGGGCTGCTCTCATGAAAGGCTTCGAGATCGTCGACCGGCGTTTCGCCCGCTTCGTCCTCGACAACGCGGGGCTGGAGGAACTGGCCACCGGGTTCCGCTGGATCGAGGGGCCGGTCTGGATGGGCGACTGGGGCTGCCTTCTGTTCCAGGACCTGCCGAACGACCGGACGATGCGCTGGACCGAGGGCGTCGGGGGCCGGGCCGGGGGCGTCTCGGTCTACAGGTCGCCGTCCGGCTACGCCAACGGCCAGACGCGCGACCCGTCGGGACGGCTCGTCGCCTGCTCGCACCTCCACCGCTGCCTGTTCCGGACGGCGTTCGACGGCGGCGTGACCCGCCTCGTCGACCGCTTTGAGGGCAGGCGCCTGAACGCGCCGAACGACGTCGTCGCCCGTTCGGACGGCAGCATCTGGTTCACCGATCCCGTCTACGGCCTCCTCAACGACTACGAAGGGCGCCGCCAGACGAGCGAGCAGCCGCCCGCCGTCTACAGGCTCGACCCCGGGACGGGCGAGGTCCGGGTCGCCGCGGGCGACTTCGCAGGACCCAACGGCCTCGCCTTCTCGCCGGATGAGAAGCGGCTCTACGTCTCCGAGACCGGCGATCAGTCGAAGGACGACCCGGCCCAGTTCATCCGCGTCTTCGACGTCTCGCCCGACGGCACTCGCTTGGCCGGCGGCGACGTCTTCCACAAGATCGCGCCCGGCTACTGCGACGGCATGTGCGTCGACGAGGAGGGCTGCGTCTGGTCGAGCGCCGCCGACGGGGTGCACTGCCTGAGCCCGAAGGGCGACCTGCTCGGCAAGGTCCTGGTCCCCCACCGTGTCGCCAACCTGACCTTCGGCGGCCTTCTCAGGAACCGCCTGTTCATCGCCGCCTCGCGGACCCTCTACGCGATCTACCTCAACCGGCGCGGCGCGGGGTTCCCGTGAGCGGGATCGCGGCCGTCCGGCTCGTGGCCGCCGACGCGGCGGGGCTGAGGCGCTTCTACGCGGATGCGTTCGGCTTCGTGCCCGCCGGCGATACGCCGGACGGGATCGTCCTTCGCCTCGGCGGGCAGACGGTCGAACTGATCGTCTTCGACCCGCCGGGCCGACCCTATCCGGACGGGGTGGCGTCCTTCGACCGGCGCTTCCAGCATTTCGCCCTGGTCGTCACCGACATGGACGCGAGCATGGGCCGACTCTCGACCGTGCCCGGCTGGACGCCGATCTCGCGGGGCGGGCCGCAGACGCTGCCGGAAGCATCGGGCGGCGTCACCGCGTTCAAGTTCCGCGACCCGGAAGGACACCCCCTGGAGCTGCTGGCCTTTCCCGAAGGCGGCCTGCCCGAGCGGTGGCGGACCCCTTCGGGCGACGGCCCCTTCCTCGGCATCGACCACACGGCGATCGTCGTCGGGGACACGGCGGCGAGCCTCGCCTTCTACGCGCGGTTCGGCCTCGCCGAGGCCGGACACACCCTCAACCAGGGGCCGGAGCAGGACCGGCTCGACGGCGCGGACGGCGTCGCCGTCGACGTGACGCGGCTGGAGGCCGCTGTCGCTGGCCCCCCTGCCCTGGAACTCCTGTGCTACCGCGGCCCGGCCGGACCGGCAGCACCTCCCCCGTCGCCCCGCGACGCGGCCGCCACGCGGACCGTGCTTGCCGAAGGGAACGGGACGTTGCGGCGCGACCCCGACGGTCACCTCGTCGTCGCCTGAGCCATTCCCGGCCGACGTGGTCCCCGGCGCGGCGCCGTGAGATTCGTAATGATCGGTTGATTTCGAAGAGACCCAAAACGCGGATCCGTCGATAGGCCGCCCATTGGACCGGTCTATATCCCCTCCGCGCGCCGACGACCTGCCCACAGCCCATGAAGGCCCTGACGCACCGACGCACCCGGCCAAAGGCCCGCGCCCGTTTTCGATGAACCGGGGAAAGACTGGATGACCGCATCGCAAAGCCTGGACGTATCGGGCATCGTTCGCGCCTTCGGCCCGGCGCGCGCGCTGGACGACTTCTCCCTTT
Organism: Geminicoccaceae bacterium; assembly: GCA_020445645.1. Classification (GTDB taxonomy): domain Bacteria; phylum Pseudomonadota; class Alphaproteobacteria; order Geminicoccales; family Geminicoccaceae; genus JAGRGG01. The sequence continues at coordinate 6,302 of JAGRGG010000090.1, read as the reverse complement.
CCGTCGCACCCGGCGAGTTCGTGTCGATCCTCGGTCCCTCGGGATGCGGCAAGTCCACTCTGCTGCGCGTCGTCGCCGGGCTCGAGGACGCCGACGCCGGGACCATCCGCATCGGCGACCGGTCGGTGCGCGGCCTGCGGCCGAAGGACCGGCAGATCGCGTTCGTGTTCCAGTCCTACGCGCTCTACCCGCACATGACCTGCCGGCAGAACCTCGCGGCGCCCCTGGTCATGCGGGAGCTCAGCCCCTTCGGGCGCAACCGGCTCGTGGGCCGGCTCGTCCCCGGGTCGGGCGCCGTCCGCAGGGCGATCGCCGAACGGGTCGAACGCACGGCCGCCCTGCTCGGGATCGAAGCACTCCTCGACCGCAGGCCGTCGCAGCTCTCGGGCGGGCAGCGCCAGCGGGTGGCCCTCGGCCGGGCGCTGATCCGCGAGCCGCGGCTCTTCCTGCTCGACGAGCCGCTCGCCAACCTCGACGCCGCCCTGCGCAACCGGACGCGGGGCGAGTTGCACGACCTGCAGCGCCGCCTCGGCACCACGACGCTCTTCGTCACCCACGATCAGGCCGAGGCGATGGCGATCTCGGACCGCGTCGTCGTCATGTTCGCCGGCCGCGTCCGCCAGATCGGCACGCCCGACGACCTCTACCGCAACCCCGTCGACCTCGACGTCGCGCGCTTTTTATCGCAGCCGCACCTCAACGCGGTCGGGGCCGCGCTGATCGCAAACACCCTGCCGTCGCTGCGCGTGCGCGGCACCCCCGTCGCGCGGGCCGGGGGCGTCGTCGCCTTCAGGCCCGAGCACGCCCGCGTCATGGAAGCCGGCCGCGGCCTGCCCTTCACCGTGCGGCGCGCCGAGCACGCCGGCTCCGACGCCCACCTCTTCGTGGCGCTGCGCGACGGCACCCGCTGCGTCGCGCGCATCCCGTCCGAGACGATCGCCGACTGGCCGCGGGGGCGGCACGGCATCCTCGCCTTCGATCCCGAGGCGGCCTGGATCTTCCCCGCCCCCGAGGGCGACGCCGGGCATGCCCCCCACCTGTCGGTGGTCGCCTGACGTGGCGACGGCATCCCTCCCCGCGGGCGGGCTCGCGGCCCTGCGCGGCGACGACGCGACCGGTGGCCGGTCGCGGCGACGGGCGGGCCTCGCCCTCGCCGCGCCCGCGGCGGCCCTCATGCTCGTGCTCCTCTTCGCGCCGTCCAGCCTCGTCCTCGCGCTGTCCCTGACCGACTACCAGTTCGGGATGCCGGGGATGGCGTGGGTGGGCCTCGACAACTACGCCGCGATGCTGGCCGACCCGAACATCCGCCGAAGCCTCGCCAACACCTTCCTCTACGTCGCCGTCGTGGCGCCCGCCTCGATCTTCCTCGCCCTCCTCCTCGCTCTCCTGATCGAGGCGCAGGGCAGGCTGCGCGGCCTGTTCCGCGCCGTGTTCTTCCTGCCCGTGACGGCGACGCTGGTGGCGATGGCGACCGCGTGGGAGGTGCTGCTCCACCCCACCTTCGGGCTCGTCAACGCCCTGCTCTCGATGCTCGGGTTCGAGAAGGTGCGCTTCCTGTCCGACCCCGACGTGGCGCTCTGGTCGCTTGCCGTCATCGGCGTCTGGAAGCTCGTCGGCTACAACATCCTCCTCTTCGTCGCGGGCTTGGCGACGATCCCGCGGGACCTCTACGAGGCGGCGGCGGTCGACGGCGCCGACGACGGCTGGGGCCGCTTCACGCTCGTCACGTGGCCGATGCTGGGGCCGGTCACGCTGTTCGTCGCCGTCGTCACCCTGATCCGCTCGTTCTCCGAATTCGAAACCGTCGCGGTCCTGACCCTGGGCGGCCCCAACAACGCCACCGCGATGATCCTCTACACCCTCTACGAGCAGGCGTTCCGCTTCTTCGACATCGGCCTCGCCTCCGCGCTCGCCGTCGCGTTCTTGGGCTTCGTCGCCGGCGTCTCGATCCTCAAGGTGTGGTTCTTCGACGGGCGGGTCCACTATGTCTAGGCGCCTCGCCTCCGCCCTCGGCAACCTCCTGCTGATCGCGGCGGCCGTCGCCACGGTCCTCCCCTTCGTCTACATGATCGCCGTCAGCCTCGCGGCGCAAGGCACCGTCTACGAGGGTTCGCTGCTGCCGAGCCCCAGCCTCTCGGCCGCGCGCGACAACTACGCCTTCGCGCTGACGCAGGTACCGCTCTTGCGCTACATGCTCAACGGCGCCGTCGTCTGCGGGGCGATCCTCGTCCTCCAGGTGCTGATCGCCGCGCCCGCCGGGTACGCGCTGGCGAAGCTGCCGTTCTTCGGCCGGCCCGTCCTGTTCGCGGCCGTCGTCCTGGGCCTGATGATCCCGATGCAGGTGCCCGCGATCCCGCTCTACGTGGCCATCGCCCATCTCGGCCTCCTCAACTCCTACACCGCGCTCGTCGCCCCCTTCGTCGTCTCGGTCTTCGGGATCTTCCTCTTCCGCCAGTTCTTCGCCTCCTACCCCGACGAGGTCCTGGACGCCGCCCGGCTCGACGGCTTCTCCGAGTTCGCCATCGTCTGGCGGCTGATGCTGCCCGCCGCGTGGCCCGCCGTCGCCGCGTTCGCCACGATCAGCGTCATCGCGCACTGGAACGACCTCTACTGGCCGCTCGTCGTCGTCACGCGCGCCGACATGATGACCCCGCCCCTGGGCCTCGCCGCGTTCCGCGCGTCGGGCGAGAGCGTGGGCAACGTCGGCGCGCTGATGGCGGGCGGCGTGATGGTCACGGCGCCCCTGGTCGTGGGCTTCGTCTTCGCGCAGCGACACCTCATCCGCGGCCTGACGCTCGCCGCCGGAAAATGACCGCAACCCGCAAAGGATCCTCGATGTATCGCAACGCCCTGCTGGCGGTTCTGGCCGCCGCGATGCCCGCCGTCGCCCAGGCCGAAACCGACCTCACGGTCTTCCACGCCTGGCCCAGCCATTCCACGTGGCAGACCGAGATCGCCGACCGCTACACGGCCAGGCATCCGGACGTGAAGATCACCTTCCAGGCGCCCTCGACCGATTACGACGAGGGGCTGGTCTCGGTGATCCGCCAGAGCCTCTCCGGCGACGCGCCCGACGTCTTCATGGTGGGATCCCACCTTCTGGGCAACCTCGTGGTGCGCGACATGGTCCGGCCGCTCGACGACGTGATGCGGGGCAAGGACATGGCGGCGCTCGGCTACACGCCGGAGGTGCTGGCCTTCACCCAGGTAAACGGCGTCCAGTACGGCCTGCCCTGGACCTCCTCCACGCCCGTCATGTTCTACAACGCCGACCTCGTGCGCCAAGCGGGCGGCGATCCCGACCACATGCCGCGGACCTGGGACGGGACCATCGCGCTCGCCGCCAAGATCGACGCCCTCGGCGGCGACGTCATGGGCATGTACTACACCCCCGGCGACGACGACTGGATGACGCAGAACCTGCTCGCCTCCGCCGGCTTGGCCCCGATCACCGAGGACGGCACCATCGCCTTCGACACGCCGAAAGGGCGGCAGGCGGTGGGGCTCTTCGCGCGGTTCCACGCGGAGGGCGGCCAGACGGCGATCTCCAACACCGACGCCCGCCAGCAGATGTACGCGGGCAAGCTCGGCCTCTACTTCAACTCCACCGCCGCCGTCCGCGCGTTCGAGCGCGAGATCGGGGGCCGGTTCGCGTGGGGCACCGCGCCGATGCCGACGATGGTCGAGGGCGGCGGCGTCGCCGCCGGCGGAATGGCGGCCGTGATCCTGACCGACGACCCCGAGAAGCGGAAGGCCGCGTTCGACTACGTCCTCTACGGCACCGGGCCGGAGGCGCAGGCGCTGATCGTCCAGAACACGGGCTACATGCCGGTGAACGAGGGTGCCCTGCCCCTCTTGAAGGACTTCTACGCCGAGCATCCCCAGTTCGCCACCAGCGCCGGCCAACTGGACCGCGCCTTCCCCTGGTTCGGCTGGCCCGGCCAGAACGGCGCGCGCATCAGCCAGATCGTGCTCGACAACATGGCCGCCGTCGCCAACGACCAGGAAACGAGCGACGAGGCCGCGGCCGCCATGACGAAGGAGATCAAGACGCAGCTTCCGCGCTGAACCCCGGCGGAACCGGCGCCGGCGAGAAAGGCGATCGTCCTTGAGCCCGCGCCGGACCTCCCGGGCCATAGCCTCGGAGGAGAGAATAAGACGGTGGTTTCGTATCGGGACATACGGGTCTCAGGGGCGGCAGGGTCAAAGATCTCACGGGCGGATCCCGAGCCGGCGGCCATGGGTGAAGGCCGATGCTCCAAAGGCCGGCTACCCCATTAGTTCGAATGGTGGGCGCACAAGGGCTCGAACCTTGGACCCGCTGATTAAGAGTCCGCAGGTCCATCGGAAAATCATTATTTGCATCAAGGGTTTGTCGGCAAATCGCGTTAGACTCCCCAACCATTTTTTCCCCTCCGGCCCCCCGATTCGTCAACAAGTTGCCGGATCGAGTCTAACAAGAAGAAGCCCTCCGGAAAGGTCGCGGCCAGCCGTGCCCGCCGCCGCCCGTCTTCAACTTCGCATTGAGCGCCCCAACGGGCGCGGTCCTGGTGTATCCTGGAACGATGGGCGACGACGAACTCCTGTCGGTTCTGGCGGACCGGGCGGCGACGCTGGACCGGCTGCTGGAGCGTCATTTCGGCCGCGACCTGCTCGCCCGCTTCGAGAGCCTCCTCGACCTCGGCGACGCCCCGCAAGGCGACCTTTTGCGGCGGATGGAGGGGACGATCACCGACCTGGAGGAGGACGAACGCGGGCGGTCCTCACCCCCCGGCGAACAGGCCGGTGAGGAGCGGCTGGCGTGCCTGGAGTGCCAAAAGCGCCGCCTCGGCCTCGCCCTCGGCGAGGGTGCGCTCGAAGCTGAGGCTCCAAAGGCCGATCGCCTCGCCGTTCAGGTCGAGGATCGGGCACTTCACCACCTCCAGGACCCCGGTGCCGGCGTGGACGCTCTTGTAGGCGCGGCCGAAGGCGTCGACGGGGGTGGACACGCAGCGCCCGTCGAGCACCTCGGCGATGCCGGCGATGAGCGAGAGCGGCACGTCCTGGTCGCGCTTGAGGTAGGAGGCGGCGCCCGGCCGGGTGCTCTCGGATACCGCGCTCATGTAGAGGCGGTGGCCGCCGCCTAGAAAGCGGGTCGTGTTGTGGAAGCGAAAGGCCATCGCCCGCGCGGCGCCGGCCTCGGCGCGGGCGGCCTCGAGGACGGAGGCGGCCGCCGATGCCCGGCCCGCGTCGCGGCGCAGAAGCGCCGCGTCGAGGACGGGCTCGGCCCGCAGCCAGCCCCAGCCCTGCCACAAGAGCGCCGCCAGCACCGCCCCCAGGGTCGCCGTGCCGAGGTGGCCGAGGCGCTGCCTGAAGGTGGTGCCGCTCATGTAGGCGAGCACGGGGGCCACGATGTCCTTCACCGCCGTCTCCCGCACGGGGCCAATGATGGATCGGGACCCAACCCGATCCATCGCATTGTGCGGCCTTCAGGGTGAAGGGGGCGTTAAGCGCCCCTCGGATCAGGGGGCGTCCGGGAGCACGAGGAGCCCGAGCACGCGGCCGTCGTCGGGGGCGCCGAAGGTGACGGTGGCGGGGGTGGATCCTTCCGCCCGCCGGGACGCGACGCCGCCGGTCAGCGTCGAGGTCCCGGTGCCGCCGTCGCTCTTCGCCTCCAGTTCCTCCGTCCAGCCCGCGCTCCAGTCCACCGTGGTGCCGAGGCTGATGCCGCCGATCGCCAGCGCGAGACCCTCCCCCGCGACGCTGCCCGAGAGCGTGGTGCCGCTCGTCGTCCCCTCCCGCTCGAACGCCGCGACGATCGAGGCGAGGTCGGCGCCCGCCGTCTCGACGGCGACGACGAGGGTGTCGCTGTGCGAGGTGTTGCAGGCCAGGGCGAGGTCGCCCGCCCCGGCCGCGGCGTCGGCGAGGGCGAGCACGAAGAGGATCGGGTCGTTGGCCGTGCTCGACGCGTCGCTCGTGTTGACGACGGGGGCGAGCGGCGTCCCCTGCCACGTCGCCGTCGCCGCCTGGGCGCCGCCGAACTGGGGCCGCGCCAGGACGGCGACCAGGAGCCCGTGCCCCGCCCCCTGGGCGCGGGGGATCGAAAGCGCGTTGTGGGTGCCCGAGGTCGGGGTCGCCTCGATGCCGACGATCGAGGCGCCGGTCGGCGGCGGGGGCGAAGGCGGCGGCGGGGACGGGGGCGGGGGCGGGGGCGGGGGCGGGGGCGGGGGGTGCGGGTGCGGGGGCGGGGGGTGCGGGGGGGGGGGGTGAGGGACGGGCCGGGGTGGGTGCCGGGGCGGGTGTGGACGCAAAGGGCGGTATGT
>JAGRGG010000276.1 GCA_020445645.1 Geminicoccaceae bacterium | reverse complement strand
GAAGGCCGGCCCCGCCACGATCCGCCACGACCCCTTCGGGGGCCGCCCCACGCGGGACGGCGGCGGAAGCCGCGGTTCCGGCGCCGCCCGTTCGGCATCGGTGAGGCCGGACGGACAAGAACGGTCGGGCACGACGGCCTCCGGCATGGGCCGGATCAACGCGCGAGACGCCAGCCCAGCGACTTTGCCGACCGTCAGTAAGATCCGATCATCGCATGATGTGCCTCCAGGCAGAAATATCTAGCATGTTCCTTGGCCTTCGATAATAATTACAAGCGCATCAACCCAAAATACAAATTCAATGTGTCCAAAATTTTAAACTAACCCACCAACCGCCGCCAGTTGTTGCGGCAATCTTCAAATCCGCAACAATAGCAGCTTGTTTTGCGGCCCGAATTGTATGCCCAACTGTCCCATTAACCATATGCACAAGGGCGGCAAGACACGGCAACGAAGCACGGTACGAACGGGGACAGTACCCTCACCGGCACCAAGTCGGCGAACCTCCTCTAAGGGCACGGCGGCGACGACGTGATCGAAGGCTACGCCGGCAACGACCGACTCTTCGGCGGCGCGGGCAACGACCTACTCTACGGCGACAGAGGCGACGATGTTCTCTTCGGCGGGTCACGACGGGGCGAGTTCTTCTACTCGGCATCCTTCGACGACGCGCAGGGATACACGCGCGACGGCGGAAACGACGTTATCAGGGGCTTCGTTCACGGGCAGAACAAGATCAATTTCTATGCTCAGCGTACCCGCAACGTCGATAGCGGCAGTGATTTTGGAGATGTGCTTGTCAAGGCCTTCTCCGGCCTCGACAGCAACCACAACGGCGTGCTCGACAACGGCGACGCCCACGTGAGCGTGGGCAGGGTCACGCACGAGGGGCTAAAGCGTACTCGACCACGATCGATGTCACCGACATCGTCGGCGATGGCCCGGACAGCCTCGTCCTCTTCAACGTCACCGGCCTTACCCAAGCCGACTTCTTCTAGGACCCGTCGGCGACCACGCCGCCGCTCACGCCACCTCCGCCCGCCGCGACGCCTTCTTGCGCTCGTGCGGGTCGAGGTGGCGCTTGCGGAGGCGGATCGAGGCCGGCGTCACCTCGACCAGCTCGTCGTCCGAGATGTAGGCGATGGCCTTTTCGAGCGTCATGCGGATGGGCGGCGTCAGGAGCACGGCGTCGTCCTTGCCGGACGCGCGCATGTTGGTGAGCTTCTTGCCCTTGATCGGGTTCACGTCGAGGTCGTTGCCGCGCGTGTGCTCGCCGATGACCATGCCGACGTAGATCTTCTCGCCGGGGTGGATGAACATCGGCCCCCGGTCCTCCAGGTTCCAAAGCGCGTAGGCCACGGCCTCGCCCTGTTCGCTCGACACGATGACGCCCGTGTGCCGCTGGCTGATCGGCCCCTTGTAGGGCGCCCAGCCGTGGAACAGGCGGTTCATGACCCCTGTGCCGCGCGTGTCGGTGAGGAACTCGCCGTGGTAGCCGATGAGGGCTCTTGAGGGGCTGTGGAAGACGAGGCGCTGCTTGCCGGCGCCGGCCGGGCGCATCTCGACGAGGTCGCCCTTGCGCGCCGTGAGCTTCTCGACGACGACGCCCGCGTAGCCCTCGTCGACGTCGATCACGACCTCCTCGATCGGCTCCAGCCGCCGCCCGTCCTCTTCCATGAACAGCACGCGCGGGCGCGAGATCGACAGCTCGAACCCCTCCCGGCGCATGGTCTCGATCAGGACCGAGAGCTGAAGCTCGCCCCGCCCCGCAACCTCGTAGGCCTCGCCCTCCTCGCTTTCCCGCACCTGGATGGCGACGTTGCCCTCGGCCTCGCGCTTCAGGCGGTCCCAGATCTGCCGGGACGTGACCTTGGTGCCCTCCTGCCCGGCGTAGGGCCCGTCGTTGACCCCAAAGGTCATGGCGATGGTGGACGGGTCGATCGGCTGCGCCGCGATCGGCGATTCGACGGCGGGGTCGCACAGCGTGTCGGCGACGGTCGCCTTCTCGAACCCGGCGACGGCGACGATGTCCCCCGCCTCCGCCTCCTCGACCGGCTGCCGCTCCAGCCCGCGGAACGCCAGGATCTTGCTGGCCCGGCCCTGCTCGATGAGGTCGCCCGTGCGCGTCAGCGCCTTGATCGGCTGGTTCGCCTTCAGCCGGCCCGACAGGATGCGCCCCGTCAGCAGGCGCCCGAGATAGGGGTTGGCTTCGAGCGTCGTCGCCAGCATCCGAAAGGGCGCGTCGAGGTCGGCCACGGGCGCGGGGACGTGGCGGACGATGAGGTCGAAGAGCGGCGTCATGTCGCCGTGATCGTCGCCCATCTCGTTCACGGCCCAGCCCTGCTTCGCCGAGGCATAGACGACGGGAAAGTCGAGCTGGCGCTCGTCGGCGTCGAGGGCCGCGAACAGGTCGAAGACCTCGTTCAGCACCTCGTCCGCCCGCTGCTCCGCCTTGTCGACCTTGTTGATGACGACGATCGGCGCGAGGCCCAGCTTGAGCGCCTTGCCCAGCACGAACTTCGTCTGCGGCATCGGCCCCTCGGCCGCGTCGACCAGGAGCAGGCACGAATCGACCATCGACAGGATGCGCTCGACCTCGCCGCCGAAATCCGCGTGGCCCGGCGTGTCGACGATGTTGATCCGGGTGTCGTGCCAGAGTACCGAGGTACACTTCGCCAGGATCGTGATGCCGCGCTCGCGCTCGATGTCGTTACTGTCCATCGCCCGCTCCGCCACCTGCTGGTTCAGGCGGAACGTGCCGCTCTGCTGGAGCAGCCTGTCGACGAGCGTGGTCTTGCCGTGGNNGATGATGGCGATGTTGCGCAGCTTCATTCAGGTATCTCACGGGGTGCGGGAGGGGTCGCGGGCTCGGATCGGGACGGTATATAGGCAGGAAAACCGTCCCCCGCCACCGGGGGGAGCGTTATAGGCCTTCGCAGGTGCGAAAGGGAAGACGCGCTTCGCGCCGCTGGCGCGGGGCC
>JAGRGG010000089.1 GCA_020445645.1 Geminicoccaceae bacterium | reverse complement strand
CACGGTCGGCTATTACAGCTTTGGCAAGGATCCCACCTCGTTTTTCCGCGCTGGCGGGCGGCGGGGGGGGTGGGGGGCGGCGGGGCGCCGCTTTACCTTTGCGTCACCAGCCACCGGATCGAGGCGGCGACGACGGCCCTGGTGTATCGGCGGCTATTCGCGGAGGCGGCGGCGCACGGGGGGCCGGTCACGGTCGTGGCGGCGATGGCGGAGATGGCCGACCAGCGGCTGGTCAAGGGGCTGTTCGCCAAGGCGGCGCCCCCGGCGCGGGTGCGGCTGGTCCTGGTCAGGATGGCGGCCACGGGCAAGCGCGACGCGCTGGCGGGGGCGCTGGTCGCGGTCGCGCGCTCGAAGCCGCCGCCGGGGGCGGTGGTGGCCTTGATGGACGGCGACACGGTGCTGACCGAGGGCACGCTGGCGCGGACGCTGCCGTTCTTCCGCTCGATGCCGGATCTGGCGGGGCTCACCACCGACGAGGAGGCGGTCGTGCGCGGCGGGCGGACGATGCGCTCCTGGCACCGGCTGCGCTTCGCCCAGCGCCACCTGCTCATGTGCTCGATGGGGCTGGGGCGGACGCTGCTGACGATGACCGGGCGGCTCGCCTTCTACCGGGCGGAGGTGGCGACCGATCCTGATTTCGTCCGGATCGTCCGCGACGACGCGCTCGACCACTGGCGCCTCGGCCGGGTGCCGATGCTGACGGGCGAGGACAAGTCGACGTGGTTCTGGCTCCTGGAGCGCCGCCTGCCGATGCTCTACGTGCCGGACGCCCGCGTCGTCACGATCGAGCACCCGCCGCACCCGGGCTTCTTCAGGGCTTCGACCGCGCTCATGCGGCGCTGGTTCGGCAACATGATCCGGGCGTCGGGGCGGGCGATCGCGCTCGGCCCCGTGCGCGTCGGCTTCTTTCCCTGGTGGTGCCTCGTCGACCAGCGGCTGTCGATGTGGACCCCGCTGATCGGCCCGGTCGCGGCCCTCCTCGCGGCGCTCATGGGCGAGCCCGTGTTCCTCCAGGTCTACGTCACCTGGGTGCTCCTCACCCGCCTCGTCCAGGCGGCCCTCCTTCGCCTGTTCCGCGATGAGGTCGACGGGCTTTGGCCCGCGCTCATCTACTACAACCAAGTGTGGGGCGCCCTCATCAAGACCCACGCCTTGTTCCACCCGGCGAACCAGCGCTGGACCCGGCAGCGGATCCGGCTCGTCGGCCCCGCCAGCGCGCGGTTGCACCGTGCGGTCGGCGCCTCTATCCACGCCTTGGCGCTCGCAGCACTCGTCGTCGCGGTGGCGTTCGCCACGGGAACGCTCGTCCTGCCGCCCTTCCTCCTTGCCCTCCCGCCGGGTTGAGCCATGCAGCCGCAGATCGTCCACGAGACCGAGGTCCACCGCCAGCACGTCCGGCTCAAGATCCCGATCGGGGTCGAGATCGACGGCAGGCGCTTTGCCGTCGAGGACTGGTCGATGGGGGGCTTCGGCATCGAGAGCGGCATCGCCGGGCACCAGCCGGGCGAGCGCTTCCCGGCCCGGCTGATCTTCCCCTTCGAGGACTTCGAGGTCTCCTTGAAGCTCGACTGCCAGATGGTCTACATCCTGGAGGACAGCACCCGTTTCGGCTGCCGGTTCACGGGCTTGAGCCAGGGGCAGGCGGGGCTGTTCCGCGCGCTCATCGACAGCTACCTCTCGGGCGAGATCGTCGGCGGCGGCGACCTTCTCGGGCTCGCCGGGCGCGACGGCACGGCGGCGGCGCGGCTCGACCCCAAGGGGCTCCCGGTCGAGGACCGGGGCCGCGGCGGGCGGTGGCTGCGGCGGGGGCTCGGCTACCTCCTCCTCCTCCTCGTCGCCGCCGGCCTTGGCACCCTCGTCTGGCTCGGGGTCGACGAGCGCTTCCTCGCGGTCGAGGCGCGGGAGGCGGTGATCGAGGCGCCGACCGTGCGGCTGCGCGCGCCGGCGGCCGGGATCCTGCGCGCGCTCGAGGCGCCGGCGATCCTGGAGGCCGGCACGCCGATCGGCATGGTCGAGCCGGCGGCGGGCGGTACGCCCGTCCCGATCACGAGCCCCTGCGCCTGCATCCGCGACGACTGGCTCGTGCTGCCGGGGCAGTTCGTGCCGGAGGGCGAGGCGGTGGCCCGGCTGGTCGACGCGAAGGCGCCGCTCATGGTCCGCGCCCGCGTCCCCTTCGACCGGGCGATCCGCCTCGCCCCCGGCGCCACGGCGACGATCCGCATCCCGGGCGTGGCCGGACCCCTGACGGGGCAGATGGAACGGATCGACGCGCGCGCCGCGGGCGGGGACGGGCTGGTCAGCGTCCTCGTCCGCCCCGACAAGCCGCTGCCGTTCGAGGACCTGGGCTCGCTCGTCGCCGTGCGCTTCGACTAGAAAAGGAAGAGCCGATGACGGCACTGGAGTTGGTGAGAAGGGACTTCGGGGGTGGCGACGGAACGCCGCTCGTCCTCTGCCACGGCCTCCTCGGCTCGTCGCGCAACTGGCAGGGGCTCGGCAAGGCGTGGGGGCGGGCGCGCCGGGTCGTGGCGGTCGACATGCGCGACCACGGGGAATCGCCCTGGTCGGAGGAGATGGACTACGCGGCGATGGCGGGCGACCTCGCCGCCCTGATCGAAGGCGAACTAGGGGGGCAAGCCGATGTGCTCGGCCACAGCATGGGCGGCAAGGCGGCGATGGTCCTGGCGCTCACGGCGCCGGAGCGCCTTCGCCGCCTCGCCGTCGTCGACATCGCCCCCGTCCCCTACGCCCACGACTTCGAGGGCTACATCAAGGCGATGCAGGGGCTCGACCTCGCCTCGATGACGCGGCGGTCCGAGGCCGACGCGGCGCTCGCCCCCGCCGTCCCCGACCCCGCCGTGCGCGCCTTCCTCCTCCAGAACCTCGACGCCGGCGGGGGCGGCCGGCTCGCCTTCCGGCCGAACCTGGAGGGGCTGCTGGCGGCGATGGACGCCATCACCGGCTGGCCCGACGCCTGCGAGGGGCGGCACTTCGACGGCCCCGCCCTCTTCGTGCGCGGCGCCCTCTCCGACTACGTGCGGGACGACGCCCTGCCGGGCATCCGGGCGCTGTTCCCAAAGGCGCGGATCGAGACCGTGCCGGACGCCGGGCACTGGGTCCACGCCCAGGCGCCGGCGGTGCTCGGGCGGCTGGTCGAGGGGTTTTTGGAGGGATAGGACGACGCTTCGCGTCCGCTGGCGCGGGGCCAGCGGACGCGAAGCGTGATCAGCCCTTGGGTAAAACGCGCGGCGCCGCGAGTGCGATGCACAGGACGCCGAGGGCGACGAGGAGGAGGGCCACCTTGAGGCCGAGCCCCTGGGCGATCCCGCCGATGACGACGGGGCCGGCCATGAAGCCCATGTAGCCGACGGTGGCGACGGCAGCGAGGCCGACGCTGGGGCCGATGCCCGGCACGCGGGCGCCGGCGACGAAGAGGAGCGGCACCATGTTGGCCATGCCGAAGCCCATGAGGCCGAGGCCGAGGACGAGGGCTGCCGGATAGGGGATGAGGAGCCCGCCGCCGAGGCCGGCCGCCGCGACGAGGGCGCTCAGGACGAGGAGGCGGCCGTCGTCGATGCGGGCACGCAGCCGGTCGCCGGTGAAGCGGCCGATGGTCATCGTGGCCGCGAAGGCGGCGAAGCCCAGCGCCGCGACGCCGGGGCCGGTGGCGAGGTCGCGGTAGAGGTAGACGGCGCTCCAGTCCTGGATCGCGCCCTCGCTCATCATCGCCACGAGGGTGAGCGCGCCGATGCCGAGCACGGCGCGGGGCGGCAACGTGAACGCCTTGGCGCCCCCGCCTTGGTCGAAGCCGCCCGGCATGAGGCCCCGCATGGCGGTGAGCGCGATGCCGAGTGCCACGAGGGTGACGAGGAGGACGTGCGCATAAGGGGGGATCAGGGGCAGGAGGAGGGCGGCGGCCCCGGCGCCCAGCAGGCCGCCGAGGCTGTAGTAGGCGTGGAGCGCCGAGACGATCGGGCGCTTCAGGCGGGCCTCGATGGCGATGCCCTGCGCGTTCATGGCGACGTCGAAGGCGCCGCTGAAGCCGCCGAGCAGGACGCCGCCCAGGACGAGGAGGGGCAGGCTCGGGGCCAATGCCGGCAGGACGAGGGCGAGGGCCACGAAGGGGGCGGCGGCCCGGACCACGGGGCCGGAGCCCGACCTCGTGATGAGCCCGCCGATGACGGGCATCGTGGACAGCGTGCCGAGCGCCACGGTGAGGAGGACGAGCCCGAGCACGCCCGGCGACAGGCCGAGCCTCGCCTGGACGAGGGCGATGTGCGGCGCCCAGGAGCCCCAGACGGTGCCGACGAGGAGGAAGGCGAGGCGGGTGGCGCCGTGGGCGCGGCGCAGGCGGAGGGCTTCGGGGCCGAGGGGCGTGGGGGACATCGGTATCCTGCTGCGGGTTGCCCGCCGGGAACAGCCACGAACGCGGGCACACGGTCAAGGGTGCGGTCGCGGCGTGGCCTCAAGGTTTAATATTAAGCAATGATAGTAGCTTGATGGTTGTGGAAACCTCGCCTCCGACATGGTAGACAGGGGGCCACGGCTTATCACCCGCAGCGAGGGGACATGGGCGTCATCGCCGACTTTCTCATGGGCAGGGAGGGTTTCCTGCCGCACGGCGTCTGCCTGCTGTGGAGCCCAGGGCTGCTCGGGCTCCACCTCGTGAGCGACCTCCTCATCGCCTTGTCCTACTTCTCGATCCCGCTCGTCATCCTGCGCTTCCTCCAGCACCGCCGCGACCTTGACTACCCCTGGATCGGTGGACTGTTCGTCGTCTTCATCGCCGCCTGCGGCTTCACCCACCTCATGGACGTCGCCGTCGTCTGGCGGCCGGCCTACGGGCTGCAGGGGGTCGTGAAGGCGCTGACGGCGGCGGCCTCGGTGGCGACGGCGGCGCTGCTTTGGTACATGCTGCCGAAGCTCACGCGCCTGCCGACGCCGACGGCGCTGCGCGAGGCGAACGCCCGCCTCGTCCAGGAGGCAAGCCAGCGGCAGGTCGCCGAGCGGCGACTGCAACGGGCGCACGACGAGATGGAGAACCGGGTCAGGGAGCGCACGGCCGACCTCTCCCGCCTCACCGCCGACTTGGAACAGTTCACCTACATCGTCAGCCACGACCTGAAGTCGCCCCTGCGCGGGATGCGCCAGCTCGTGAAGTGGCTGCGCGCCGACATCGAGGCGGGGCAGACGGAGGAGGTGGCCGACAACCTCGCCTTGCTGGAGAACCGCCTCGGCCGCATGGAGAGCCTCGTCACCGACCTGCTCGAATACGCGCGCATCGGCCGCAGTCCGGATCGGGCGGAGGCGATCGACGTCAAGGCCGCCGTCGAAGGCGTCAAGCGCCTGATCCACCTGCCGGAGGGCTTCGAGGTGGCCGTCGGCGCCCTGCCCGAGGTTCACTCGCAGCGGGCACCCCTGGAGACCGTGTTCCGCAACCTGATGACGAACGCGATCAAGCACCACGACCGGGGGGCGGGGCAGATCGAGGTTGCGGGGCGGCGCGTCGGCGGCTATGCGGAGTTCACGGTGCGGGACGACGGCCCCGGCATCGATCCCCGCTACCGCGACGAGGTGTTCAAGATCTTCCGCCGCCTCGTCTCGCGCGACAGCGTCGAAGGCAGCGGGGTCGGGCTGAGCGTCGTCAAGCGCCTCGTCGAACTGCACGGCGGCACGATCGCCTTCGAGGATCCGCCCGAGGGGCGCGGCGCCCTCGTGCGGTTCACGTGGCCCGCCGTGGGCCCCGAAGCCCCGCCGCGGGACGTGCGGCGGGATCCATCCAATACCCTCCAGCCTCACGGAGCCCCGTCATTCCAACGCCAGCCGAGCGGGAACGTCGCGTCCTGAACCACCGCAACACCCGCATCCTGCTCGTCGAGGACGACCCGCTCGACGTGCGCATTTTCAGGCGGTCCTGCAAGGAGGCGGGGGTCGCCAACGACGTCACCGTCGCGGGCGACGGCGAGGAGGCGCTGCGCCTGTTGCGCAACCTGCACGACGGGGCGCCCTTCGTGCGCCCGAACCTCATCATCCTCGACATCAACATGCCGAGGATGGACGGGCACGAGTTCCTGCGGGAGCTGCGCCGGGACCCGAAGCTGCACGATTCGGTGGTCTTCGTGCTGACCAGCTCGAATGCCGACGGCGACCGCAAGCGCGCCTACGCCGCGAACGTCGCCGGCTACATCGTGAAGTCCGACCCCTCGACGGGCTTTCAGGACGTGGTGCGCTTCTTCGACCGGTACAGCCAAGTGGTCGAGCTGCCGGACTAGGGGGACGTCCCGCCGCTGCGACGACGGGTCCGCTTCGCCGGGGCGGGGGGCGCGTGCGATGGTGCCCTCGGGCGTCGGCGCCCGCGGCGGAGGACGAAGGATGGACGAGACGGGCGTGCCGGGCGAGGCCGAGTGGCGGGCCGAGGTGGCGCGGGTCCTCAAGGGCGGCGGCCCGGAGAGCCTCGCCGTCCGCACCGACGACGGGATCGGGGTCAGGGCGCTCTACGGCCCGGCCGACGCGGCGGGGCTCCACGCGCCGCCGCCGGGGGAGGCGCCGTTCACGAGGGGCGGGACGCCTGCGGGTGGCTGGCTGATCCGCCAGCGTCACGACTTTCCCGATCCGAAGGCGGCGAACCGGCGTATCCTCGAAGACCTGGAGCGCGGCGTCGGCGCGATCGAGCTTCGCCTCGACCAGTCGCTGCCCGAGGGCGGCGACCTGCCGGACGGGGTCATGGCCTACGACGCGGACGGCCTCGCCGCCGCGCTCAACGGCTTGCTCCTCGACGTGGCGCCCGTGAGCCTGGACGCCGGCCCCCGCTTCGACGCGATGGGCCGGGCGCTTCTGGACCTTGCCGGGGGCGACGGGCGGGGCGTCTCGCTCGGCGCCGACCCCCTTGGCGCCGTGGCGCTCGGGCGGATGGACCCGGACGGCGCCTTGGACGGCCTGCCGGACCTCGCCCGCGAGACCCTGGAGCGCCGGCCCGCCGCCCGCGTGGCCCGCGCCGACGGCGAACCCTACCACGCGGCCGGCGCCGGGGAGGCGCAGGAGCTGGCGGCGGTCATCGCCACGGCGACGGCCTACCTGCGGGCCTTCGTCGACGGCGGGATCGCGCCGGACGATGCCGCGGGGCTGATCGAGGCCAGGCTCGCCGTCGACGCCGACCTGTTCCTGTCGGTGGCGAAGCTCAGGGCGGCGCGGCGCCTGTGGTCGCACGTCCTGGAGGCGTCGGGGGCGGCACCCCGTCCGCTGCCGGTCACGGCGGTGACGGCGGGCCGGATGTTCACGCGGCGCGACCCCTACGTGAACATGCTGCGCGCCACCGTGGCGGCGATGGCGGGCGGGATCGGCGGCGCCGAGAGCGTCACCGTTCTCCCCTACGACGCGGCCCTCGGCCAAGCCTCCGCCTTCGCCCGGCGGATCGCCCGCAACACGCAGCTCATCCTTCAGGAGGAGAGTGGCCTCGGCCGCGTCGCCGACCCCGCCGGCGGCGCCTTCATGGTGGAGCGGCTCACTGAGGATCTCGTTCAGGCGGCGTGGCCCCTGGTCCAGCGGATCGAGGGGGAGGGCGGGATGCTGGACGCCCTGCGCGCGGGCCTCGTCCAGGACCTGATCGGCGAGGTCTTCATGGCGAGGCTGGACCGCATTGCCCACCGCAAGGCGCCGGTCACCGGGGTCTCGACCTTCCCGAACCTCGACGAGCCGGCGCCGAAAGCCCCCGACGTGCCCGACGTCGCCCCCCTCGTCGCGGCGGCGCGGGAGCGTCTTGGCGGGCCCGCCGCCTTCGCGCCGATCGAGGCACCCCTCTCGCCCCTGCGCCTCGCCGAAGGGTTCGAGCGGCTGCGCGACATCGCCGACCTGGAGGCGGGGGCGGGAAGGCCGCCCGCCGTGTTCCTCGCCGGCCTCGGCCCGCTCGCCGAGCACAACGAGCGCGCCGCCTTCGCCGCCAACGCCTTCGCCGCGGGCGGCATCCGGCCCGTTCCCGGCCCGCCCGCCGCCGACCCGGCGGCGATGGCGGCGGCGTTCCGGGCGAGCCTCTGCCGGATCGCCTGCCTCTGCGGCGCCGACGCCCGCTACCTGGACGAGGCGGCGGCGTTCGCGGGCGCGCTGCGGGAGGCCGGGGCCGAGAAGGTCTACCTCGCCGGCCGCCCCCTGGACGGCGCCGACCTCGGGGCCGACCAATTCCTCCACCAGGGCTGCAATCTGCTCGATCTGCTGGAAGACGCGCACTCGCTCCTGAAGGGAGAGACGCCGTGAGCCGCATCCCGAACCTCGCCGGCCTGCCGCCGCCAGCCCCGGTCGAAGGGGGCGGGGAGGGGACGCCGAACGGCGCCGCCTTCGAGACGCCGGAGGACATCCCGCTCAAGCCGGCCTACGGCTTGGCCGACCTGGATGGCCTCGACCTCGGCACCTACCCCGGCCTGCCGCCTTTTATGCGCGGCCCCTATCCCACGATGTACGCGACCCAGCCGTGGACGATCCGGCAGTACGCGGGCTTCTCGACGGCCGAAGACAGCAACGCCTTTTATCGCCGCAACCTCGCCGCCGGGCAGAAGGGGCTCTCGATCGCCTTCGACTTGGCGACGCACCGGGGCTACGACAGCGACCACCTCCGCGTCCAGGGCGACGTCGGCATGGCGGGGGTAGCGATCGACTCGATCCTCGACATGCGCCAGCTCTTCGACGGCATCCCGCTCGACGCCATGAGCGTGTCGATGACGATGAACGGCGCCGTTCTCCCCGTCATGGCGCTCTACGTGCTGGCGGCGGAGGAGCAGGGGGTGCCGCCGGAAAAGCTCGCCGGCACCATCCAGAACGACATCCTGAAGGAGTTCATGGTCCGCAACACCTACATCTTCCCGCCGAAGCCCTCGATGCGGATCGTCGCCGACATCTTCGCCTACACGGCGGAAAGGATGCCGCGCTTCAACTCGATCTCGATCTCGGGCTACCACATGCAGGAGGCGGGGGCGACGGCGGACCTCGAACTCGCCTACACGCTGGCCGACGGGGTCGAGTACCTGCGCACAGGGATCGCCGCCGGGCTCGACGTCGACCGCTTCGCGCCCCGCCTCAGCTTCTTCTGGGCGATCGGCATGANNATGAACTTCTTCATGGAGGTGGCGAAGCTCCGGGCGGCCCGGCTGCTCTGGACCCGGCTCGTCAAGGACTTCGAGCCCACGAACCCGAAGTCGCTCTCGCTTCGCGCCCACAGCCAGACCTCGGGCTGGTCGCTCGCGGCGCAGGACGTCTACAACAACGTGGTGCGCACCTGCGTCGAGGCCCTGGCCGCGACCCACGGCCACACGCAGTCGCTCCACACCAACGCCTTCGACGAGGCG
>JAGRGG010000088.1 GCA_020445645.1 Geminicoccaceae bacterium | reverse complement strand
TGCCGGCGGGCGGCCGCCCCCCCCCCCGCCCGTCCCAAGCCGGCCCGAACGACCCCTTGGGATCACGCCCTCCCCAGTCGCTCAACCGATGAAAGCGGTTGTAGATCGTGGTCGGCGGGCCCTAGGCCGAGGGGCAGTCCTGCCAGCGGCAACCGGACTTGAGGACGTGGACGATGCCCGAGACCGCGCGCCGGTCATCGACCCGGCGCGTACCCGGCTGAGTTTTGGGCATGAAAGGCTCGATCATCGCCCACTGGACATCGCCCAGCCAAAACAGGCTGCTCATCCCTACCTCACGCGGCTGCCAACGTGCTCGAAAAGGCAGGTTCTCTAGGCTCGCTCAACAACCTGATCGGGTTTGGCGGCTAGGGAAATACTAACCGAACGAAGCGCGGAAAAGGATTCAGCCCTTGGGCTTGATTCCTGTCGCTAGGATATTAATCCATCCGGGTCAGGCGGCTTCCCGTTCCCCTTGCAGCTTCAGACAGGCGTGGACGATGCCGTCGGTGATGGCGTCCTTACGGTCGATGGCGAAGCCGAGCGAGGCGCAGACCTCCTGCATCCGCCGGTTCTCGGCGAGCACCTCGCCGTAGATCTCGCCGAGCCCGGAGCGGTTCGCGTGGGCGATGAGCGCCTGCATGAGCAGGTAGCCCAAGCCGCGCCCCTTCTGGTCCGAACGCACGAGGATGCCGTACTCGGCGCGCTCGCGCCCCGGCTCGGCGTGGAGCCGGGCCGTGCCCCAGACCTCGCGCCGGTCGGGCGAGAGCACGACGAAGGCCATCTCGCGGTCGTAGTCGATCTGGGTGAGGCGGGCCGCCATCTGCGGCGGCAGGCGGCGCAGCGCCGAGAAGAAGCGCAGGCGCAGGTCCTCGACCTCGGAGGCCTCGATCATCGCCTGGAGGCCGGCCGCGTCCTCGGGCCGGATCGGGCGCATCGGCAGGGCCGCGCCGTCGCGCAGGCGCAGGGTTCCTTCCAACTCCTGCGGGTAGGGGCGGATGGCGAGGCGGGCGACGCCCCGCGCCCTGGGCTCGGCGAGGCGCACGCGCGCGTCGAGGGCGACGACGCCGTCCGGGGTGGCAAGAAGAGGGTTGATGTCGAGTTCCGCCACCCTGTCGAGGTCGGTGACGAGTTGGCTAAGGCGGACGAGGGTGAGCGCAGCCTCGTCGACGGCGACGGGCCGCTGGTTGCGGTAGCCCTGCATGAGCCGCCACGCCTTCGTCCGCGCCATCAGGCCCCTGGCGAGGTGCGGGTTGAGCGGCACGAGGTCGAGCGCCACGTCGTCGAGGACCTCGACGGCCGTGCCGCCGCTCCCGAAGGCGATGACGGGGCCGAAGATCGGGTCGTCCTTGGCGCCCATGATGAGCTCGATGGCCCCGGCGCGCGGCGCCATCGCCTGCACGGCGAAGCCCTCGATCCGGGCGTCGGGCCGCAGGTCCCGGACACGCCGCAGCATGGTCTCGGCCGCCGCGACGACGGCGGGTTCGTTCTTCAGGTCGAGGCGCACCCCGTCCACGTCGGACTTGTGCGAGATGTCGGGGGAATGGATCTTGAGGGCGACGGGAAGGCCGATCCGGACGGCGGCGGCGCCCGCCTCCTCCGGCGTCGCGGCGAGCACGGTCGGCACTGTCTCGATGCCGTAGGCGGCGAGCAGGCGCTTGGCCTCAACCTCGCCCAACTCGGCCCGTCCGGCGTCCCGCGCCGCCGCGATGATGTCTTCCGCCAGGGCGCGGTCGGGGGCGATCTCGGGCGCGAAGGCGGGCGGCAATTCGGCCAGCTTCTCCTGGTTGCGGCGGTACTGGACCAGTTGCATGAAGCCTTCCACGGCCTCGGCGGGCGTGGCGTAGCAGGGGATCCTGGCCTCGCCGAGGCGCCGCCGTGCACCGGCCGCCTCGCTCTCCCCGACCCAGCCCGCGAGCACGGGCCGCTTGCGGCCCCTGAGCGTGCCGACGACGGCCTCGGCCGCTTCCAGGCTGCTGGCGACGGCGGTCGGGCAGTTGAGGACGAGGACGGCGTCCGCCTCCGGTGCCGCGAGCAGGGTCTCGACCGCGCGGGCGTAGCGCGGCCCGTCGGCGTCGCCGATGATGTCGACCGGGTTGCCCCGGCTCCAGGTGGGGGGCAGCACGCCGTCGAGCTCCGCCACCGTCGCAGGCTCGAGTTCGGCCAGCCGCCCACCCCCTTCGATCAGCGCATCGGTGGCGAGCACGCCGAGCCCGCCGCCGTTGCCCACGATGGCGAGCCGGTCGCCCTTGGGGTCGAAGCCCTTGCCCAGAGTTTCGACGGCGGCGAACAGGTTGCCGAGGCCAAGGACGCGCAGCATCCCGGCACGGCGGAAAGCGGCATCGTAGACCCGGTCCTCGCCCGCGAGCGCGCCTGTGTGCGATGACGCGGCCTTGGCGCCCTGGCTGCTCCGCCCGCCCTTGACGACGACGACCGGCTTGACCCTGGCGGCCGCGCGGGCGGCCGACATGAACTTGCGGGCGTGGGTGATCGTCTCGACGTAGAGGAGGATCGTCCGGGTACCGGGGTCGGTGAGCAGGTAGTCGAGGAGGTCGCCCACGTCGACATCGGCCATGTTGCCGAGCGAAACCACGTGGCTGAAGCCGACGCCCCGGTGCGCCGCCCAGTCGAGGATCGAGGTGAGCACGGCGCCCGATTGCGAGACGAGGGCGATGTCGCCCTTGGGCGGCATGGTAGGGGCGAAGGTGGCGTTGAGGCCGAGCCCCGGGACGGCGACCCCGAGGCAGTTCGGCCCGACGATCCTGAGCAGATGCGGCCGCGAGGCCTCCAGGAGGTCGGTCTGGAGCGCCCCGCCGTCCGCGCCCGCCTCGCCGAATCCGGCCGACAGCACGACGGCCGCCTTGGTGCCAAGACGCCCCAGCGCGTCGATCAGCCCGGGCACGGTCGAGGCCGGGGTGGCGATGACAGCGAGGTCCGGCACGAGCGGCAAGGCGTCGACGCCTGGATAGGCCAGCAGGCCGTTGACCGCCGGCAAAGTGGGGTGGACCGGCAGGATCGGCCCGGCGAAGCCGCCCCCCGTCAGGTTGCGGGCGAGGACGCGCCCCACCGAGCGTTCGTCGCGGCCGGCGCCGATGAGGGCGATCGAGGCGGGCCTGAACAGCTTGTCGAGGTTGCGCATCGACATGGGGTGTCTTCCAGGGAGAGGGGTTTACACGCAGGCAGGTCGGGGGGTTATATTGCATCGCAGCATCAAGGGGCAACGCGCGTTCGCGCATGGCGGGTTTCCGGCGGGCACGCGACGTTCACCTTGGATCATCCCCGCGAACCGAGGTGCCGCCGACGTCCCCTCTTCCCGACCCTTTCGTGCAACGCTGGCGCGAAGCCCGGCGCGACCCGGCCTTCGCGTTGCTGGAGGGGCTGCACCCCCTCAAGCACGCGCTGCGCTTCGGTGCCTCCATCGAAGCGGCGTGGACGAGCGAGCCCGGGCGCATCAAGGCGCTGGCGGCCAAGCTCGCCCCCGACGTGGCGGAGGGTATCGGGGCGCTGCTGCGCCCGGTTTCGACCGCGGCGCTGGCGGGGATAGCCTCGGCGCCCCTGCGCTCGCCCGTCGTGGCGCTGGCGCGGCGTCCCGCGCCCGGCCCCGACCCTTTGGCGGGCGAGGGCAGGGCGCCCTTCGTCTTCCTGGAGGCGCCGACGCATCTGGGCAATGTCGGCGCCGCCGTGCGAGCCGCCGCGGCGGCGGGGGCCGGGGGGCTCTTGACGACGGGGCCGCACGATCCCTGGCACCCGGCGGCGCTCAGGGGCTCGGCGGGGCTGCACTTCGCGCTGCCCGTGCGGCGCGTCGCGGGTCCGGCCGACACCGCCCGCCCGCTCGTCGCCTTCGACCCCGGGGGCGAGCCCCTCCGCTTCGGGGCGATCCCCGACGGCGCCGTCCTCCTGTTCGGCACCGAGCGGGGCGGGTTGTCGCCCCTGCTCAAGGCGCGTGCCGGGCGGCGCCTCGCCTTGCCGATGCGGCCGGGGGTCTCGTCCCTGAACCTCGCCACCGCCGTCGCCGTCGCCCTCTACGCGTGGCGCCTCGGTCGCCCCTGAACAGGTTGCGGCGGCCCGCCGGGTGGGGCAGGGTGCGCTGCCCCGGAGCATCCCGACGCCGGGGCCAACGCGTCAAAAGCGGGGAAAGCCTTGCCCTACGAAGCCGTCACCCGCTCGATCCGGATCACCGTCGAACCTTTCTACATCGCTGGCCCGGAAGACGGGCGTTGGTCCTTCGCCTACACCGTCGCCATCCGCAACGAGGGCGACGCGGAGGTGCGGCTGATGAGCCGCCACTGGCGCGTCGTGGACGGGCGGGGACACCTCGTCGAGCACCGGGGCGAGGGGGTCGTCGGCGAGCAGCCCGTCCTGCCGCCGGGCGGCGGCTTCACCTACACGAGCGGCGTCCGCCTGCCGACCGCTTCCGGCTTCATGACGGGGGCCTACCAGATGCTGGGCGCCGACGGGCTGTGGTTCGACGCCGTGATCCCGGCGTTCGCGCTCGACGCGCCAAGCCCGTGCCGCTCCGTCAACTGACCGCCGCCCGCCGCTTCGCGCCCGGCATCGACCTCGGCCCGATCGGCCCCGTCGTCGGCGTGGCGCTCTTCGTCCTGTCGCTCGCCATGATGCCGCCGCTCCTCGTCGACCTTTGGAGCGGCACCCCCGACTGGGGGGTCTTCGCGCTCGCCTCCCTCGTCACCGGCTTTGCCGGCGGCTCGCTCGTCCTGATGCGCGGCCTGCGCCCGATCGTCCGCCTTGAAACCCGGCAGGCCTTCCTCCTGACCACCCTCGTCTGGCTGGTGACGACGGCCTTCGCCTCCTTGCCCTTCCTCTTCTCCGGCCTCAACCTCACCCTGGCGGACGCCTTCTTCGAGGCGATGTCCGGGATCACGACGACGGGCTCGACCGTCATCACCGGCCTCGACGAGGCGCCGCCCGGCATCCTCCTCTGGCGCTCCCTTCTGCAATGGCTGGGCGGCGTGGGGATCATCGTCATGGGGGTCGCGGTCCTGCCCTTCCTGAACGTCGGCGGGATGCAGCTCTTCCGCACCGAGAGTTCCGAGCGCACCGAAAAGGCGCTGCCGCGGGCGGCGCAGATCGCCTGGGCCACCGTCGTCGTCTACTTCGGCCTCACCGCCGCCTGCGCGCTCGCCTACGGGCTCGCCGGGATGCCCGTCTTCGAGGCCCTGACCCACGCGATGACGACCCTTGCGACCGGCGGCTACGCCACCTCCGACGCCTCGATCGCGGGCTTCGGCAGCCCCGGCATCGAGTGGATCGCCATCCTCTTCATGACCCTGGGCGGCGTTCCCCTCATGCGCATCGTCCAGGCGCTGCGCGGACGCCCGCGCCTTCTCTGGCGCGACGTACAGGTGCGCTGGTACCTGTCGATCATCCTCTGCGTCGCCCTCCTCCTCTTCGCCTGGGTCCACCTCACGGGGCAGGCGACGGGTCACACGGGCGTCCGCCACGCCCTCTTCAGCACGGTCGCCGTCGTCACCGGGACGGGCTACGCCTCGGTCGACTACAACGGCTGGGGCACGTTTCCCGTCGTCGTCTTCTTCTTTCTCACCTGCGTCGGCGGCTGCACGGGCTCGACGACGGGCGGGATCAAGGTGTTCCGCTTCGTCATCCTCTACGAGGTGAGCCAAGTCCAAGCACTACGCCTCATCCGCCCGAACGGCGTCTTCCGCCCCGCCTATAACGGCCGCCCGATCTCCGACGCGGCGGCGATCTCGGTCCTGGCCTTCGTCTTCCTCTTCGCCCTCGTCTTCGCCGTCGTGACGGCGCTGCTCGCCGCGATGGGGCTCGAGTTCCTCACCGCGATGTCGGCCGCGATCACCGCGCTCGCCAACGTCGGCCCCGGCCTCGGCGAGATCGTCGGCCCCGCCGGCAACTTCGCCTCGATCCCGGACGGCGCCAAGTGGATCCTGGCGTTCGCCATGCTGCTGGGGCGGCTCGAACTCTTCACCGTCCTCATCCTCTTCACCCCCGCCTTCTGGCGCGGCTGAACGGGGTCAGGCGGCGGCCTGCTCCCCCCTCAGCCCGGCCTCGATCGCGCCCCGGTCGAGGGGGGCGAGCCCGATGACGACGAGGCGCCCGGCCCGCGCCGCCGCCGGGGCCTTGTCGTAGTAGGTGGCGACGCGCCCGCCGACCGCCTGGACGGCGAGGCGCAGGGGCCGCCCTTTGATAGCGGCGAAGCCCTTGACCCGGAGCACGCCCTTCGCCCCCGCCACGGCCCGCACCCGCCCCGCGAGGTCGTCCGCCGACGCGGCCTCGCCGATGTCGACGACGAAGCTCTCGAAGTCGTCGTGGTCGTGGTCGGCCTCGCTCTCGTGGTGCGAAGGGCGGCTCTCCAGGTCGTCCTCGGCGGCGGCGCCCTGGCCGAGGAACGCGGCGGGGTCGACGGCGCCGAAGCGGGCGCCCACGACCTTGACGCCCGGGCGCAAATGCGGCGCCATCGCGGCTTCGGCGGCTTGGCGTCCCTCCTCGCCCACGAGGTCGAGCTTGTTGAGGACCACCATGTCGGCGCTGCCCAGCTGCTCCTCGAACAGCTCTTCGAGCGGGCTCTCGTGGTCGAGCGAGGGGTTGGCGGCGCGCGCCGCCGCGACCGCGTCCGGATCGCTGGCGAACAGCCCCTCGGCGGCGGCCGCCGCGTCGACGACGGCGACGACGGCGTCGACCGTCACCCGGTTGCGGACTTCCGGCCACGTGAACGCTTTCACGAGCGGCTTTGGCAAGGCGAGGCCCGAGGTCTCGATGACGATGTGGTCGGGCGGGGCGTCGCGGCCGAGGAGGAGGCGCATCGTCGGCAAAAAGTCGTCGGCGACGGTGCAGCAGATGCAGCCATTGGCGAGTTCGACGATGTCGGCCTCGGCGCAGGCCTCGTCGCCGCAGCCGCGCACGAGGTCGCTGTCGACGCCCACGTCGCCGAACTCGTTGACGATGAGCGCGATCCGCCGGCCCTTCGCGTTCTGCAACAGATGCTGGACGAGGCTCGTCTTGCCGGAGCCTAGGAAGCCCGTGACGATCGTGGCCGGAATCTTCTGCATGGGATCAACCTGTTCGAGGGAAGGGGATCAGCGCCGGCGCCGCCGGCGGGGGACGGTCGAAGGGGCGGCGGCCGCCTCTTCCAGAAGCGCGGCCAGCGGCGAAGGGTCCGGCCGGTAGGCGCGCAGGAGCACCGCCGCCGCCCCGGCCGCGTCGACCTCCGGCGGCAGCGCCATCACCCAGGCGAGGAACACGTCCCTGGCCGGGTGGGCAAGCTCGCCCTTCAGCCCGGCGGCGATGACGCCGCTCGGATCAAGGCGTTCGGCCTCCGACATCGAGATCCTCCCAAGGGGCTTGGCGGGGTGAACATAGGGGAAGACGCGAAGCGTCGTCTACCGGCACCCCCTGTTAACGCTTTCGTAACGATACCCGCGCTACTCTCGGCTTCGCGAGGCCATTCAGGGGCAGGAACTTGCGGCAACTCCACGTCCTCATCGTCGACGGCGCGAAGGCCGAGCGCGCCCTGCTGCGGCAGGCGCTCGCGGCGCCGCAGCGGCGGCTGCGCATCGTCGAGGCGGCGACGACCGCGTCGGCGCTGGCCTTCCTGGAGCGCGTGCGCTTCGACTTGGTTTTCGTCGACCTTCCTTCGTGCGGGGACGGGCTCGACCTCGTCGCCAGGGCGCGAGCGCTCGACCCGAAGGGCTTCGTCGTCGTCGTCGGCAAGGACGGTGTCGAAGCCGGGGCCGCGCTGGGCCGGGGGGCGGGCGCCTTCGTCGCCAAGCCGTACACGCTCGCCAAGGTCAACGAGGTTCTGGGCCAGCGCGCCCGGCAGGAAGTCCTGCGCGCCGCCCCGGCTTCGCCGCCGGGCCGGACGGCGCCGCGTCCCGGCCTTGCGACCCCGCCCGCCCCGAAGGCGGCGCCGCCGCTCGATCGGCATTCCGCCGCGGCGCCCGTCCCGGCATCCAGGCCGTCGTCCATTCCGGCCCTTGCCGCCGCGCCCCCCGACCCGGCGCCCTGGAAGCCGAACCGCCCGTTGCGCTTTCTTTGAGGAAGGGCCCGCAGGCCGGCCGCGCCGGGCGGGAAACCCGCCTGCCGCCGCCCTGGCCGGCGGACGGCGCCACGATCTCGTCCTGCCACAGCTTGGCTTTCATTCCCAGAACCGGGCCCGTTGACGCCTTGGGCTCGCTTGCGCCGCTTGGGTTCGTTTTGCCGCGCCCTTGGGTTCGTTTCGAGGCTCGAAGGCGGATTCGTGCGCCCATTCTCGGGCCGCTCTCGGGTTGGTTCGTGCCGCGCCCGCGCTCCCTCCGGGGGCCGTTCTCGGGTTCGTTTCGTCGTTTCGCTACGCCCGCGCAACGGGTTCCTGCCGGCAGGGAGGCACGGGCGGCAAAGCGCATGATCCTACGATACCCGACGCTGCGGCGTCCAGCGTCGAGAGGGGCTCCGATGGAAGGTCCAGCGGAGCCCGGCCCTGTTGCGAAAGAGGGCTCGTTCCTGGGCTGAATCCCGCGTCGATACCGATACCCGTTCAGGCCGAGCCCCGCTTCAAGCCGCCGGGCTCCCTGATGCGGGCACCCCCCCGCGCCAGGATCTCCGTCTCCACGTAGCGCTTGAGCGCCGCGACCGTCGTGAAGCAGCGGTAGCCGACCCCGCTGGCGAGGGCGATGACCTCCTTGTCCTCGCCTAGCAGCACGGCGGCCGGGCGGCTGAGTCCCTCCTGGATGCCGTTCGGCCAAGCGAGGTCGAAGATCGCCCGCTGCTCACCCGTGGCCGGGTCGGCGAAATCGTGGCCCGCCTCGCCGCGCGGCAGGCCGCGCGTCTCCATCCAACCGCCCAACTCTTCGATCCGCGCCTCTTCCTCCTCGTCGGCGATGCCACCCATCACGGCGGGAACGGCAGGGACGGGCGCCGTCGGACCCGCCAGCCAGCGCGTATCGCCGTGCAGCAGTTCCTCCATGCGCCGGTTGACTTCCGCCGCGAGCAGGACCTTCCGGGCTTCCAGGAAATCGCGGAAGTTCTCGATCTTCCAAAGCCGGGGATCGTCGGGAATCCACTGCGATGCCAGCGCGCGGGGATGCGCCCGCTCGACCTCGGGAAAATACGTTTCCGGCAGCCGGTCGCTGATGGCGAGATTCGTGTCCTTGGTCAGGAAGCAGAAGTTGGCGAGCGCGTTCGCCTCCGCGTGCTTGAAGCCCCGCTTGTAGAGCCGTGACTTCGGAAAGACGTGATGCGCTTCCAGCCGGTTCATCTTGCCGAGCAGGCCGGCCTTGAGCGGCAGCCCCGTGCCCCAATCGCGCGCCCGTCCCATCCTGGTCAGCAGATAGAGCACCGGGTAGAAGCGCGCGCTCAGGCTCCAGCCGGTGAAATGTCCGGGCTCGACGCGCAGGCCGCCGTGCCAGAGGCGCAACTGCTCCAGCAGCTTGTCCAGCCCGCCGTCCGGGCCTTCCAGGGCGGCGAGGTCCTGGTCGATGAACGATTCCGTCGAACCCGAGAACCGTCCCCACATGCCCGCCTGCACGAACCAGAACAGGAGCTTGTCGCGCTCCTTCTCGTTCAACATGCCGCCGCGCCGGTCGAGGTAGCGCACCATCACCGGCACGCCGAAACGGCCGAAGAAGACCCGATCGTGATCCAGCCCCAGCCGGCCGCCGATCAGGTTGAGGCAGGTGTCGATGTACTTCGCGGCCCGCTTGAGGCCCTCTTGAACGTCGGCGGCGGCCTCGTCGTGCAGGAACTGAAACTTTGCCTCGCCCGTCAGCACCGTATTGACCGAGCGCAGCAGCCAGTCGAGGTTGAAGTGGTAATCGGTTTCGGCCCACGCCTTGAGCTTGGCTTCATGGCATCGCGGGCTTCGGGCCATTCGGCGCAGATCTTGGCCAGCGCCAAGTCGCCCTTGGAAAGCTTGGTGCCGCCGCTGTTGACCTTGTTGAAGATGTCCACCACCACGTCCAGCGTCTTGACGGTACCGGTGACTTCCTCGACGTGCAGGTCCACGTCCATCACGTCGAGCAGGCGGCTTAGCCGCCCCGCGTAGTCGCCGACTACTTTAGGCGCCAGATCCGGGCAGGCACTCAAGGCCGTGACGAAGCCGCCCAACCCCGCCGTTCCCTCGCGCATGAGGCCGGTGACGTCGATCCATAGCGGATCGCCCTGCATTTTCATCGGCTGATGGAAGGCGAAGGTCTCGGTGTCGAGGTGGAGGCGCAGCCCCGTGAAGGATTGCACGTTGCCGTCGAAGAACCTGGGCGGCCTGCCACGCACGACGCCGTAGAGCGAGGTCATCCGCTGCTGCCCGTCGAGCAGCAGCTTGACGATGCCCGCTGCGCGCGGCCCGTCGCCGCGATGGGCGGCCGACTTCGCTTTCGTGACCCACGCCAGCAGGCCACCCACCGGGTGCCGGCGGTAGAGCGAGTCGAACGCCCCTTCACTTGCTCCCCGTTCCAGACGTAGCCGCGCTGGAACTCGGGCAGCGCCATGTGCCCGCTGTCGATGTGGTCGAGGATGGTGGAGATCTTCATGGAACGTGAACTCCTTCCATTGGCAGTTTTTGTTCCTTAGCCTTGTCCCCTTTGGCAGGCTTGGGCAAGCCTGTCGTCGGAGGTGACTGTTGCCAAGCAACAGTTGGGCTCAGGAAGGAGCCGGGAACCGCCCCCGTCCCCCCACCGTTGCCCCTGACCCACCCCACCGGACGGAAACCCCCATGCCAGCCCCCCGCGCCCGTTCCCTGGTCCTGCCGCCCTTGCTCCTCCTGCTCGCCGCCTGCGGCGACCGGGCGACGCTGCCGGTGGAGGCGGGGATGGGGCCGGCGCCGGCGCTGCCGCCGCCGCGGCCGGGGCTTTTGCCGACCTTGAAGGTGGCGCCGGCGAAGGGGTGGCCGGAGGGCGGGCTGCCTGAGGCGGCGCCGGGGCTGGAAGTGGCGGCGTTCGCGGACGGGCTCGACCACCCGCGCTGGCTCCTCGTCCTGCCGAACGGGGACGTGCTCGTCGCCGAGACCAACGCGCCGCCCAAGCCGGAGGACCGCAAGGGGGTGCGGGGTTGGGTCATGGGGCTCGTCATGGGCCGGGCGGGGGCGGGGGTGCCGAGCGCCAACCGGATCACGCTGCTCCGCGACGCCGACGGCGACGGGGTCGCGGAGCAGCGCTCGACCTTCCTGGAGGGGCTGAACTCGCCCTTCGGCATGGCGCTCGTGGGCGACAGCCTCTACGTCGCCGACACCGACGCCGTGCTGCGCTTTCCCTACAAGGAGGGCGAGACCGCGATCAAGGCGCCGGGGGAGAAGGTCGCGGGCCTGCCGGCCGGGCCGATCAACCACCACTGGACGAAGAACGTTGTGGCCTCCCCGGACGGGGAGCGCCTCTACGTCAGCGTCGGCTCGAACAGCAACGTCGGCGAGAACGGCATGGCGGCGGAGGAGGGCCGGGCGGCGGTCTGGGAGGTCGATCCGAAGACCGGCGGGCACCGGGTCTTCGCCTCGGGCCTGCGCAACCCGGTCGGGCTCGACTTCGAGCCGAAGACGGAGACCCTTTGGACCGCCGTCAACGAGCGCGACGAGATCGGCAGCGACTTGGTTCCCGACTACATGACCAGCGTGAGGGACGGCGGCTTCTACGGCTGGCCCTACAGCTACTACGGGGGGCACGTCGACGGGCGGGTCAAGCCGCCGCGCCCGGACCTCGTGGCGCGGGCGATCAAGCCCGACTACGCGCTCGGCGCCCACACGGCGTCGCTCGGGCTCGCCTTCTCGGACGGCGCCCTGCCGCCGCCCTTCGATCGCGGTGCCTTCGTCGGCCAGCACGGCTCCTGGAACCGTATCCCGCAGAGCGGCTACAAGGTGATCTTCGTCCCCTTCGGCCCGGACGGAATGCCCTCCGGCCCCGCCCGGGACGTGCTCGGGGGCTTCCTCGACGCCGACGGCAACGCGCAGGGGCGCCCGGTCGGGGTCGCCACGGACAAGAAGGGTGGGCTCCTCGTCGCGGACGACGTCGGCAACAGGATATGGCGGGTGACGGCGCCGCGGTGACGTAGGGGGAAAGCCGCCTCGCGTCCGCCGTCGCGGGGCCTTCTTCTTTCTCATCCGTTCGTCGACGCGACGGCCGCCCCCGCTTTCACCCTTGACTCCCAGGGGGCAAAGGCGTTCAATGGTGAACAGAAAAACAGAACCTGTTAAAATGTACGAACGCAGGTCCAGGGGGGACGGCGACGTGGAGGCGGGGTTGGCGGCGCAGGCCGCGTGGCTCTCCTATATCGGCGGGTACACGCACGAGGACATCGCGGCGCGGCTGCATCTGTCGCGGATCAAGGTGACGAGGCTGATCGCCAAGGCGCACCAGCGCGGCATCGTCAAGGTCTTCGTCGAGGGCACGTCGGCCGACTGCGCGGCCCTGGAGGAGGGGCTGATCCAACGCTACGGGCTCGACCTCGCGGTCGTCGCCCCGGCGCTGGACGACGGGCCTTTGCCGCTGGCGGCACTCGGCAACGCGGGCGCCCGCTACCTGAACGGCCTTCTGGAAGGGGGGGGGCACCCGATCATCGGCGTCGGGCACGGGCGGACGCTCGCCGCCGTCGTCGAGAACCTGCCCCGCGTCCGGCGGGACGGCACCCGCTTCGTCTCGCTCCTGGGCGGGCTGATCCACAACGCGCAGGCGAACCCGTTCGACATCATCCACCGCCTGTGCGAGCGGACGGGCAGCGAGAGCTACTTCATGCCGGCCCCCTTCATCGCCGACAGCGGCGAGG
The DNA here is from genome assembly GCA_020445645.1 of Geminicoccaceae bacterium. Classification (GTDB taxonomy): domain Bacteria; phylum Pseudomonadota; class Alphaproteobacteria; order Geminicoccales; family Geminicoccaceae; genus JAGRGG01. Next base: position 19,774 of record JAGRGG010000088.1, on the reverse strand, counting down.
ACCGGGACGTGCTGACGGCGCAACGGAGCCTGCGCCCGGTGTTCGACCTTGCGATGCGCGCCGACCCCTGCCTCGTCGGCATCGGCGAGATCGGCGACAACGCCTTTCTCCGCCTCACCGGCATGATCCGGCCGGAGGACTTCGCCCGCCTGCAGGAGGCGGGGGCGGTCGGCGAGGTGCTGGGGCAGTTCGTCGACGAGGACGGGGTGCCGCTCCCGATCGACCTCAACCGCCGCTCGATCGGGCTCAAGCTCGACGACCTCAAGGGCAAGCAGGTGGTCGCGGTCTGCGGCGGCGCCACCAAGGCCCGCGCCATCGACGCCGTTTTGCGCACGGGCGCCATCACCGGCCTCGTCACCGACGAGGCGACCGCCCGCGCCCTCACCGCGACCGGCGCGGGGGGTTGACGGGGGCGGCGATCGGTCGAAAGTCATCCACCAACCCCAAACGGATTTGGGCAACAGGGAGAGCAGTCGCATGTACGAGAAAGCGAAGGACGCCGTCGACGCCTGCATGAGGAAGGGCATGAGCCGGCGCGAGCTGGGGCGGCGCCTGGGGGCGCTCGGCCTCACGGCGGCGAGCGCCAACGTGCTCTGGGGCACGGCCTCGACCCGGGCGCTGGCCGCCGACTTCGACTGGATGAAGCACAAGGGCAAGACCGTCACGCTTCTCCTCAACAAGCACCCCTACACCGACGCCATGATCGCCGACATCCAGGCGTTCAAGGACCTGACGGGGATGGAGGTGAAGTACGACGTGTTCCCGGAGGACGTGTACTTCGACAAGGTGACGGCGGCGCTCTCGTCGCGCTCGTCGCAGTACGACGCCTTCATGACCGGCGCCTACCAGACGTGGCAGTACGGCCCGGCCGGCTGGCTCGTCGACACGAACGAGTTCCTCCAGGACGAGAGCATGACGGCGCCGGGCTTCAACTGGGACGACGTGCTCCCGAACCTGCGCCAGTCGACGGCGTGGTCCGGCGTGCCGGGCGAGGCCTTGGGCGGCGAGGGGGCGAAGCAGTGGGCGCTGCCCTGGGGCTTCGAGCTGAACTCGATCGCCTACAACAAGAAGATGCTCGACGGCGCCGGGGGCGAGCCGCCCAAGGACATGGACGGGCTCATGGAGCTGGCCGCCAAGATGCAAAAGGACGTCCAGGGCGTCTACGGCATCGGCGTGCGCGGCTCCCGCTCGTGGGCGACGATCCACCCGGGCTTCCTCTCGGCCTACACGAACTTCGACCAGCGCGACTTCACGATGGAGGACGGCAAGCTGAAGGCGGCGATGGCGACGCCCGAGAGCAAGGCGTTCCACCAGCAGTGGGTCAAGATGATCCAGGACAGCGGGCCGAAGAACTGGTCGACCTACACGTGGTACCAGGTCGGCACCGACCTCGGCGCCGGCGCGTCGGCGATGATCTACGACGCCGACATCCTGGGATACTTCATGAACGGCGGCGACAACAAGGAGGCGGGCAACCTCGCCTACACCGCCTTCGCCCCGAACCCCAAGGCCAAGGGGCCGACGCCGAACGTCTGGATCTGGTCGCTCGCCATGAATTCGTTCGGCGAGCAGCAGGACGCGGCCTGGTACTTCATGCAGTGGGCCTGCGGCGCCGAGCACGCCCTCTTCGGCGCCACCAAGATGGACTTCGTCAACCCGGTCCGCCAGTCGGTCTGGGACGACGAGACCTTCCAGAAGAAGATCAGCGACAACTACCCCGGCTACCTCGACCAGTACAAGGCCTCGGCGCCGGGCTCGAAGATCTACTTCACCCCGCAACCGCTCTTCTTCAACCTCACGACCGAGTGGGCGGCGTCGTTGCAGAAGATGGTGGCGAAGGAGGTCCCGGTCGACGAGGGCCTCGACCAGCTCGCCGCGAGCGTCGACAACCAGCTGAAGCAGGCCGGCCTCGGCTAGCCTCCCCCGCCGGGCCCGGTCGAGGCCGGACCCGGCGTCTTCATGACGACAACGACGAACTGGGACGATCCTGGGGAGGAGACATGGCCACCGTCGCCGAAGGCGTCCGCAAGCCGCCCCGCCGCTCGTTCGGCGAGTCGGCCTTGCCCTACCTCCTGAGCCTGCCGGCGCTGCTCGTCTGCATCGGCATCCTGGTGCCGTTCGTCACGGCGGTCTGGTACTCGCTCCAGCGCTACAACTTGGCGATGCCCTATCTGAAGGGCTTCATCTGGTTCGAGAACTACAAGATCCTGTTCACCGATACGGTGTTCTGGCACACGGTCTGGGTCTCGCTCCTCTACACGGTCCTCACCGTCGGCATCGAGCTGGTGCTGGGCCTCACCATCGCCATGCTCCTCCAGCGCTCCAGCGCCTTCAACAACGCGATGAGCATCGCGCTCATGCTGCCGCTCATGATCGCGCCCGCGATCGCGGCCCTCATGTGGAAGCTGATGACCAATCCCAACTTCGGGATCTTCAGCTATCTCCTGAGCCTCGTCGGCGTCACCGACTTCCGCTGGGGGTCGAGCCCGAGCAGCGCGCTCTTCACCGTCGTGCTCGTCGACGTCTGGGTCTACACCCCCTTCATGATGGTGCTCCTGCTGGCGGGGCTGCGCGGCCTGCCGAGGCAGCCCTTCGAGGCGGCCGAACTCGACGGCGTGCCCTGGACCTTCGTCTTCTTCCGCATCACCCTGCCGATGCTCTTTCCCTACATCCTCACGGCGGGGCTGTTCCGGATGCTGGACGCGATCCAGCAGTTCGACATCATCTACGCCATGACCCAGGGCGGCCCCGGCGACACGCTGATGGTCTTCCAGGTCCAGGCCTACCTCGAATTCTTCACCTACACGAACGTCGGCCGCTCGGCCGCGATCCTCATGGTGCTCTGGGCGATCACCTATTTCCTGAGCCACCAGTTCATCAAGTACTGGCTGCGGCTGCGCGAGCGCGCCCGCGGCGTCGCTTGAGCGTGAGGAGAGAGCCATGCACCCCGCGATCCGCGTCGTCCTCCTCACCCTGATCGGGCTGTTCTTTTTGTTCCCGATCGTCTGGGTGTTCCTCATGTCGTTCCAGACCAACGAGACGATCTTGAGGATCCCCCCGAGCCTCGTCTTCGAGCCGACCCTCCAGAACTACACCGCCCTCATCTCGGGGCGGCTGGAGACGGGGGCCGGCGTGCTCGAACTCGCCTTTATGCAGAACCTGTGGAACAGCTTCGTCCTCAGCTTCTGCTCGGTCGCCCTCTCGCTGCTCCTGGGCGTGCCGGCGGCCTACGCGTTCGCCCGCTTCAAGTTCTTCGGCAGCGAGGACATCGCCTTCACCCTCCTCTCGTTCCGCTTCGCCCCGGCGCTGCTCGTCCTCCTGCCGCTCAACCTCTACTTCCAGGACATCGGGCTCAACGACACCTATATCGGTCTGATCTGGGTCTATCAGCTGATCACCCTGCCGCTCATCCTATGGATCGTGCGCGGCTATTTCGAGGACATCAGCCCCGACATCGAGAACGCCTACCGGGTCGACGGGCACAGCTGGTTCTCGACCTTCATGAAGATCTCGATCCCCCTGGCGCTGCCCGGCATCGCGGCCGCGGCCCTCCTCTCCTTCATCTTCGCCTGGAACAACTTCGTCTTCGCGCTCATCCTGGCGTCCGCCGACAAGCAGCCGGTCACGGTGGGGGCGCTCGCCTTCGTCACGGCGTCCGGCATCCAGTACGGCCAGATCGCCGCCGCCGTCGTCCTCTCGATCCTGCCGACGCTGGCGCTCGCGCTCTACGCCCAGCGCTATCTGGTCGAGGGGCTGTCGCTCGGCGCGGTCAAGGGCTGAGGCAAGGAAAACCCCATGAGCTATCTGGTCCTCGACGGCGTCGCCAAGAGGTTCGGCAAGGACGAAGTCCTGAAGGACGCCTCCCTCTCGATCGAGAAGAACGAGATGGTGGCGATCTTCGGCCCGTCCGGCGTCGGCAAGACCGTTCTCCTCCGCCTCATCTCGGGCGTCGCCCCCCCCGACGCCGGCGACATCCGGGTAGGGGGCGAGTCGGTCCTCGGCACGAGCCCGGAAGTCCGGGAAACCGGGGTCGCCTTCCAGAACTTCGCCCTCTACCCGCACATGAACGCGTTCGAGAACATCGCCAGCCCCTTGCGGGCCAGGGGCGCCGACGAGGCCGAGGTGAAGCGGAAGGTCCAGGAGACGGGGGAGCTTCTGAAGATCGCCCACGTCCTCCACCATTTGCCGCGCCAGCTCTCGAACGGGCAGAAGCAGCGCACGGCCTTGGGCCGGGCGCTGGTCCGGCGGCCGAAGATCATCCTCCTCGACGACCCCCTTCGCAACGTCGACGCGAAGCTGCGCTACGAGATGCGCCTCGAACTGCCGCGCCTTTTGAAGCGCTTCGAGTCGACCGTGCTCTACGTCACCCAGGACTACAAGGAGGCGATGGCCTTGGGCGAGCGGGTCGCGGTGCTGTTCGACGGGCGATTCCAGCAGGTCGACCACCCGGCCGCGGTCTACAGGAGCCCGCGCCACGTCGAGATCGCGCGGCTCTTCGGCGATCCGACGATCAACCTCTACCCGATCCGCCCGACGAAGGGGGAAGGGGGGCACGAGGTCACGGTCCTGGGGCAGACGCTCAGGCTGAAGGGGCGGGCGGGGCTGGACCGGCCCTGCCTCATCGGCATCCGCCCGGAGGACGTGCACGTCGAGCAGGAACCGTCGGAGGGCAGCTTTCCGGTCGAACTCGACGCCGTGACCCCGCTCAACGTCCGCACCGTCCTCTTCCTGCGCACGAAGGAGCGGGAGGAGGTGTTCGCCACCTGCTCCGAGAGCAGGGGCGAGCGCTTCGGGCGCGACCACAGGCAGGTCCACGCCCGGGTCGACTTCGAGAAGGCGTTGCTGTTCGACGAGGCGACCGGCGAGCGGCTGGCGGCATAGGAGAGGAACGAATGGCGACGCTCACGCTGGACCGCGTCAGCAAGATCTACGGCCACGGCGGCAAGGACGCGCTCAAGGCCGTCAACGACGTCAACATGGCGATCGACGACGGCGAGATCATCGGCCTGCTCGGCTCATCCGGCTGCGGCAAGACCTCGACGCTCAGGATGATCGCCGGGTTCGAGGGCGTCACCGAGGGCGACGTGAAGATCGGCGACCGGGTCGTCAACCGCCTCTCCCCCGCCCAGCGCAACGTGGCGATGGCGTTCGAGGGCTACGCGCTCTACCCGCCGCTCACGATCCGCGACAACATCGCCTTCGGCTTCTCCCGCGACCGGCTGAAGAAGGCCGAGGTCGACGCCAGGGTGAAGCGGATCGCGGACCTGCTCGAGATCAACGACATCCTGGAGCGCTACCCGCCGACGATCTCGGGGGGACAGCAGCAGCGGGCGAGCCTCGCCCGCGCGCTCGTCCGCAACGCCGACCTCTACCTCCTCGACGAGCCGATGGGGCAGCTGGAGCCCCGCCTGCGGGCGATCCTGCGGGCGCGCATCAAGGAGTGGATCATCGAGCGGCGGTTGACGACGATCATCGTCACCCACGACCAGACCGAGGCGCTGGCCCTTTGCGATCGGATCGCCGTCATGGAGGCGGGGGTGCTCCTGCAACTGGCGACGCCGCACGAGCTGAAGGACCGCCCGGCGAACCTGTTCGTCGCCTCCTTCATCGGCGAGCCGCCGATGAACGTCTTCAAGGCCCGCGTCGAGCGCGACGGCGGGGTGGCGAGGCTCATCGCCGGCGACGAGGCCGGGCACGACGCGTTCGGGATCGAGCTGCCGCTGAGCGGCGCCGGCCACGCCCTGGGCAACCGGCACGAGGTCCACCTCGGCATCCGCCCGCATCTGGTCGCCATCGGCGGGGGCGGCGCGCTCAGGGGGCAGGTGGTCTCGAACCAGTGGCTCGGCGACCAGTCGCACATCGGCATCGACCTCGGCGGCGCCACGCTGATCGCCGTGACCGACGGCGCGCTCGACGTCCCGGCCGGATCCGAGGCGCCGCTCACCCTGCCGCTCGAATCGATCCACCTGTTCGACGCCGAGAGCGGGGTCGCCCTCATGCACGGGCTGGAGCCGGCGGCGCCGGGCGTCCGGGCGGCGGCCTAGGGAAACGGGACGATGACGAAGGACGTCCTCGTCGGCATCGACGCCGGAACCTCGATGATGAAGGCGGTCGCCTTCGACCTGGAGGGGCGGCAGGTCGCCGTCGCGTCCCTGCCGAACCGCTACGTCGAGTTGGGCGACGGCGGGGTCGAGCAGGACATGGCCGCGACCTGGGAGGATGCCGCCGGCGTGCTGCGGCGCCTGGGCGAGGCCGTGCCGGACTTGAAGGGGCGCGTCGCCGCGCTCGCCGTCACCGGGCAGGGCGACGGGACGTGGCTGGTGGGCGAGGCCGGCGGGCCCGCGGCCCCGGCGTGGCTCTGGCTCGACAGCCGGGCGTCTGGGATCGTCGCCGACCTGCGCAAGGGCGAGGCCGGGCGGCGCTTCCACGAACTCACCGGCGCCGGGCTCAACGCTTGCATGCAAGGGGCGCACCTCGCCTGGATGGCGCGGCACCGGCCCGACGTGCTGGACCGGGCGGCCTGCGCCATGCACTGCAAGGACTGGCTCTACGTGAACCTCACGGGCGTCCGCGCCACCGACCCCTCCGAGGGCAGCTTCACCTTCGGCGACTTCAGGAAGGGTTCCTACGCGCCCGAGATCCTCGACATTCTCGGCATAGCCTCCTGCCGCCGCCTCCTGCCGCCGATCGTCGACGGCGTCCGCACCCACCACAAGCTCACCGAGGACGCGGCGCGCGCCGTCGGGCTGCTCCCCGGCACCCCCGTCGTCCTCGCCTACGTCGACGTGATCTGCACCGGGCTCGGCGGCGGGCTCTACGACCCCGTGCGGACGGTGGGCTGCACCGTCCTCGGCACGACGGGCATGCACATGCGGGTCGCGCACGGGCTGGACCAGATCGCGCTGAACCCGGCCCACACCGGCTACACCATGTTCCTCCCGGCCCCCGACACCTGGGCGCAGATGCAGTCCAACATGGCGGCGACGCTCAACATCGACTGGCTCGTGCGCCGGGCCGAGGAGGTCCTGACCCTCTTCGGCGACGCCCCGGATCGGCGCGAGATCCTGCAACGTCTGGACGGCATGGTGGCCGACGCCGAGCCGGGCAAGGTGCTCTACCACCCCTTCATCCACGAGGCGGGCGAGCGCGGCCCGTTCGTCGACCCGTTCGCGCGCGCGCAGTTCCTCGGCCTCACGATGAACGCGGGCTTCGTCGACCTGATGCGCGGGGTCTACGAGGGCCTGGGCTTCGCCGCCCGCGACTGCTACGCCGCGATGGGCGATCTCCCGGAAGAGGTGCGCCTCGCCGGCGGCGCCGCGCGCAGCCGCGCCCTGCGCCGCATCCTCGCCGCCTGCCTGAACCGCCCCGTCCGCACGAGCCACCGGGAGGAGGCGGGCGCCGCCGGCGCCGCGATGACGGCGGCGATGGCGCTCGGGCACTACGATGACCTCGCCGCCTGCTGCGCCGAATGGGTCGAGCCCACGCTCGGCGAGCCCGAGGCGCCCGACCCCGCGCTCGCCGCCCGCTACGACGCCCTCTTCCCCGTCTACCGGGAAGGCTACCGGCGGATGGTCCCGGTCTGGCCCGACCTCCACGCGGCGCGCCGCCCCAAAGCCGTCAAGGAAACCCCGCCATGACCAAGCTCACCGTGATCGGCGACCGTTTCATGAAGCCGGAGCTGTTCGTCGGGGCCCTGGAGAGGATCGAGGGGGTGGACCTCGACGTCCGCACCGTCGAGCTTCCCTGGCCGGACCGGCCGATGCGCCACGGCGAGAAGGGAACCCCGCTCGAAGGGCTGAAGGAGTTCATCGGCGAGCCCGAGGACCTCGTGGCGCCGCTCGAAGGGGCCGAGATCCTCGTCACCCACGTCGCCCCGGTCAACGCCTGGCTGCTCGACCGCTGCCCGGACCTGAAGCTGGTCGCGGTCTCGCGCGGCGGGCCGGTCAACGTCGACGTGAAGGCGGCGAAGGCGAGGGGGGTCGCCGTCGTCAACGCGCCGGGGCGCAACGCCTCGGCGGTGGCCGAGTTCACGATCGCCGCCATCATCTCCATGACCCGGCTCATCACCGAAGGCCACGTCTCGCTCAGCCGGGGCGAGTGGCGGGGCGATCTGTACCGGGCCGATACCGCGGGGCCGGAGCTTTCGGAACTCGTCGTCGGCCTGATCGGCTACGGCCACATCGGCACGCGCGTCGTCAGGCTCCTGAAGCCGTTCGGTCCCCGCATCCTGGTGTGCGACCCTTACGTCGAGGTCTCGGCCGAGGACCGGGCGGACGGGGTCGAGCAGGTCGACCTGAACGCGCTTCTCGAACGCGCGGACGTGGTCAGCCTGCACCCCCGCGTCACGCCGGAGACGACCGGGATGATCGGTGCCGCGGCCCTGGCGCGGATGAAGCCGGGCGCCTACCTCGTCAACACGGCGCGCGGGCCCTTGATGGACTACGAGGCGGTGACGGCGGCGCTCCAGTCGAAGCGCCTCAAGGGGGCGATGCTGGAGACCTTCTGGCAGGAGCCGCCGCCCGCCGACCACCCGCTGCTTTCGCTGCCGAACGTCACCCTCACCCCGCACATCGCCGGCGCGTCCTTGACGACCGTGCGCATCGCCGCCCGGATGGCGGCGGTCGAGGTCGGCCGCTATTTGCGCGGCGAGCCTTTCCTCAACCCCTGCGTCTGACGTTAGGAAAGCTTTCCATGAACGACGCCGAGAACGAGCGCAGCTGCGAAAGGTTCAAGGCCTGCGGCCCGAAGGCGAAGGACCGAAGGGCCGGGGCAGCATGAAGGGAGCCGCTTCCATGAGCAGCCAGGGCAAGGGTGAGGCCGCGTCGCCCCTCGACCTCGTCGTCATCGGCGGCGGCATCAACGGCGTCGGCGTCGCCCGCGACGCCGCGGGGCGCGGCATGAGCGTGCTCCTGTGCGAGAAGGACGACCTCGGGCAGGGCACCTCGTCGCGCAGCGGCAAGTACATCCACGGGGGGCTGCGCTACCTCGAATACTACGAGTTCCGGCTCGTGCGCGAGGCGCTGATCGAGCGCGAGGTGCTCCTGGAGGCGGGGCCGCACATCATGTGGCCGATGCGGCTCGTCCTTCCCCACAGCCCGGAGCAGCGCCCGGCGTGGCTCGTGCGGCTCGGCCTCTTCCTCTACGACCACTTGGGGGGCCGGAAGCGCCTGCCGGCGACGCGCGCCCTCGACCTGCACGAGGTGCCGGAAGGGGTGCCGCTCAAGGACGTGTACAAGAAAGCGTTCGAGTACGCCGACTGCTGGGTCGACGATGCCCGGCTCGTCGTCCTCAACGCCGTCGACGCGCGCGACAAAGGCGCCGAGATCCTGACCCGGACCGAGTGCCTCTCCGCCCGGCGGGAGGGCAAGCTGTGGCGGGTGACGCTGCGGAATGAGGAGGGCGAGCGGATCGTCTTCGCCCGCGGCCTCGTCAACGCCGCCGGCCCCTGGGTCGAGAAGGTCCTGGGCAACGTCGCCGGCGTCAACACGAAGCGGCGGGTGCGCCTCGTCAAGGGCAGCCACGTCATCATGAAGCGGTGGTGGAAGGGCGACCACGGCTACGTGCTGCAGAACACCGACAAGCGCCTCCTCTTCATCAACCCCTACCAGGACGACCTCGCCCTCGTCGGCACGACCGACATCCCCTTCGAGGGCCGGGCCGAGGACGTGGCGATCAGCGACGGGGAAGTCGCCTACCTCATGGCCGTGCTCAACCGCTACTTCAAGAAGCAGTTCGCGGCCGAGGACGTCCTGACGAGCTACTCGGGCGTGCGCCCCCTCTACGACGACGACAGCGAGAAGGGGGCGTCGGCCGTCACCCGCGACTACACGTTCGAACTCGACGGCGGCGAGGGGCGGGCACCGATCCTCTCGGCGTTCGGCGGCAAGATCACGACGTTCCGCCGGCTCTCGGAGCACGCGCTCGAGAAGCTGAAGCCGTTCTACCCCGAGATGAAGCCGGCCTGGACGGCGAAGGCGCATTTGCCGGGCGGCGACATGCCGAACGCGGACTTCGACGCTTGGCTGAAGGGCTTCAAGGCCCATCACCCCTGGCTGCCGGACGGGCTCGCCCGCCACTACGCCCGCCTCTACGGCACCCGCGCCGAGGCGATCTTAAGCGATGCCGAGGCGGTCGCCGACCTAGGCCGGCACTTCGGCGGCGACCTCTACGAGCGGGAGGTGCGTTTTCTGATCGAGGAGGAGTGGGCCGAGACGGCCGACGACATCCTGGTCAGGCGGACGAAGCAGGGGCTGTTCCTCACGCCCGAGCAGAAGACGGCGCTGGCAAGCTGGCTGGAGCGTCGGCCGGCGCCCCGCCCCGCCGTCACGGCCTGAGATGCCGGGGGAGGGCGCGCTCTACCTGGGGGTCGACCTCGGCACGTCCGGGGTGCGCGCCATCGCCATCGACGCCGCCGGGGCCGTTCGGGCGCAAGCCGCGCGGCCTTTGCCGGCGCCCGACGCGGCGGACGGCGGGCCGAGGCAGGACCCGGCGCTCTGGTGGGATGCCGTGCAGGCGGTGATCGCCGAGGCGGCGGCGAAAGCGGCGGGGTCGATCAAGGCGCTCGCCGTCGATGGTACGTCGGGGACGCTCCTCGTCGCGGACAAGGACGGCGCCCCGCTCGCGCCCGCCGGGATGTACAACGACGCGAGCGCCGCGCATCTGGCCCCCCGGATCGGCGAGGATGCCCCGGCCGAGAGCGGGGCGCACGGCGCCACCTCGCCGCTCGCCCGCCTCCTCGTCCTCCAGGAACGCCACCGGGGCGCCGTTCACGCCCTGCACCAAGCCGACTGGATCGCGGGCAGGCTCACGGGGGTATGGGGCCGCAGCGACGCCAACAACGCCCTCAAGCTCGGCTACGACCCCGTCGCCGGGCGCTGGCCGGGGTGGCTCGAAGGCGTGGGCGCCAGGATGGACCTCCTGCCCGAAGTGGCCGAGCCGGGCACGCCGATCGGGCCGGTGGAGCCGGGGCTCGCGCGCCGCCTCGGTCTCGCCGAGGGCTGCCTCGCCGTCGCCGGGACGACCGACGGCTGCGCCTCGTTCCTCGCCACGGGGGCGAGCGAAGCCGGCGACGGGGTCACGGCGCTGGGCTCGACCCTGACGCTCAAGCTCCTCTCCGACGCCCCCGTCTTCGCGCCCGCGTTCGGCGTCTACAGCCACCGCATCCTGGGCCGCTGGCTCGTCGGCGGCGCGTCGAACACAGGGGGGGCGGCGCTCTTGCGCTTCTTCACGGGCGAGCGGATGGCGGAGCTGACGCCGGGGCTCGACCCCGACGACCCCGTCGGGCTCGACTGGCACCCCTTGCCGGGACGGGGCGAGCGCTTTCCCGTCGCCGATCCCGGCATGACCTTCGAGCCCGAGGGCCGTCCGGCCGACGACGCCCGGTTCTTCCAGGCGCTCCTGGAGGGCATCGCGGGGGTCGAGGCGGACGCCTACCGCCGGCTGGAGGATCTTGGGGCGCCGACCCTGCGCTCCGTCCGCACCGTCGGCGGCGGCGCCGGCAACCCAGCCTGGACCCGCATCCGCGAGGGGCTGCTCGGCGTGCCGATGAAGGAGCCCGTCCACCTGGAGGCCGCCTACGGCGCCGCCCTCCTCGCCCGGATCGGGGCCGGAAAGGCATGAGCGGCGCGCGGTTCATCGCGGGCATCGAGCCGCTGATCGAGGGCTACGACGGGTTCCTCCTCGACCAGTTCGGCGTGCTCCACGACGGGGTCGCGCCCTTTCCCGGCGTCGTCGCGGCGCTCTCTCGCCTGCGGGAGCAGGGGCGGGCGGCCCTCATCCTCTCCAACTCCGGCAAGCGCTCGGCGCCGAACGTGGCCCGGCTGGAGGGCCTGGGGATCCCGCGGAGCCTCTACACGGGGCTCGTCAGTTCGGGCGAGGCGGCGTGGCTCGGTCTCCGCGAACGCACCGACCCCCTCTTCGCCGACCTCGGCCGGCGCTGCCTCCTCGTCTCGCGCGGCGGCGACCGCTCGGCGATCGAGGGGCTGGACCTCGACCTTGTGGATGCGGACACGGCCGACTTCGTGCTGCTGGCCGGGCTCGACGGCGACGCGCACGCCCGCGCCCGGCTGGATGGGGAACTCGCCATCGCCCTCGGCCGCCGCCTGCCGCTCGTCTGCACCAACCCCGACGTGGTGAGCCTGGAAGGGGAGCGGCGCGTCGACGGGCCGGGGCGCTTCGCCCAGGACTACGCCGAGGTCGGCGGCGAGGTGCGCTGGGTCGGCAAGCCGCACGCGGCGATCTTCCGCGCGGCCCTGGAGCGCGTCGGCGTCGCGCCCGACCGCCTCGTCATGGTGGGCGACTCGCTCCACCACGACATCAAGGGGGCATCCCCCTTCGGCATCGACGGCGCGCTCGTCATGAACGGGGTCCACGAGGCGGCGCTCGAAGGCCGGCGGGGCGCGGACCTGGACGCCGCGCTGCAAGGGCTCCTGGGCGACGACCTGCCGGCGCCGCGCTGGCTCCTGCCCGCCTTCCGCCTCGATCCGAAGGACTAGGACCCATGCTCGACGATCTCCGCCGCCTCTCCGCCCGCATCGGCCGCGACATCGAACAGGTGCAGGCGGCGGGCGGCAACACGTCCCTCAAGGACGACGGCCTCCTTTGGGTCAAGGCGTCCGGCCTCTGGCTCGCCGACGCCGAGGCGCACGAGACCTTCGTCCCCGTCCGTCTCGACGCGGTGCTCCGGGGCATCGAATCGGGGTCCCCCGACCCGACGGCGGGCGCCGTCGTGACGGAGCGCAACCCCGCCGGGCTGCGTCCCTCGATCGAGACCACGCTCCACGCCCTCCTGCCGCACCGGGTCGTCGTCCACACCCACTCCGTGCGGACGATCGCCGTCGCGGTCCGGACCGACGCCGAAGCGGAACTGGAACGGCGGCTGGCCGGGCTCGCTTACGCCTTCGCCCCCTACCGCCAGCCGGGCCTGCCGCTCACGCTGGCCGTCGCCGCCGCGACGGGGGGACGATCGGTCGACGTCGTCGTCCTCGGCAACCACGGCCTCGTCGTCGGCGCGGACGACGTGGCCGGGGCCGAGACCATGCTCGCCGAGGTCGAACGCCGCCTCGACGCGCCGCTCGCCGAAGCGCCGCGCGGCGACGGGGAAGCGCTTCGCCGCGTGGGCGCCGCCCTGGGGCTGAAGCCGCTCGAAGGCCACGTGCTCGACGGCCTCGCCACCGTCCCCCCCCGCCTGGAGCGCGCGGCCGCGGGCTCCTACTATCCCGACCACCTCGTCTTCCTCGGCCCCCGCGCCACCGTCCTGCCGGACGATTCGGCAAAGGCCCGTCCGATCGCCGCGGCGGCGCGGGAAGACGGCGGCCGCCTGTTCCTGGTGCCGGGCGTCGGCGTCCTCCTCGACCCCGACGCCAACCCCGGCGCCGACGCCCTCGCCGCCTGCCTCGGCCACGCCCTCGGCCGCGTCCCGGACGACGCGCGCCTGAATGCCCTCACGCCGGAGGAGGAGGCGGCGCTCATGAACTGGGACGCGGAGAAGTATCGGCAGGGGTTGGCGAGGGCACGGGGGTTAGGACGCGAAGCGTGACCTACGTTCCCCGATATTCTGCCAAAGCCTCCGGCATCCACTCCTCCAGCCGGGCGATGCGGTTGCCGTGGCTCGGATGGGTCGAGAGGAATTCGAGCGGCTGATCGCCGCCGGCCGCCTCCATGTTCTTCCACAGTTGGATGGCGCCCCTCGGGTCGTAGCCGGCGCGGGCCATGTAGAGGAGGCCGATGTGGTCGGCCTCGCTCTCCTGCTCGCGGCTGTGCGGCAGGGTGACGCCGAGCGTGGCGGCGGCGGCGGCGAGGCCGACCGTGGTCTGATCCTGGGTGGCGATGCCGAGGCCGACGAGGCCGAGCTGGGTCAGCATCCCCGACGACATGCGCTCGGCGCCGTGGCGGGCGATGGCGTGGGCGACCTCGTGGCCCATGACGGCGGCGAGCTGGTCGTCGGTCTTCGCCACCTTGAACAGGCCCGTGTTGACCCCGACCTTGCCGCCGGGGAGCGCGAAGGCGTTCGGCGTGTCGTCCTGGAACAGGGTGAACTCCCACTGCCAGTCCGGGTGCGGGCTGATGGCGGCGATGCGCCCGCCCACCGTCTCGATGCGGCGTTCGAGGGCGGGGTCGTTCGCTTCCTTCATCTCGCTCTTGATCTGCTGGTACGCCTCCAGCCCCATCTGGGCGTCCTGCGATTCGGGGAAGATGATGAGCTGGCTGCGCCCGGTCTCGGGTGCCGTGGCACAGCCGGCGAGGCCGAGCATGACCGTCGCCGCCGCCATGTTGCGCAAGGTCCGTCGCATAGCCACCTCGTCTTTCCTGAACGCGGCCGAGGGATTAAGAACGGTCGCGTGCCCCTAGGAGGTCTCCGCCCGATGAACGCCCCGCCGCTCGCCTACGCCGACGCCGACCTGCGCGCCATCCTGAAGGAGGTGCGCACCATCGCCATGGTCGGCGCCTCGGCGAACGAGATGCGACCTTCCTATTTCGTCCTTCTCTATTTGAAGAACAAGGGTTTTACCGTCCACCCGGTGAACCCCCGCTACGCCGGGCAGACGATCTGCGGCCGCCTCTGCCATCCGGACCTCGCGTCGCTGCCCGACGTGCCGGACATGGTCGACATCTTCAGGGCCTCGAAGGATGCGCCGCCGATCGTCGACGACGCGATCCGGATCGGCGCCAAGGTGGTCTGGATGCAGCTGGGCGTCCGGCACGACGAGGCGGCAGCGAAGGCCGAGGCGGCGGGGCTCAAGGTGGTGATGGACCGCTGCCCCAAGATCGAGTACGGGCGTCTCTTCGGCGAGATCGGCTGGCTCGGCATCGACCGCAAGATGCTGTCGGCCAAGCGCGGGCGGGCGGTTCAGCTCAAGACCAGGAAAGGGCGGCTCCTCCCTTAAGGGGCCGCGACGAGGGAGAACGACGATGGCGGAAGGCAGGACCTACGGCTTCGAGACCCTGGCGATCCACGCGGGGGCGGAGCCCGACCCGACGACGGGCGCGCGCGCGACGCCGATCTATCAGACCACGTCCTACGTGTTCGACGACGCCGACCACGCGGCGTCGCTCTTCAACCTCCAGCAGTTCGGCAACATCTACACCCGCCTCACCAACCCCACCGTTTCGGTGCTGGAGGGGCGGATCGCGGCGCTCGAAGGCGGCATCGGCGCCTGCTGCACGGCGTCGGGCCACGCCGCCCAGTTCCTCACCTTCCTGAACCTGATGACCTCCGGCGACAACCTCGTCGCGTCCTCCAAGCTCTACGGCGGCTCGATCGCCCAGATGCGCCACACCTTCCCGCAGTTCGGCTGGCAGGCCACGTTCGTCGACCCCCGCGACCCCGACAACTTCCGCCGAGCGATCGACGGTCGGACCAAGGCGCTGTTCGTCGAGAGCGCCTCCAACCCGGACGGCATCGTCGCCGACCTGGAGACGCTGGCCGAGATCGCCCACGCCGAGGGTATCCCGCTCGTCGTCGACAATACCCTGCCGACCCCGGCCTTGTGCAACCCCTTCAAGTGGGGCGCCGACATCGTCTGCCACTCGCTGACCAAATATATCGGCGGGCAGGGCAACTCGGTCGGCGGCGCCATCGTCGAGAAGGGGGGCTTCGACTGGGGGGCAAGCGGCAAGTTTCCGCTCATGACCGACCCCTGCGAGGCCTATCACGGCCTGCGCTTCCACGAGAACTTCGGCGACTTCGCGCTCACGGTCCGCAACAAGGCGATCGGCCTGCGCGACATGGGGCCGGCGCTCTCGCCCTTCAACGCCTTCCTCATCCTGCAAGGGGTCGAGACCCTGCCGCTGCGCATGGCCCGCCACGTCGAGAACGCCGACAGGGTGGCGGCGTGGCTTCAGGACCACGATAAGGTCGCCTGGGTTTCCTACGGCCGCCTGCCGCAGAACCGCACCGAGCACACGGGGAAATACTGCCCGAACGGCATCGGCTCGGTCTTCACCTTCGGTCTCAAGGGCGGGTTCGAGGCGGGGATCAAGGTCGTCGATTCGTGCCAGCTCCTGAGCCACGTCGCCAACCTCGGCGACACCCGCTCGCTCATCATCCACCCGGCCTCCACCACCCACCGCCAGCTCTCCGAGGCGGAGCAGGAAGCGGCGGGCGCCGGCCCCAACGTGATCCGCCTCTCGATCGGCATCGAGCACGCCGACGACATCATCGCCGACCTCGATCAGGCGCTGGGGCAGGCGGGGGCGTAAGGCTTCGTCGCGCGGACCGCCGGCGCGGGGCCTTTCTCCTTCATCCGGGCGCGGTCGTCGGCCCTCGCCTGCGCCGGGGACTTCGTCATCCCAGGCCTTCCCGACGGATGGTCGCGCGTTGCCATTCCCATGGGCGCGGCACCCGCAACGCGAAAGGGGCGGACCACCGCCCGCCCCTCGCCGTCCGTCCGGAAGATCGGCGCCTACTCGGCGGCTTCGGCCACCGCCGCCGGCTCGACGTTGACGTACTGGCGCTCGCCGCTGCGGCGGAAGGCGACCTTGCCCTCGATCAGGGCGAAAAGGGTGTGGTCGCGGCCCATGCCGCAATTGGCGCCGGGGTGAAACTTGGTGCCGCGCTGGCGGACGATGATGTTGCCGGCGATGACCCGCTCGCCGCCGAACTTCTTGACGCCGAGGCGCTTGCCCGCCGTGTCGCGGCCGTTGCGCGAACTGCCGCCCGCTTTCTTGTGAGCCATCGCTCCGGTTCCCTAGCTTGCCGCGCCGCCTCTAGGCGGCGATGTCCGTGATGCGCAGCACCGTCAGCTTCTGCCGGTGCCCCGTCTTGCGGCGCGAGTTCTTGCGCCGGCGCTTCTTGAAGATGACGATCTTGTCGGCCTTGCCCTGCTCCAGCACCGTCGCCGTCACCTTGGCGCCGCCCAGGAGCGGCGTGCCGACCTTGGGCTCGCCCTCGCCGCCGATCAGGAGCACCTCGGCCAGTTCGACCGTGCCGCCGGCCTCGGCGTCCAGCTTCTCGACCTTGATCACGTCGCCGGGGGCCACGCGGTACTGCTTGCCGCCCGTCTTGATCACTGCATACATCGTTTCGGTTCCCACAGAAGACCGAAGGCGCGCGGCAAGGCCGGGTCAATACATTTCCGGCCGCGCGAGACGACCCCGGCGAGCGGGGGTTGAGATAGGCGAAGCGGCGGGGCATGTCAACGGCGGGAAGCCCCGCCACCGCACCCCGTCGCCGCCGGGTCAGCGCCGGCGGAGGAGCGCCCCCGCGAGGGCGAGGCCGAGGCCGGCCATAGCGAGCCCCGCCAGCGCCGGGTGCATCTGCGCCTCCAGGAGCAGGCTCGACCGCCGCGCCCGGGGACCGCCCAGCGACGAGCGCGCCGCCCCGTCCTCGCGCGATCCGTAGAGGTTGTCGCGCCGCGCCGGCCGGCCCGGGTCGCTCGAGGTCTGCAGGACCCGCCCGCTGGCCTCCATGAGGAAGTCGGTCAGGCGCGGCGCCAGGGAGCCCATCGCCGCCACGGCCCAACCGCCGGCCCCGACGACGAGGTCGCGGTGGTGGTGCTCGCAGGCGTGCTCGATCGCCTTGGCCACCACGTCCGGGTCGTAGGACGGCGGCGGGTTCCGCGTGCCTTCGGCGTCCATGTAGTTGCGGGCGTGCTCCATGTAGGGGGTGTCGATCGCCGACGGCTTGATCAGCGTCACCGAGACGGGCACGCCCGCCGCCTCCAGCTCCATGCGCAGGGCGTCGGTGATGGCTTTGACCGCGTGCTTGGAGGCCGAGTAAGGCCCCTGGTAGATCATGGCGCGGTCGGAGAGCACGCTGCCGACGTTGACGATCTTGCCGCCCCCGCCGTCCGCGCGGTGGCGGAAGTGCCCGGCCGCGATCAGCGAGCCGTGGACGACCCCCCAATAGTTGGTCTCGAACAGGCGCCGCTGGTCCTCGACCGGCACGTCGGTCACGGCGCCGTAGATCGCCGTCCCGGCGTCGTTGATCCAGGTGTCGAAGCCGCCGTAGCGCGCCTCGGCCTCGGCGGCGGCGCGCTCCAGCCCCCCGTAATCCCCGACGTCGGCCGCGACCGCGACCGCCTCGCCGCCCAGGAACACGCATTCCCGCGCCACGTCCTCCAGGGCCGCCTCGTCGCGCGCCACCAGGATCAGGTGCGCGCCGCGCACGGCCAGCCGCCGCGCCGTCGCGAGCCCGATGCCGCTCGTGGCGCCGGTCAGGACGACGCGCCGCTCGCCCAGGGGTTTCAGGTCGAAGGCCATCCGGTTTTCCTCACGTTGCGGGCAGGCGCCAAACGTTCTGCCGAGGGCAACGTTCCGTGAACATCCGGCCTTCTTCCTCAGACGACGGCCGTCGGCAAGGCCTCGCCTTCGAAGAAGGCCCTGACGTTGTCGAGGACGAGCCGGCCCATCGCGTGGCGGGTCTCGACGGTGGCGCTGCCCCGGTGCGGCTGGAAGACGACGCCGTCGAGGCCGAGGAGTGCCTTCGGCACGTTGGGCTCGTCCGCGAACACGTCGAGCCCGGCGGCGCCGAGGCGGCCCGCGACGAGGGCGTCCACGAGGGCGTCCTCGTCGACGACCGAGCCACGCGCCACGTTGACGAGGACGCCCTTCGGCCCCAGCGCGTCGATCGCCTCCCGGCCGACGAGGCCGCGCGTGCCGGTCCCGCCGGCGGCGATGACGACGAGCACGTCGCTCCAAGAGGCGAGATCGACGAGGGAGGGCACGAAGCGGTAGGGGGCGTCCCCGCGCTCGGTGCGGCCGTGGTAGGCGATCTCCATGTCGAACGCTTCCGCGCGCTTGGCGATCGCGCGGCCGATCCGCCCGAGGCCGACGATGCCGAGGCGCTTGCCGGTGGCCTTGGCCGCGAGCGGCAGTCCGCCCTTGCCCCACTTGCCCTCGCGCACGAAGCGGTCGCCGACGACGAGGCCGCGCAAGGCCGCCAGCATCAGGAGGATCGCCATGTCGGCCACGTCGTCGTTGAGCACGTCCGGGGTGTTCGTCACCCGGACGCCTTGCGCCTTCGCGTGGTCGAGGTCGACCGCGTCGGTGCCGACGCCGTTGATGGCGACGATCCCCAAGGCCGGCAGCCCTTCGACGAGGCGGCGCGAAACCCCCGTCCCCCCGCCGGTGACGACGGCCCGGACGCTCTTCCTTATCGCGTCCGGCACCCCTTCGAGGTCGTCCGGCCCGTCGATGCGGTGGACGGTGTAGGAGGCTTCAAGCTCCGCCTCGATGGAGGGCGGCAGGGGTTCGACCAGGATCACGTCGGGCTGCATCGGGGGTTCCTCGAAGGCTTGGGATCGGGCCCCGGCCTACCCCATCCCGCCCGCGAGCGCGAGGCCCGGGCGGCGGGCGGGATGGGGTAGGGGGTCGGGAGACGGCGCGGGAGGCTCCTCCTTCACCCCCGGTAGCGCAGGGCGTCGACCAGCACGCCGAAGGCCGGCGCCGGCTGCCGGCGGCTCGGGTAGTAGAGGTGGTAGCCCGGAAAGGGGGGGCACCAGTCGGCGAGCACCCGGACGAGGCGCCCGTCGGCGAGGTGTGCCTGCGCCTGGTCCTCGGGCAGGTACGCGAGGCCGAACCCGGCCAGGACCGCGTTCAGCCGCAGGGCGATGGTGTTGAACACGAGCCGCCCCTCGACCCGCACCCGCATCTCGCGCCCGCTTTGCTCGAACTCCCAGGCGTAGAGCCCGCCGTAGGTGGGCAGGCGGAGGTTGATGCAGGCGTGGGCGGTCAGATCCGCCGGCGTTCGTGGCCGCCCCCGCCCTCGGAAGTAGGAGGGCGCGCCGACGACCGCCATGCGCATGTCCGGTCGGTAGTGTCTCAGTTTGAAATT
>JAGRGG010000087.1 GCA_020445645.1 Geminicoccaceae bacterium | reverse complement strand
AAGCGACGGGAGGCGGGGTGACGAACGGCAACGGGCACGGCGGGGGGCACGGCGGGGGGCACGGCGGGGGAGCGGGGGGCGGCGACCCGGCCGGGAGCGGCGCCCTGCGCCTTTCCCTTGCGCTCGCGGACTTCATGGAGGCGAAGGGCGTCCCCC
This sequence comes from Geminicoccaceae bacterium, assembly GCA_020445645.1. GTDB lineage: Bacteria > Pseudomonadota > Alphaproteobacteria > Geminicoccales > Geminicoccaceae > JAGRGG01. The sequence continues at coordinate 42,067 of JAGRGG010000087.1, read as the reverse complement.
GCCTCGATCGCATCGACGCGCTCTGGCGGGCGCTCGCCGCCGAATACGCCGTGCTCGCCCTGGTCGCCGGCGACGGCCCGGACGCGGCGGGGGAAGCCCTCCTCGCCGACGCCGAGGACGCGGCGCAGGGCGCCATCGAGATCGTCGGCGGGGTCGACGAGCGCATCGGCCGGGGCGAGGCCAACGACGAGGAGGAGCCGGAAGGTGGATGATGTACCGAGGGCGAGGATGGCGGAGGTCGAGGCCCTGGCGAGGGCGATCATGGACCTCACCGAGGCGAGCGGCGCCCCGCGCGCCGTCGTCGGCGCCGCCCTGAACCGCGCCGTCGCGGGCTTTTGGGCCAGGTTCACGGTGGATAGGGGCGACAGTCCCGAAGCGGCCGAGGCGGCGGTCCACCGCGTCACCCAGGGCACGGCCGAACTGGCCGCCGACCTCGTGCGCGCGCATCGGGGAAGGAAGGACGATGCTTGAGCGCCCGCCGGCGGCGAGCCGCGCGGTCGCGCGGCTCCTCTGCGAGCGCGAGGTGCTGGAGCGCACCGACTGGCCGTCGCGCGAGTACCTGAACGCCCGCATCCGCAGCGACGGTTTCCCCAAGCCCAGGAAGCGCCTGCGGGGCCTGGGCGACCAGTGGCTGGAGAGCGAGGTGCTGCTCTGGATCGACCCGGAGGCCGAGCTTGGCCCGCAAACCCTCGTCCGGAAGTTCAAGGCGGCGGGGTAGGCCGCCCCGGGGCGTCTTCCGCCACCTCGTCAGCCGCGAGACGGGGGCCGGCTTTTCCTACTATTGGATGCCGCCGACCCGCTGGCGACGGCACCCGGCGCGGCCGGCGTGGCTGAGGGCGACGCCGCTCGGCCGCGACCTCGTGGCGGCGATCCGTGCCTCGGAGCGCCTCAACGCGCTCTTCGACCGCTGGCGTGGGCGGGGCGGCTCGGAGTTCGAGGAGCTGTGCGCCGCCTACCTGTCGAGCCGGCGCTTCGTCGCCCTCAAGCCGCGCACCCGGCACGACTACGAGACGATGCTGCGCGACCTCCAGCAGCCGGCGCACTTCGGCGGCGCGCTCCTGCGCGAGGTCACGCCCGAGGCGATCGACGCCTTCCGCGACATGCTGGAGCGCCAGGGGATGGGATCCTCCAGCATCGACTACCGGCTCAAGGTGCTGCGCCTGCTCTTCGGCTGGGCGATCAAGGCAAGGCGCTGGTCCGGGGCGAACCCGGTGACGGGGGTGATCGACCGGGTCTACCGGCCGAGACGGCAGGTGTGGGACCGGCCGCAGGTGGCGGCGGCCCTGGCGCTGCCCTACCCGTCGGGGCTCGCCGTCCACCTCGCCCTCTTCACCCTCCAGCGCCAGGGCGACATCCTCGCCATGCGCTGGGACGACATCAAGGGGGGCACGATCCGGGTGGTGCAAGGCAAGGCCGACGCCCTCCTCTTCCTGCCGATCCACCCCCGCCTCCAGGCGGCGCTCGACGCGGCGCCGCGCCGGGGGGACTGCATCCTCTCGAACCGTGCGGGCGAAGGCTACCGGGGCGACGGCTTTCGGGCGGTGTGGCGCAAGCACAAGGCCCTGATCCCCGGAGCCGGGGCCTGCACCTTCCACGACCTGCGCCGCACGGCGGCGAGCTGGCTGATGGGGTCGGGGCTCGGCGACGACGAGGTCCGCCTGTGGACGGGGCACCGCCGCCAGGGCGGGGACCGGATCCTCGACGTCTACGACGTGCGCCTGCGCGACCTCGCCCGGCGCAGCTTCCCGGCGATGGACGGCTGGGGCTCGGTACAGGAGTCTAACAGCAGTCTAACAGGCTAACGTTCAACCGTTCGGCGAGTTGGCAAATCATTGAAAACACTGAATAAATGGTGCGCCCCCGGGGACTCGAACCCCGAACCCGCTGATTAAAAGTCAGCTGCTCTGCCAATTGAGCTAGGGGCGCACGCACACGCAGGGGGGATTCGCACGGGCGGCCGGGGGCGTCAAGATCGGCGTGCCGGTCGGGCCTCCCCCCGTCAGGCCTCAGGGCAGCAGGCCGTTCGCGCGCGCGTAGGCCTCGAGCGGGTGCATGGTATACGCCTTGGCAAGTCGGACCGCTTCGTCCCGGTTGGGGTGGTACGAGCGGCCGAGGCTGAGATACTGCGACACCGCGCGGCTGAGGGGCCACGTCGTCATGACGTTCACGTGGACGTGGGGATGGTTCCACTCCCCCCTCGGGTCGGCGATGGTACCGATCACCGTGCCCTTGGCGACGTGCTGCCCCTGCTTCACCCGGTAGGACGTGTGGAGGTAGACCCACCAGCGGTCGGCCCCGTCCTCCTTGACGACGGCGAGGGCTTGGTTGCTCGTCTTGGCATCGTTGTAGGTGCCGACGACCACGCCCGGCGTCAGCGCCCGGACCGTCGTGCCGATTGGCTTTGGAAAGTCGGTGCCCGTATGGCGGATGTAGACCAAGCCCCTTCCCGGATACTGAACCGGGGTGTCGTGGCCCATGTAGTGCTGTGAAAGGTATCCCTGACCCTGCTGGAAACCCGAACCCACGAGGTCGCTCCCCATCTTGGCGATGAGGTCTTTCACGTAGGGCGTGCTCTCGCCGTTGTCGGCTTTGCCGTCGAGGTCGGACGGGTCGTGCCACGCCTCGTCCCAGTCCTCCGGCACGCCCGGTTTGGCCGGCGCCGGCGCCTCGGTTTTGGGCGTGGACGGCGCGGGGGCGGGCTTGGAGGGCGCGGGCGACGCATTCGGTGCGTCGAACGCGCTCAACTTCTTAAACGTGCGCTTCGCGTGCGCTTCCACGTCGCTGAGTCGCCATAAGGGCAAGCCGGCCTTGCCCGCGTACTGGGTGTAAAACTTCCAATGCTGGTCGGCGCGCGAAGGGTTGCTGCCGCGCACGTTGTTCTGAAACCACTCCAGGTAGGTGTTGGCCTTGTCGCCCGCCGTGGCGTCGACATTGCCCGCAGCGGGTTGCTGCGCGGGTTTGGAAATGGTGGATGCCTTGGCGGCGTCGAGGCGGTGTTTCTGCGCCACGGCGGCCACGACGTCCGCCCGCGTCCAAACGCCCAGGCCTTCGCTCAAGGCCGCTTTCGCGTACAAGCCGCAATGTTCGTCGGCCTTGGCTGTGGCGCCGTCCCGGACGTTGTCCTGGCACCACCTGAGGTACGTCTGCGCGTCCCTGGTCTTCGCTAGGAGAGGCGTCGGCAGGAGCAGGGCGGCCACGAACAGACCTAGGACACGCTGGTTCGGCACGATGCATTTTCCCTTAGGTAGTGGGCAGCGTTACTTTTTCGCCCACAGGTTTAATAAACGTGAGAGCGCCAAGGATATTCCACCGGGAGTTAAATAAGACTTAAAGCCTGCGCGCCCGACCCGATGCCGGCCGCGGGCCACCCGTCCATTCACGCCGAAGCGCGTCCGCCGCCCCCGATCGGAGCAGCGGCCGGGGGTCGGGCGGCTTCGCTTCGGACGCCGTCGTCCGACGGGATCACGGGCTCGGGAGAAGGATCAGGCGTCCGGCTACGGCAGCGGGCCGCTGCGTGCCTCGTCCGCCTTGAAGGCGGCGACATGGTCGCCCAGCCGCCCCGCCTCGATCGCGGCGCGCAGGCCGCGCATCAGGTCCTGGTAGTGCCAGACGTTGTTCCAGGTGAGCAGCATCGCCCCCAGGATCTCGTCCGACTTGACGAGGTGGTGCAGGTAGGCCCGGCTGTAGTCGCGCGACGCCGGGCAGCCGCTCTCGGGGTCGAGCGGCGCTGGGTCGTCCTTGTGGCGGGCGTTCCTCAGGTTCACCGTCCCGAAGCGGGTGAACGCCTGCCCCGTCCGGCCGGAGCGGGTCGGCATCACGCAGTCGAACAGGTCGACCCCGCGCCGCACCGCCTCCACGATGTCGTCCGGGCGCCCGACCCCCATCAGGTAGCGGGGGCGGTCCTCGGGCAGGTCCGGGGCGTGCGCCTCGATCGTGCGCAGCATCGCGTCCTGCGGCTCGCCGACGGCGAGGCCGCCGATGGCGTAGCCGTCGAAGCCGATCGCCTTCAGCCCCTCGGCGGAGCGGCGGCGGAGCGCGTCGTCGGTGCCGCCCTGCGTGATGCCGAACAGGCCGTAGCCGGGGCGCGTCCGGAACGCCGCCTTCGAGCGCGCGGCCCAGCGGAGCGACAGCTCCATCGCCCGCTCGACCTCCCCCCGCGGCGCCGGCAGCTTCAGGCACTCGTCGAGCTGCATCGTGACGTTCGCGTCGAGGGAGTCCTGGATCCCGACGCTGCGCTCCGGGGTCAGCTCGTGGGCGCTCCCGTCCAGGTGCGAGCGGAAGGTGACGCCCGCCTCGGTGAGCTTGCGCCGCGCGCTCAAGGACATCACCTGAAAGCCGCCCGAATCGGTGAGGATCGGACCCGTCCAGCCGGTGAAGCGGTGCAGCCCGCCCAGGCGCCCGACCCGCTCGGCGCCGGGGCGGAGCATCAGGTGGTAGGTGTTGCCAAGGATGATCTGGGCGCCTGCCTGCCGCACCATGTCCATCGTCAGCGCCTTCACCGTGCCGGCCGTGCCGACCGGCATGAAGGCCGGGGTCTCGATCGCCCCGTGCGCCGTCTCCAGCCGCCCCCGCCGGGCGGTGCCGTCCCGGGCAAGGAGGGTGAAGCGGAGCCCGTTCATGCCGCCCGCTCGATCAGGCAGGCGTCGCCGTAGGAGAAGAAGCGCAGGCGTTCCTCGATCGCGTGGGCGTAGGCGCGGCGCATCGTCTCCAGCCCGGCGAAGGCGGCGACCAGCATGAACAGCGTCGAGCGCGGCAGATGGAAGTTCGTGAGCAGCAGATCGGCCGTGCGGAAGCGGTGGCCCGGCGTCATGAACAGGCCGGTCGTCCCCGGCCCCGTCCGCAGCCCGCCCGTCTTGGGATCGAACGCGCTCTCCAGCGTGCGCAGGACGGTGGTGCCGCAGGCGACGACGCGCCGCCCCTCCCCCTTCGCCCGCAGGAATGCCGAGGCCGTCGCTTCCGGCACGGCATAGGATTCCGCGTGCATGACGTGGTCCGCCGTGTCGTCGACCTTGACCGGCTGGAACGTGCCGAGCCCGACGTGCAGCGTCAGCGCCGCCCGCTCGATCCCGCGCGCGTCGAGCCGGGCCAGCAATCCCTCCGTGAAGTGCAGCCCCGCCGTCGGCGCCGCCACCGCCCCCTCGTGGGCCGCGAACAGGGTCTGGTAGCTGGCCCGCTCCCCCGCTTCGTCGTCGGTGCGGATGTAGGGCGGCAGCGGCATCCGTCCGCGCGCGCGGATGAGACCGGTCAGGGCCTCGCCTTCCGCGTCGAAGCGGAGCCGCCCGCGCCCGTCGTCTTCCTTGCCCTCGCAGACCGCCTCCAGCCCCTCGGCGAGGCGGAGGCGGTCGCCTGTCCGCACCTTGCGGCCGGGCTTCAAGAAGGCGAGCCAGCGCCGTCCGTCCGTCCGTTCGGTGAGCGTCACCTCGATCGGCGCCCCGTCCGGCAGCCGCGATGCGGCAAAGCGCACCGGCAGCACCTTCGTGTCGTTGACGAGCAGGAGGTCGCCGGGGCGCAGCAGGTCCGGCAGGTCGCGCACGGCGGCGATGGCGAGGCGCTCCCCCTCCACCCCCCGGCCTATCTGGAGCAGCCGCGCCGCGTCGCGGGGCTCGGCCGGCGCCTGCGCGATCAGCCCCGGCGGCAGGTCGAAGTCGAACAGGTCGACCCGCATCAGCCCCGGCCGCGCTTCCGTTCCAGGACGGCCATGACCCCCTTCGAGACGAAGCTGGACACGTCGCCGCCGAGGAGGTGGATCTCCTTGACGAAGCGCGAGGAAATGAACTGGTTCGTCTCGGAGGCCGGCAGGAACACGGTCTCGATCTCGGGATAGAGCCGCTTGTTGGTCGCCGCCATCTGGAACTCGTACTCGAAGTCGGAGACGGCGCGCAGCCCGCGCACGATCATCCGGGCCTCGTGCTCGGCGGCGAACCCCATGAGCAGCCCCTCGAACGGCAATACCTGGATCTCGGTGCCGTTGATCGCGTCCCGCCCGGCAAGGCCCTCGACCTCGTCCCTCACCATCCCCGCCCGCTCGTCGAGCCCGAACAGGGGCTCCTTGCCGGCGTTGATGGCGACGGCGACGATCAGCCGGTCGACCAGCACCGTCGCCCGCCGGATCACGTCGAGGTGGCCGTTGTGGATCGGGTCGAAGGTGCCGGGATAGATCCCGACGCGAAGCCGGCCCATGCCCGTTCCCGTCCGCTTGGTTGGTGACGGCGACCTTAGGCCAAGCCATGCTGCGTTGCAAAGGCGAGCGCGGCAAATCGTCCGATACGCTTCGCGTCCGCTAGCGCGTCTTATTCCTCTTCCTCGTCCCCGTCCGGCTCCACGTCCGAAAGCCGCGCCACTGAGACCACCCGCTCGCCGCTCTCGGTGTGGAAGAGCTTCACGCCCTGCGAGTTGCGGCCGGTGATGCGGATGCCGGCCACGGGGATGCGGATCGTCTTACCCCGGTCGGTGACGAGCATGATCTGGTCGTCGTCGCTCACCGGGAAGGAGGCCGCGACCTCGCCGTTGCGCTCGGAGGCGTCGATGTTGACGATCCCCTGCCCGCCCCGATTGGTGATCCGGTACTCGTAGGAGGACGAGCGCTTGCCGTAGCCGTTGCGGGTGACGGTGAGGAGCATCTGCTCCCTGCCCGCAAGCTCGTCCAGCCGCGCCTCGTCGAAGGCGGTCTCGGGCGGGGGGGGGGCGTCGTCCGCCGCCTCGTCCTCGCCGCCGTTCCGGCGCTTGGCGCCGGCGAAGCGCAGGTAGGCGTCGCGCTCGTCGGTCAAGGCCTCGACGTGGTCGATGACCGACATCGAGATGAGCCGGTCGCCCGCCCCGAGCGTGATGCCCCTTATCCCCTCGCTGGAGCGGGAGCGGAACACGCGGACGGCGGCGACCGGAAAGCGCAGCGCCTTGCCGCTCGCCGTGGCGAGGAGGATGTCGTGGCCGTCGTCGCAGACCTCGACGCCGATCAGCTGGTCGTCGCCGTCGAGCCCCATGGCGATCTTGCCGTTGGCCATCACGCGGGCGAAGTCGGCCAAGTCGTTGCGCCGTACCTTGCCCCTTGCCGTGGCGAAGAAGGCGGAGAGGTTGCCCCAGGTGCTCTCGTCCTCCGGCAGCGGCAGCACGGCCGAGATGCGCTCGTCCTCGGCCAGATGGGGGAACAGGTTGATCATCGCCTTGCCGCGCGCGGCGGGGTTGCCCAAGGGCAGCTTGTAGACCTTCAGCTTGTAGACGCGCCCCAAGGACGAGAAGAACAGGACCGGCGTGTGGGTGTTGGCGACGAAGAGGCGGTTGACGAAATCGTCCTCGTGGGTCCGCATCCCCGAACGTCCCTTGCCGCCCCGGCGCTGCGAGCGGAACGTGCTGAGGGGAACCCGCTTGATGTAGCCCTTGTGGGTGACGGTGACGACCATGTCCTCCCGCTGGATCAGGTCCTCGATGTCCTGGTCCGGCTCGGATTCGGTGTCGATGAAGGTGCGGCGCGGCGTGGCGAAGCGGGCGCGCACGTCGAGCAGTTCGGCCTTCATGACCTCGAGCAGCCGGTCGCGGTCGCGCAATACGGCGACGAGGTCCTGGATCCGGGACGCGATCTCGCCGAGTTCGCCCGCGATCCGGTCGCGCTCCAGGGCCGTCAGGCGGTGGAGGCGAAGGTCGAGGATCGCCTGCGCCTGCCGCTCGGAGAGCCGGTAGGTGGCGGCTTCGGGGTCGACCCCCTCCTCCTCGACGAGGCGCAGCATCGGGCCGATGGATCCCGCCGCCCAGTCGCGGCCCACGAGCCCCGCCTTCGCGGCGGCGCCGTCGTCGGCGCTTCGAATGAGCGCGATCACCTCGTCGATGTTGGCGACCGCGACGGCGAGCCCGACCAGGAGGTGGGCACGGTCGCGGGCGCGGGCGAGGTCGTAGGCGGTGCGGCGGAGGATCACCGTCTCGCGGAAGTCGAGGAACGCCTCCAGGATCTCCTTCAGCGCCATCAGGATCGGGCGCCCGCCGTTGAGGACCACGGCGTTGATGCCGAACGTGGTCTGCAAGGGCGTGTAGCGGTAGAGCTGGTTCAGGACGACGTCGGGGTCGGCCTCGCGCCTGATCTCGATCACGACCCGGACGCCGTGGCGGTCGCTCTCGTCGCGCAGATCCGAGACCCCCTCGACCCGCTTCTCCCGCACCACCTCCGCGATGCGCTCGATCATCCGGGCCTTGTTGACCTGATACGGAACCTCGGTGACGACGATGGCGCTCCGCCCCGGCCGCACCTCCTCGACCGCAGCCTTGCCGCGCATCAGGATGCTGCCCCGCCCCGTGGCGCAGGCCTGGAGGAAGCCCCCCCGCCCCAGCACGATGCCGCCCGTCGGGAAGTCCGGCCCCTGGACGATTTGGGCAAGGTCGACGAGTTCCAAATCGCGGTCGTCGATCAGCGCGAGGCAGGCGTCGATCACCTCGCCCAGGTTGTGCGGCGGGACGTTGGTCGCCATGCCGACGGCGATGCCGCCCGCGCCGTTGACGAGGATGTTCGGGTACTGCGCCGGCAGCACCTCGGGTTCGTCCGTGCTCTCGTCGTAGTTCGGCCGGAAGTCGACCGTGTCCTTGTCGATGTCGTCGAGCAGCGCCCCCGCCGGCTTCGCCAGCCGCGCCTCCGTGTAGCGCATCGCGGCGGCCGGATCGCCGTCCATCGAGCCGAAATTGCCCTGCCCGTCGACGAGCGGCAGCCGCATCGAGAAGTCCTGCGCCATCCGCACCATCGCGTCGTAGATCGCGCTGTCGCCGTGCGGGTGGTACTTGCCCATCACGTCGCCGACGATCCGCGCCGACTTCCGGTGCGGCCGCCCGATGTCGTACCCGCCCTCCCGCATCGCGTGCAGGATCCGCCGCTGCACCGGCTTCAGCCCGTCGCGCACGTCGGGCAAGGCCCGGCTCACGATCACGCTCATCGCGTAGTCGAGGTAGGAGCGCTTCATCTCCTCGACGATCGGCACGATCTCGAAGACGTTCGGGGCGGTGTTGTCGACCAAGTTTCGGGCGTCCGTCAGGGGGGCTGATACGGGACGTGATGTAGTATATAATGTGTGCAACGACAAGCGGCGGAGGGGCGGCGGCGCAGCGCACGCGAAGCGTCATGGATCGAGCGTCGCCGCCCCGTAGACCTCCCAGAGGAGGATCGCCCCCGCCCCCCGGTACGGCGCCCAGTGCTCGATCTGCCCCCGCAGTTCCTTCGCCTTCGGCCGCGCGTCGAGCCGCTTCAGGCGCTGGAAGCCCACCTGGATGGCGAGGTCGTCGGCGGGGAAGGCGTCGGCCCGGCCCATGGCGAACAGGAGGTAGATCTCGGCGCTCCAGCGGCCGAGGCCCGGCAGGCGGGTGATGGCCTGGATCACCGCCTCGTCGTCCATCCCGTCCAGGAGCGCCGCGTCGAGCCCGCCCTCGGCGAACGCGGTGGCGAGCGCGTGGCCGTAGCCCGCCTTCCGGGCGCTGAGGCCCACGGCGCGCAGCTGCTCGCCCGTGGCGCGGAGGTAGGCGGCCGGCTCCACCGGGTCGCCGAGCAGCGTCGCCAGCCGCCCCCAGATCGCGTTCGCCGCCAGCGTCGAGATCTGCTGCGCCGTGATGATCCGAAGCAGCGTGGCGAAGCCGGGGTCGCGGGCGCGGGCGGCGGGGTGGCCGACCAGCGGCAGGACCCGCGCCACGTCCGGGTCGCGCGCCGCGATCTCGCCCAGCATCGCCCGAAGCCCCGCGTCGGTGCGGACGGGGCCGAACCCCTCCCCCGTCACCTTAGGCCAAGCCGCCTCGATCGCACCCTCGTAACCGCCCACGTCCGCCTCCTCCCGCCTTCCGCCCGCCCGTGCTAGCATCCCCTTCGCCATTCCCCAAACCCGCAGGCATTACCCCCATGTCCCTGTTCCGCTCGCTCGCCGCCAAGGCGATCAACGCCTTCCAGGACGTGCGCGACGTCTCCCCCGACGCGGCCGGGGACATCCCCGACGGCACCGTCGTCCGCGTCGCGGGCGAGGTCCGCGCCGGGGGCGCCGTGCGCGACCCCCTGTTCGGCGTCGAGGCCGCCGTCCCCCTCCTCGTCCGCGAGGTCGAGATGCGCCAGTACCGCGAGATCCTGCGGGGCGCGCGCCGGGACCAGGACTTCGTCTACGACCTCGAATGGTCGGCGCGCGACCTGAACCGCCGCATGACCGCGATGGGCCGCACCCGCTACAGGAACCCGCCCTTCGCCTATCGGACCGAACGCTTCCCATCCCCCGATGCCCGCCTCGGACGCTGGCGCCTCGACCCCGCCGTCGCCCGCCACCTGCCGGCGACCCTGCCCGTCGAGGAGGAAGGCGTCCTTGAATACCGCCTGCCCGACCGCGTCTTCCACCGCCAGGACGGCTGGCTCGTCGAGGGCGGGCACCACGGCGCCCTGCGCGTCCGCCACCTCGCCGGCCCCAAAGGCCCCGTCACCGTCACCGCCGTCGTCCAGGGCGACCGCCTCGTGCCGCAGGAGGTGCTGGGCAAGAAGCTCGTCGACGTGGACGACGCTTGATGCCGCGGGCATCGTGTTGCTATAATGTTCCCTCAAGGAAAACCGGATTGGGGAGGCAACCATGAAGCTCGGCTACGTCGTCCTCTACGTGCCGGACGTGGCGGAAGCGGTCGCGTTCTACGAGTCCGCCTTCGGCCTCGCCCGCCGCTTCGTCCACGAGAGCGGCGACTTCGCCGAGATGGAGACGGGTGCCACCGCGCTTGCCTTCGCGTCTGAGGCCATCATGGAAAGCCAAGGCTTTCCCTACCGCCGCACCCGTCCCGACGCTGACCCGCCGGGCGTCGAGGTGGCTCTCGTCACCGACGACGTGGACGGCGCCTACGCGCGCGCGACCGAAGCCGGTGCTGTTCCGGCCAGCCCGCCCGTGACGAAGCCCTGGGGTCAGACGGTCGCCTACGTGCGCGACCCGAACGGCTACCTCGTCGAGGTCTGCTCGCCGGTCGAAGCGCCCACTTCGGCCACCCCCGTCCCCTAGTGCGCGACCCCCTGCTCCGAGCGGTCGGCGATGATGCGGATCAGGATGTCGGGCTGGCCCATGAAGTGCCCCGGCGAGTAGGTGAGGATCCCCTCGCCCTTGTAGAACGCCTCGAGGCGCTGGGTGTCGCCGCCGAAGAAGAAGGGGATGAACGCCTTGCCGGTGATGTGGCTGTCGGTGTCGTCGGGCGCGCCGATCAGCTTGTCGACCTGCGCCTTGCGCATCCCGATCTTCACCTTGCTGAACTTGCTGCCCGACCGCGGCGTGCCGACGATCTCGCCCTCGAACGACCCGTCCGTCGAGGCGACCTTGCGCCCCTCGGGCTCGTCGGACGACGCCGCCGTCCCCCCGCCGCCGCCGTCCCTCGCGCACCCGGCCAGCACCAGGACCAACGCCACGGCCCACAACAGCCTCGCCATCGCCTTCTCCCCCGTTCTTGGGCATTTCCGCCGCCGCACTCTGCCGCCTTTTCCAGGAGGCGGCAAGCCGGACGCCGGGGGGACCGGCGCGGGCGCTCAGACGCCCGCGTACCAGTCGTAGCCGGTGGTGTCCTCCCAGAAGCCGCCGCCCCCGCCGCGCACGGCCGCGAGGTCGGCGACCATCTCGACGCGCATGACGTACTTCGCCTGCTTGTAACCGAGCTGCCGCTCGACCCGCAGCCGCAGGGGCGCCCCGTGGCCGACCGGCAGGGTCCGCCCGTTCATGGCGTAGGCGAGGATCGTCTGCTTGTGGCGCGCGTCGACCATGTCGATGCTCTCGTAGTAGGCCGTCCCGTCGAAGTCGTCGGCGCAGTGGAACACGGCGTAGCGCGCGCCCGGCTTCGGCCGGACCTGGTCGAGGAGCACCGCCAGCGGCACCCCCGTCCACTGGCCGATGGCGCTCCAGCCCTCGACGCAGTCGTGCCGGGTGATCTGGGTGCGGGACGGCATGTTGCCCAGCTCGGCGAGCGAGTAGGCCCCCGGCTTCTCGACCTCGCCGTCGACGGCGAGCCGCCAGCCGGCGAAGCCCCGCGCCATCTCGGCCCGGTAGGCGGCGCTCGTCGGCATGGTGTTGCCGTTGGTGCGAAAGTCCGGCGACATCTCCGCCGCCTCGTACTCGCGTGCGAGGCTGTCGGCGCCGATCAGGCGGTGGGTATGGTAGGCGACCGCCTCGCCGAGGCGCAGGAAGGCGGGAACCGGCGACGACAGGTCGAGGGGGTCGCAGCCGGCGAGCAGCAGGCCGCCCGCGCCGAGCGCGCCCCGCCGCAAAAGGCCCCTTCGGGTGATGATGCGCGACATGGTTCCTACTCCTTCGGCAGCCGGTAGCGCCCGGTGATCATCGAGCGCACCTCGTTGATCGGCCCCGCCAGCACCACCATCAGGAGGTGGACGACGATGAACAGGACGAGAAGAAAGGCGACGATGAAGTGGATCGAGCGGGCGGACTGGCGCCCGCCGAACAGGTCGAGCAGCCAGGGCCACGCCGCGTCCATGCCGGGCGACATGGTGAGGCCGGTCAGGACCATGAGCGGGATGAGGCCGAGCAGCGTGCCCGCGTAGGCGAGCTTTTGCAGGACGTTGTAGCGCCGGGCCGCCTTCCCCTTCGGAAAGCGCAGCGTCGCGTGCGCCTTCACGTCGCCCCAGACGTGGTCGGGCGTCAGCTCGTGCTTCGTCGGCGCGATGTCGCGGCGCAGGTGGCCGTCGACGAGGGACCAGACTAAGTACCCCAGGATGCCAAGGGCGAAGACCCAGGCGAAGGTGAGGTGCCAGCGGCGCGACGTGGCGAGGTCGTAGGTCGAGGGCAGCGTCGCCCAGCCCGGGAAGGCGCGGTGGTGGACGCCGCCCTCGTCGCTCCATTCCCCGAGCACGCCCGTGGTGCCGAGGACGAGGCCGCCGACCCTAAGGTAGCCGCCGTCGTCGTTCGCCCCGATCTGGAGCCAGGGATGGTCCGGGTTCGCGCCGTAGCCGCCCCAGTAGAGGCGGGGGTGGGCGTTGAAGATCATGAGGCCGCTCATCAGCATGACGACGAGCACAACGGCGTTCGTCCAGTGCCAAAGCCGGGTCGAGAGACGGTGGCGGTAGACGACCGTTCCGCCCGGCGCGGATTCCTTTTCGGTCGTTGGTACGGCAAGGGCGGACATGTCGAACCCCCCAAAGGGTTGGCGACGGGGGCGGACGACGCCGGGTCACGGGCGTCGACCGGCTTTCCCTCGCCTTGTACCCCGTCGCCCCGCCCGCCGGGTTCACAGGCTCGGGAGCAAAGGCGTGGCCGGCGCGGGGTACGACGGGGGCGGGCAGATTGATTGCAGAGCTTGTTTAGCAACAAGCAAATGAAGCTCGCTATTATCAATAACCGTTCGCTTTTTTATCTGCTTGTTTCTCATCTGATATAAAAGGTTTTAAGATACACGTTTCCGTGAGTTCGCCTCGTCGCGTCACGGCGTCTCCGAGCGAGGGCGCAGCGACGTTCGCCGCCGTCCCGAGGGTCCTTGTGCCGGACGGGCACACGGCGCCGCGCCCCACTTTTTATGTCTTTATTCCTAGCAACGTGCTACCCTCCTGGCACCACCCCTGCCAGGAGCCGACCCCATGCCCGGCCTCGCCACCGTCGCCGACGCCGCGCCCGACACGGGCGAACCCAAGCCCCGTACTCCCGCTCAGGCCCAGGCCAGCCGCACGAACGGCGCAACGTCGCGCGGCCCCGTCACCGAGGCGGGCAGGCGGCGCAGTTCGCAGAACGGCAGGCGCCACGGACTCAGGAGCAGGGCGCCGGTGCTCGACGCCGAGGACGGGAAGGATCTCGCCGCGCTCCGCGTCGACCTCCTCCGCCGCTGGCCGGTCGAGACCCCCGTCGAGCGGCACTGGCTGGAGCGGCTGGCGGCCTGCCACCTGCGGCAGGCGAAGCTGGAGGCGATCGAGTTCCTGGCGATGGACCGGTTCCTCTTCGACACGAACGAACCCGACGCCGGCCCGCGCCTCCCGTCGCTCGCCACCTTGCTGCGCTACCGCAGGCAGATCGCCCGCGAGATGGAGGAGGCGGGGCGGAACCTGCGCGGGCTCATCGACGCCCGGCTGCGCGACGCGGGCGGCACGGACGGATGGGAGGACGGGGAAGGCGCAGACGACGGCTGGAACGGTAACGCCGCTGCCGACGACCTCGACACGGACGAACCCGAGCCCGAGGCGGTGCGTGCCGTGCTGCCCGGCCTCGTCTTCCCCGACCCGCGCACCGAGCCCGTAGGCTGGCTGGTGCCGGGCGAGGCACGGGGACGCGCCGGCGCGGCTGGAGGCGGGGGAGCGGGGCTAAAGTGAAGGCGGAACGAACGAACCCAAGGCGAGCGAGGGCCGTTTCCTGCCCTACGCCCTGACACCGAACCCTTCTCCTCAACAAACGGAAAAAGGCAAAAGGCCCCGCCCCCGCCCCCGCCCGGGCGCGGCGCGTGTCGCACGGACGAACCCGGACGCCGCCTGCGGGGTGGCTTGGCGGGCCGGAATGCCTACGTCTATACCGCGTCGCGGCCCCCGCCGGAGGGGGGCGCCGCGCGTCGTCTCACCAGGGAAGCCGCCCGCAAAGCGGCGCCCGCCGTCGCAGGGAATGGGCATGGAACGCGAGTCGATGGAGTTCGACGTGGTGATCGTGGGCGCCGGCCCCGCGGGGCTCGCGGCGGCGATCCGCCTCCGGCAGCTCGCGCTCGCCGCCGGGCGGGAGGTGTCGGTCTGCGTTCTGGAGAAGGGCTCCGAGGTGGGGGCGCACATCCTCTCGGGTGCCGTGATCGAGACGAGGGCGCTCGACGAGCTTCTGCCCGACTGGAAGGCGAAGGGGGCGCCGCTCAACGTTCCGGCGAAGGACGACCGCTTCCTCTTCCTCACCGAGAAAGGCGCGTACCGCCTCCCCACCCCGCCGCAGATGCACAACGAGGGCAACTACGTCGTCTCGCTCGCCAACGTCTGCCGCTGGCTCGGGGAGCAGGCGGAAGCGCTCGGCGTCGAGGTCTTCCCCGGCTTCGCGGCGGCCGAGGTGCTCTACGACGAGGACGGCCGGGTCAAGGGCGTCGCCACCGGCGACATGGGGATCACGAAGGCGGGGGAGGAGGGGCCGAACCACCAGCCCGGCATGGAGCTGCACGCCCGCCTCACCCTCTTCGGCGAGGGCTGCCGGGGCTCGCTCACCCGGACCCTGTTCGACCGCTTCGACCTCAGGAAGGACTGCCAGCCGCAGACCTACGGCCTCGGCGTCAAGGAACTCTGGGAGATCGACCCCAAGAAGCACGAGGCGGGCAGGATCGTCCACACGATCGGCTGGCCGCTCGACCGCCGCACCTACGGGGGGTCCTGGCTCTACCACTTCGAGGACAACCTCGTTTCGGTGGGCTTCGTCGTCGGGCTCGACTACGAGAACCCCTACCTCTCCCCCTTCGAGGAGATGCAGCGCCTGAAGACCCATCCCACGATGCGCCCCCTCTTCGAGGGCGGGCGCAGGGTCGCCTACGGGGCCAGGGCGCTCTCCGAGGGGGGGCTGCAATCGATGCCGAAGCTCGCCTTCAAGGGCGGCGCCATCGTCGGCGACGCGGCGGGCTTCCTCAACGTCCCGAAGATCAAGGGCACCCACGCCGCGATGAAGTCCGGGATGCTGGCCGCCGAGGCGGCGTTCGAGGCGCTGGCCGGCGACGAGGAGCGCCCGGAGCCCGTCCTCTACCCGAAGCTGTTCAAGGAGTCCTGGCTGTACGAGGAGCTGCACGGCGTCCGCAACGTCCGCCCGGCCTTCAAGTACGGCCTCTTCCCCGCGCTGGCCCTCAACGCCGCCGACACCTTCCTTTTCCGCGGCAAGGCGCCCTGGACGCTGAAGCACCACGGCCCCGACAACGCCACCCTGAAGAAGGCGGGCGAGGCGGCCCCCATCGCCTACCCCAAGCCCGACGGGGTGCTCACCTTCGACCGCCTGTCCTCGGTCTTCCTCTCGAACGCCAACCACGAGGAGGACCAGCCGGCGCACCTCACCCTCAAGGATCCGAAGGTGGCGATCGACGTGAACCTCGCCCTCTACGATTCGCCCGAATCCCGCTACTGTCCCGCCGCCGTCTACGAGATCGTCCGCGACGAGGGCGGCGGCAACCCGAGGCTCCAGATCAACGCCCAGAACTGCGTCCACTGCAAGACCTGCGATATCAAGGATCCGACCCAGAACATCGTCTGGAAGGTGCCGGAAGGCGGCGGGGGGCCGAACTACCCGAACATGTGAGAGGATTTACGCTTCGCGTCCGCCGGCGCGGGGCGCAATCTTTCACGCAATGAACAACTGTGCTAAGACGCCTCGCGGTTGGCCCGTGCCGCGACGGGTCGTGGGGCGGCCAAGGGATGACGGCAGCGACGGACCTTCCCGACGACCTTCTGGAGCGCCTCGGCTGCGGCGTCGTCGTCGCCGGCGGCAACGGCACGCTCGTCTGCTGCAACCGGCCCGCCCGCGACATGGCGGGCCTCCCCCTCACCCCCCACGCGCTCGACGGCTACGCCCAGGCGCTCGTCGGCGAGGGGGAGGCCAAGGCCCTGCTCGCGTGGCTGCGCACGGCCGGGAACGGGGACGGCCTCACCGTCGCGGCGTCGGAGCGGCGCTGGTTCCACCTCACCGTCGCCCGCGCCGAGGGCCGTCTCGTCCTCACAGTCGCCGACGTCACCGCCTTCAAGCGGCGGGAGGTGCTGCTGACCGAGCTGCACGAGCGCCTCGCCGGCGAGGGCCGCGACCTGAAGCGCTTCGCGCAGGACCTCGCCGTCGCCCGCTCGGCGGCGGCCGAGGCGCTGCGCCGCAGCGAGCACGCGAACGCGGCCCTGGAGCGCGAGGTCGGCGAGCGCCGCCTCCTCGAGACCGAGCTGCGCCGCCTCGCCGACACCGACCCCCTCACCGAGGCCCTGAACCGGCGGCGCTTCCTGACGCTCGCGGAAAAGCAGGCGCAGCGCGCGGCCGGGCACGGCTGGCCCTTGGCCCTCCTCATGCTCGACCTCGACCACTTCAAGGGCATCAACGACCGCTTCGGCCACGACGCCGGCGACCGGGCGCTCCACCACTTCGCCGCCGTCGTGCGCGGCACGCTCCGCGCACCCGCTTTGTTCGGCCGCCTCGGCGGCGAGGAGTTCGCCGTCCTCCTGCCCGACTGCGACCTGGAATCCGCCACGCGCGTCGCCGACCGGCTGCGCCGCCTCGTCAAGGAACAGCCCCCGCACGCCGACGCCGAAGGCGGGCGCATGGCCCTCTCGGTAAGCATCGGCGCCGCCGTCCTGACGCCGCCCGAAGCCACCGCCGAACGGCTTCTCAAGCGCGCCGACGAAGCCCTCTACGCGGCCAAGCGCGCGGGGCGGGACCGGGTCGCGGCCGTCGAGGGCTGAAGCGCGTTCAGCCTTGCCCGTAGGGCGGACGCTCGTGACCCAGCGGCGAGCGGGTGAACACCTCGACCCCGTCCCCGGTGACGCCGACCGTGTGCTCGAACTGGGCGGAGAGCGAGCGGTCGCGGGTCACGGTGGTCCAGCCGTCCTTCAGGATCTTCACCTCCGGCCGCCCGGCGTTGATCATCGGCTCGATCGTGAACAGCATGCCCGGCCGGAGGGCCAGCCCCTCGCCCGGCCTGCCGAAATGGCGCACCTCGGGCGCCGCGTGGAAGACCCGGCCGAGGCCGTGGCCGACGAACTCGCGGACGACCGAGAAGCGCGCCCCTTCCGCGACGCTCTGGATCGCGTGGCCCACGTCGCCGAGCGTGGCGCCCGGCCGCACGGCCCGGATCCCGGCCCACATCGCGTCGTACGTGGCGTCGACGAGGCGCTGCCCCTTCACCGAGGTCTGGCCGCCCACGACGTACATCCGGCTCGTGTCGCCGTACCAGCCGTCCAGGATCACCGTCACGTCGACGTTGACGATGTCGCCCGCCTCCAGCCGCTTGCCCTCGGAGGGGATGCCGTGGTTGACGACGTGGTTGATCGAGATGCACGAGCTTGCGGGGTAGCCCTTGTAGCCGAGCGTCGCCGGCACGCCGCCGTGGTCGCGCATGAAGGCGTCGATGCGCCGGTCGAGCGCCGCCGTCGTCGCGCCGGGGACGACGTGGGGCGTGACGTCGTCCAGCGTCATAGCGGCGAGCCGCCCGGCCTCGCGCATCGCGGCGAACGCCGCCTCGCCGTGGATCGGCACCGACCCTTCCCTGTCGCTCGCTCGCTCGTCCATCGCCCCGACCCGTCGCGCGGTTCCCGTCACGCCCGCGGCGGGCGCCGCCGGCTGAAGCCGCCTTCCCTATCGAGATGGTGGGCGATCCGCAAGAGCGTGGTCTCGGCGAACGGCCGCCCGACGAACTGGACGGCGCCGGGGGTCCCGTCCGGGAGCGGCGCCGTCGGCACGCTCGCGGCCGGCAGGCCGAGGTCGTTGAAGGGGAAGATGAAGTGCCCCATCCGTGCGACGAGGTCGAGGAACGCGGCCCCTTCCGCCCCCGCCGCCGCGACGGACGGCACGGGTCCGGCGAGCGCCGGCAGGAGGAGGGCGGCGTTGCCCCCGAAGGCGCCCCGGACGAAGCCCGCCAGCCGCCCCGCCCGCCCGCGCAGCGCGTCCAGGTAGTCGACCGCCAGGACATCCAGCCCCGGTTCCATCCGCACCCGGGTCTGCTCCTGGTAGGCGTCGGGCGCTCCTTCGAGCCAAGGCCGGTGGTGCGACGCGGCCTCGGCGCGCATGATCAGGTTGCGGGCGTCGATGAAGGGCTTCAAGGGCGGCAGCCGGACGGGGACGACGACGGCGCCGAGCCCCTCGAGCGTCTTGGCCGTGGCGTCGAGCCCGGCGGCGATGGCGGGGTCGAGCGCCACCTCGAACGGCCCCTCGGCGAGGCCGACGCGCAGGCCCTTCAAGTCGCCCTCCAGAACCGCCCGCGCCAAGGGGACCGGCCGGAAGCTCGTCGTCCGGTCGCGCGGGTCCGGGCCGGCCAGGACTTCCAGCATGAGGGCAGCGTCGTAGGCGTCGCGGGCAAACGCGCCGACGTGGTCGAGCGAGGGGCTGAGCGGCATGGCGCCGAAGCGGCTGACCCGACCGTAGGTAGGCTTGAGGCCGACGAGGTTGCAGCAGGCGGCGGGAATGCGGATCGAGCCCCCCGTGTCGGATCCCAGCGCCGCCGGCACGAGTCCCGCCGCCACGGCGACGGCCGACCCGCTCGACGAGCCGCCCGGCACGAGGTCTGCTCCCCAGGGGTTCAAGGGCGTCCCCGTGATCTCGTTCCGCCCGGTGACGCCGAGCGCGAACTCGACCATGTTGAGCTGGCCGAGGTCGACGGCGCCAGCCCCGTCGAGCCGCTCCAGCGCCGCCGCCGTCACCTCGGGCACGAAGCCCCGGCGCGGGCGGCTGCCGAGGTCGGTCGGGCGCCCCTTCCGGTAGAACATCGCCTTGTGGGCGAGCGGCAAGCCGTGGAGGGGGCCGCACGGCCCGCCTTGGCGGCGCTCCCGGTCCAGCCGTTCCGCCGTCGCCAGTGCCGCCCTGCGGTCGAGCGCCGCCACGGCGCCGAGCCGCCCGCCCTCATCCTCCAGGGCGTCGAGCGCCCGCGTCGCCAGATCGACGGCCGAGGCCTCGCCCTTCGCCACCAGCGCCGCCGCCTCGGCGAGGCCGAAGAGGGAAGTCAACCCGCCGCCTCGTCGGCCAGGCGCTCCAGCATGACGAGGAAGTCCAGCGGCTCCGCTTCCAGGGGCAGCGGCGGCGTGCCTGCCTCGCCCGTTCCCGCCATGCGCGCGGTCCTCCTTCTTGACCCTGACGCCCCGTGTCGCAAATCCTCTCCCGTTCCGCAAGGGCGCGCCGCCGGAGGCCCGCTTGCCGGCGGCGGGGCAAGGCTGTAAGGGCAAGGGGGATGAGCGCGCGGGCGAACGCGCCGCGGGGCCTTGAGGGGGAGCCGAGCCTATGGACATGTCGGGGGAATACAAGGTCGACGCGCCGCGGGAGGCCGTGTGGCGCGCCCTCAATGACCCGGACGTGCTCAAGCGCGCCATCAACGGCTGCGAGACCCTGGAGCGGGTCGGCGACGACGCCTTCACGGCCAAGGTGCGGGCGAAGGTCGGCCCCGTCTCGGCCACGTTCAACGGCGACGTGAAGATCACCGACGCCGATCCGCCCAAGAGCTACACCATCTCGGGCGAAGGCAAGGGGGGCGCCGCCGGCTTCGCCAAGGGCGGCGCCGACGTGGCGCTCGACGAGGTCGAGGACGGTGCCGCGACCCTCCTCCGCTACACGGCGAGGGCCGACGTCGGCGGCAGGCTCGCCCAGCTTGGCGGGCGGCTGATCCAGGGTACCGCCCGCAAGATGGCCGACGACTTCTTCGCCCGCTTCAAGGGCCTCGTCGAGGAAGGAATGGCACCCGCCGCCGCGGCGGCACCGGCGGTCATCGTCGCGCCCGCCCCGGCGGCGTCCGAACCCGCGCCTCGGAAGACGCCGACGGCCGACCGGAAGCCCGAGGAGACCCGAACGTCGTTGCCCGATGACGCGCCGATGCCGGGCGGGGCCGCGACCGGGGCGCCGCGCCTGCCCGAGGAGGACGAGACGGCGCCGGGGCAGTTCGGCGCGCCGCACGAGGGGCACAACGTCAACGCGACGCCGGGCGGGCTGCTCGGCGCCAGCGCCACCGAAGCGGGCGGCGCCGCCGCCATTGACGAGGCCAACGCCGAGGTCGACTCGAAGGAGAGCATCGCCGACGCCGTGCGGGACATGGGGAACCGTGGGGCGGGCCACGGAGCGGGCCATGAGGCGGATCACGGGGCGCCGCCCCGCCACGAAGGCGGCGCCAAGAGCTACCCCGTCACCCCCGCGTCCGCGCCCTCGTCCGGCGCCGGCCACACGCCCCGCGCGGCCGAGCCGCCGGCGTCGACGCCCGCCGCCACCCCGCTCAGCTTTCTCGGCCCCGGCTGGGTGCGCTGGGCCATCATCGCCCTCGTCGTCATCGTCATCCTGGCCCTTCTGTTCTAGATCAGCGTTCTGACCGTCCACCGCCAAGGGAGGCGTTGAAGGCACATGACCCACGTGAGTCTGAAGGTGAACGGGCGGGAGGTTTCGCGGGACGTCGAACCCCGCACCCTCCTCGTCGAACTGCTCCGCCGTGACCTCAACCTCACCGGCACGCACGTCGGCTGCGACACCTCGCAGTGCGGCTGCTGCGTCGTCCACGTCGACGGCGTCGGCACGAAATCCTGCACGATGCTGGCGGTCCAGGCCGACGGCAAGGCGATCACGACGATCGAAGGGCTGGCCGCCGTCGCCGAGGCGGACGGGCGGGCCGAGGACGGGCTCCACCCCGTCCAGGCGGCGTTCCGCCAGCACCACGGCCTGCAATGCGGCTTTTGCACCCCCGGCATGATCATGAGCGCCGCCGACCTCCTGTCGCGCAACGCCGACCCCACCGAGCACGAGGTGCGGGAGTGGCTGGAGGGCAACCTCTGCCGCTGCACGGGCTACCACAACATCGTGAAGGCGATCATGGCGGCGGGCGCCACCATGCGCGGCGCCGCGACGCCGCGGGCGGCGGAATAGGCGACGGGACGCAGGGAAGGCAGGGAACAGCGATGACGGACAAGGGCATCGGCGCGCGCACCCTCCGCAAGGAGGACAGGCGCTTCATCACCGGCAAGGGCCGCTACGTCGACGACATCCGGATGCAGGGGCAGGCCTACGCCGTGTTCGTGCGCTCGCCGCACGCCCACGCCAGGATCGGCGCCATCGGCAAGGACGCCGTGCTGGGGATGCCGGGCGTGCTCGGCGTGTTCACGGGCGCCGACGTGCAGGCCGACGGGCTCGGGTCCAACGTCTGCGGCTGGAACGTCGTCTCGAAGGACGGCTCCGGCATGAACATGGCCCCCTACCCGCTGCTCTGCACCGACAAGGCGCGCTACGTCGGCGACCGGGTGGCGATGGTCGTCGCCGAGACGCTGGACCAGGCGCGGGACGCGGCCGACGCCCTTGAGGTCGACTACGAGCCCCTTCCCGCCGTCGTCGACGTGGCAAAGGCGCAGGACGGCCCCGTCATCCACGACGGCATCGCGGGCAACCTCATCTACGACTGGGAACTCGGCGACAAGGCGGCGACCGAGGCCGCCTTTCAAAAGGCCGCCCACGTCACCAGGATCGAACTCGTCAACAACCGCCTCGCCCCGAACGCTTTGGAGCCCCGCGCGGCGCTCGGCCACTTCGATCCAGGCACGGAACAGCACACCCTCTACGTCACGAGCCAGAACCCGCACGTCCACAGGCTCGTCATGTCGGCCTTCATCGGCATCGCCCCCGAGCACAAGCTGCGCGTCGTCGCCCCCGACGTGGGCGGCGGCTTCGGCTCCAAGATCTTCATCTACGGAGAAGAGTGCCTCGTCCTCTGGGCGTCCCGGAAGCTGGACGGCGTCCCCGTCAAGTGGACCGCCGACCGCACGGAAGCCTTCCTCTCCGACGCGCACGGCCGCGACCACGTCTCGAAGGCCGAACTCGCCATCGACGCCGACGGCGATTTCCTCGCCCTTCGCGTCAACACGAAGGCGAACCTGGGCGCCTACATGAGCACCTTCAGCTCGTGCGTGCCGACATACCTCTACGCGACCCTGCTCGCGGGCCAGTACAAGACCCCCGCGATCTACGCCGACGTGCAGGCCTACTACACCAACACGAGCCCGGTCGACGCCTACCGGGGTGCGGGCCGGCCCGAGGCCAGCTTCCTGATCGAGACGATCGTGGGACAGGCGGCGCGCGAGCTTGGCCGCGATCCCGCCGAGTTGCGCCGGCAGAACTTCATCCCCAAGGACGCCTTCCCCTACCAGACCCCCGTCGCCCTCACCTACGACACGGGCGACTACGCGGCGACGCTCGACCGCGCGCTCGACCTCTCGGACTACAAGGGCTTCGAGGCGAGGAAGCGGGAGAGCGCGTCGCGCGGCAAGCTGCGCGGCATCGGCCTGTCCTGCTACATCGAGGCCTGCGGCATCGCCCCTTCCGCCGTCGTCGGCAGCCTAGGGGCGGGCGTCGGCCTCTGGGAGAGCGGCAAGGTGCGCTTCTCCCATACCGGCAAGGTGCAGGTCCTGACCGGCACCCACAGCCACGGCCAGGGCCACGAGACCAGCTTCTCGCAGCTCATCGCCAGCAAGCTCGGCGTGCCCTTCGAGGACGTGGAGGTGATCCACGGCGACACCGAGAAGACCCCGGTCGGCATGGGCACCTACGGCTCGCGCTCGCTCGCCGTTGGCGGCGAGGCCATCGCCCGCTCGTGCGACAAGATCGTCGCCAAGGGCAGGAAGATCGCGGCGCACCTCCTGGAGGCCGCCGAGGCCGACATCGAGTTCAAGGACGGCCAGTTCACCGTCAAGGGCACCGACCGGGCGAAGTCGATCGGCGAGGTGGCGTTCGCCGCCTACGTGCCGCACAACTACCCGGAAGGCGTCGAGCCGGGGCTGGAGGAGGGCGCGTTCTTCGACCCGCCGAACTTCACCTACCCCGCCGGCACCTACGTCTGCGAACTGGAGGTCGACCCCGACACCGGCACGACCGAGATCCTGCGCTTCGTCGCCGTCGACGACTTCGGCAACGTCGTCAACCCGATGATCGTCGAGGGGCAGGTCCACGGGGGGCTCATGCAGGGCATCGGGCAGGCCCTGCTCGAAGGCGCCGTCTACGACCAGTCCGGCCAGCTGGTCTCCGCCACCTACATGGACTACGCGATGCCGCGCGCCTGGGACGTGCCGTTCTTCGAGGTCGAGACCGGCCAGGGCACCCCCGCCCAGGCGAACTCGCTCGGCGTCAAGGGCTGCGGCGAGGCCGGCGCCATCGGCGCCCCCGCCGCCGTCATCAACGCGCTCACCGACGCGATCGGCGTCCGCGTCGAGATGCCGGCGACCCCCGAGAAGGTCTGGCACGCGATCCAGGCGACGCGCCACGCCCAGGCGGCGGAATAGGGAGCAACGAACCGATGTACGCCTTCGACTACGCGAAGCCCGCTTCGCTCGACGAGGCGGCCCGCCTCCTCGCCGACGACCCCGAGGCCAAGGCCCTGGCCGGCGGCCAGACCTATATCCCGACCTTAAAGCAGCGCCTCGCCCAGCCGACGAGGCTCGTCGACCTCGCCGGCATTCCCGACCTCGCCACCATCAAGGAGGAAGGGGACGGACTCGCCGTCGGGGCGATGACGACCCATAAGGCCGTCGCGGCGTCCCCCGTCGTGCAGCGGGCCTTCCCCGAACTCGCCTACCTCGCCTCGCTCATCGGCGACCCCGCCGTCCGGGCGATGGGCACGATCGGCGGCTCGGTCGCCAACAACGACCCCGCCGCCGACTACCCCGTCGTCGTCCTCACCCTGGACGCCACCGTGAGGACGACCAAGGGCGAGCACCGGGGAAGCGACTTCTTCCCCGGCATGTTCGAGACCGCGCTCGAGCCGGACGAACTCATCCGGGAATTCCACATTCCCGTCCCCGAGGCCGCCGCCTGGGAGAAGTTCAGGAACCCGGCGTCCCGCTACGCGCTCGTCAGCGTCCTCCTCGTCCGCACGAAGGACGGCGAGATCCGTTGCGGCGTCGGCGGCGCCGGCCCCACCTGCTTCCGGGCGACGGCGATCGAGGACGCGCTCAGGTCCAGCTTCGCGCCCGAGGCCCTGGACGGCGTCACCATCGACGCCGGCGACCTCAACGAGGACATCCACGCCACCGCCGCCTACCGGGCGCACCTGATCCCGGTCCTGGCGAAGCGTTGCGTCAGGCGGATGCTGAGAC
This sequence comes from Geminicoccaceae bacterium, assembly GCA_020445645.1. Taxonomy (GTDB): domain Bacteria; phylum Pseudomonadota; class Alphaproteobacteria; order Geminicoccales; family Geminicoccaceae; genus JAGRGG01. Next base: position 17,373 of record JAGRGG010000087.1, on the reverse strand, counting down.
GGTAGGATCGCGCTTCTCGCGCCCGCCGGCCCCATGCCGGCGGGCGCGAAGCGTTCTCAGACGGCGGTGCGCCTGCGCCGGCGCTTCTTGACCTCCCGCTCCGGCCCCTTCAGCGCCTGCGCCAGGGCGAGCCCGGCAACCGCCCCGCCCAGGTTGAAGCCGACATCGGCGAGGTCGTCGGCGCCGAACCCGACGCTAAGTCCCTGCAAGGCCTCCAGCCCGACGGCGAGGACCGCCATGAAGGCGACGAACAGCCAGACCGGCTCCTTCGGCCGGGCGCGGCGCCAGAGGAAGCCGATGGCGGCGAGCGCCGCCGCGTGGAGGAGGCCGATCACGGCCTCGTTGCCCTCGCGCCCCGCCATCAGTCCCCTGAACACGGCCAGGATCGGGTTGCGGAGGTCGTAGGGCAACAGCATCACCGCCGCCGCCGCCGCGAGCAGGAGGGCGAGGATGAGGCCCGCGATCCTGTCGGAGGCCCCCCGCACGAAGCCGATGGCGAGCAGGAGTCCCACCACCCCCCAGCCGACGCCGACCCAGCGCGCCATGCGCTGGAAAGCTTCCCGCTCCTTGAGCGGCTGAAGCGAGAGGTCGCGCAGGTCGAGCCGCCCGCTCGCCCTGGCGAGGCGGATCGAGAGGAGCGCCTCCTTCGCCGCCGGCGCCACCTCGACGACCTTCGCCAAGGGGATCGGGGGCGAGGTGCCGCCGTCCTGGAGGAGCTTGTGCGGCCGCTCCCAGTCGAGCGTCCCCGCGGCATCACGGCCGACGAGGTAGATGCGGGCGCGGTTCCAGGGGTTGGCGCCCATGCTCACCCCGTCGAGGCCGACGCGGGCCTTGAGGAGAAAGACGTGCGGATCGTTGGCGCCCAGCGGGATCGCCTGCTCGACGCCGACGACGCGGGACGGGTCGTCATTCTCGACGACGAGCGCCCCGTCCTCGACCCGGACCGAGCCCTCCCCGCCCACGATTTGCCAGCGGGACGGCGCTCCGCCTTCGAGGGTCGAGAAGCCGGGGTCCAGGAGGGGCTCGCCCTCGGCCGGGGCGTAGCGGGCCATGACGCCGTAGGTGAGCCCCGTCGCCAGCAGGAGGGCGAGCCCGATGAGGGCGACGAGCGTCCGCTCCAAGCGGCGGCGCCAGCGGCGCTTGGGAACCGGGCGGACGCGGCGTGGTTGGTCGAGGGTTTCGGCGGTCGCTGCCATCTTCTGCCTTGGCTGGATGGACGTTGGGCTTCTCGCGGGCGCAGAGTAGCCCGCATCGGCGGGCGGCGCAGCAACCGCGAGCCGAAAACGGGGCGGGTGTGACCCTTCATAGGGGGCAGCGCCGAACAAGGGAACGAGGGCCGGATGCCGCAGCCACTGCCGACGACGATCGAGGCGACGGGGGACCTCCTCCGGGGCCAGGACTACATCGCCGACCGGGCGCTCTCGACGGCAACCTTCCTCGCGCTGCGGCTGGGCCGGCCCCTGTTCCTGGAGGGCGAGGCCGGGGTCGGCAAGACCGAAATCGCCAAGGTCCTGGCGCAAGCGCTCGGCCGCCCCCTCGTCCGTCTCCAGTGCTACGAGGGGCTCGACGTGTCGTCGGCCGTCTACGAGTGGAACTACCAGCGGCAGATGCTGGAGATCCGCCTCGCCGAGGCGGCGGGCGACACGGCGCGGGAGAGCATGGCGCAGGACGTGTTCTCCGAGCGCTTCCTCATCCGCCGCCCCCTCCTCCAGGCGCTCATGCCCTCCCCCGACGGCCCGGCCGTGCTGCTGATCGACGAGTTGGACCGCACCGACGAGGCGTTCGAGGCGTTCCTTTTGGAGGTCCTGGCCGAGTTCCAGATCACCATCCCCGAGATCGGTACGATCAGGGCCGAACACCCCCCCGCCGTCGTCATCACGTCCAACCGCACCCGCGAGATCCACGACGCGCTCAAGCGCCGCTGCTTCTACCACTGGGTCGACTACCCGACGGCGACGCGCGAGCTGGAGATCATCGAGGCGCGCCTGCCCGGCGTCGACGCCGCGCTCTCGAAGCAGATCGTCGCCTTCGTCCAGGCGCTGAGGGGCAAGGACCTGTTCAAGCTGCCGGGCGTCGCCGAGACGCTCGACTGGACCAGGGCACTTACCACTCTCGACGTCCTGGAACTCACCCCGCAACTCGTCGGCGACACGCTCGGCACGCTCTTGAAGTACCAGGACGACATCCTGAAGGTGCAGGGTGCGGAGGCCGCGAACATCCTGCGCGAGATCAATGTCGGCCTTGCCGGGGGACCCGCTTGAGCGAGGAAGCGAAGGGCCGCTTCGCCCGCAACGTCATGCACTTCGCCAGGGCCTTGCGGGCGGCGGGCCTGCCGGTCGGGCCGGGGCAGGTGCTGGACGCGCTTCGCGCCGTCGAGGCCGCGGGCGTCGAATCGCGCGAGACGTTCTACTGGACGCTCCACGCCGTCTTCGTCCGCCGCCGCGACGAGCGGGTCGTCTTCGACCAGTGCTTCCACGTCTTCTGGCGCGACCCGAAGCTCCTGGAGCGGCTCATGGGGATGCTCATGCCGACGCTCCGACCCGAGAACCCGAAGGAGCCGGAGCGGGAAGTCAGCCGCCGCGTCGCCGAGGCGATGGCGCCGGAGCCGGTGCCGGGCCAGGACGGGGCCAGCGAGGAGGAGGGCGAGGAGGTCGAGGTCGACATGGCCCTCACCTTCTCGGGCCGCGAGCACCTCCAGGCAAAGGACTTCGAGCAGATGACGGCGGACGAGCTGCGGGAAGCGAGAGCCGAAATCGCCCGAATGCGCCTGCCGATCATGGAGGTGAAAACCCGCCGCTTCGCCCCCGACGACCGCGGCCGGCGGTTCGACCCCCGCCGCACGATGCGCCGCTCGCTCCAGGTCGGCGGCCACGGGATCGACCTCGCCAAGCGCCGCCGCCGCACCCGCCACCCGCCGCTCGTCATCTTGTGCGACATCTCGGGCTCGATGAGCCGCTACTCCCGCCTGTTCCTCTTCTTCATGCACGCCATCACCTCCGACCGCGACCGGGTCCACGCCTTCGTCTTCGGCACCCGCCTCACCAACGTCAGCCGCCTCCTGCGCCACAGGGACGTCGACGAGGCGCTGGCCAAGGTGGGCGCCACCGTCCAGGACTGGTCCGGCGGCACGAGGATCGGCCACTGCCTCGAAACCTTCAACCGCGATTGGTCGCGTCGCGTGCTCGGCCAGGGCGCCGTCGTCCTCCTCATCAGCGACGGGCTCGACCGCGACGCCGGCGAGGGGCTGTCGTCGCAGATGGAGCGGCTGCACAAGAGTTGCCGCCGCCTCGTCTGGCTGAACCCCCTGTTGCGCTTCGACGGCTTCGAACCCATCTCCACGGGCGCCAGCGTCATGATCCGCCACGTCGACGAGTTCAGGAGCGCGCACAGCCTCGACAGCCTGAAGGACTTGGCCCGCGTCCTGAGCGCCCCGCCGGGGCGGCGCCTCGAAGCGCGGAGTGCCTGGACAGCCTAGGAGCAAGCAGGATGGACGACCTCGACCTCTTGACGGTGGCCCAGAACTGGCGGGGCGAGGGGCGCGAGGTCGCCGTCGCCACCGTGGTCTCGACCTGGGGCTCGTCCCCGCGCCCGGCCGGCTCGCATCTGATCGTCGACGGCGAGGGCCGCATCGAGGGCTCGGTCTCGGGCGGCTGCATCGAGGGCGCCGTCGTCCGGGAAGCCCTGGAGGTGATGGCGGGCGAACCCCCGCGCCTGCTCGAATTCGGCGTCAGCAACGAAGAAGCCTGGGAGGTCGGGCTCGCCTGCGGGGGGCGGGTCGAGGTCTACGTGGAGGCCCTCGCGTGAGGCTCGACCTTCTGGAACGGACGCTCGAAGCGCGATCCCAAAAGCGCCGCGTCTGCCACCTGCGCTTTCTGGACAGCCACGAGGAAGCCCTCGTCGTGGACGGTGCCGAGGTCACGGGCCGTGCGCTCTCGCCGACACTCGAGGAGGCCGTGGACGCCGCTCTGCGCCACGACCGCAGCGGCACCGTCGACGCCGACGAGGGCCGCGTCTTCCTGGAGGTGATGAACCCGCCCCTTCGCCTCCTCGTCGTCGGCGCCGTCCACATCGCCCAGGCGCTGGTGCCGATGGCGCTACGGCTCGGCTACGCCGTCACCGTCGTCGACCCCAGGCGCGCGTTCGCCACCGAGGACCGCCTGCCGGGCGTGCCGATCCGCCACGACTGGCCCGACGAGGCGCTGCACGACCTCCTCCCCGACCGCCGCACCGCCGTCGTCACCCTCACCCACGACCCGAAGCTCGACGACCCGGCCCTCCACGAGGCGCTGGGCTCGGAGGCGTTCTACATCGGCGCGCTCGGCAGCAAACGCACCCACGCGGGCCGCCTGGAGCGGCTGACGGCGCTCGGCCACGACGCGGCGGCGCTCGCCCGCATCCACGGCCCCGCCGGGCTCGACATCGGCGCCGTGAGCCCGGCCGAGATCGCCGTCTCGGTCCTGGCCGAGATGACGGCGGCGCTCCGGCGGCGGGGCTGACGATGCGCTTTGGCACGCTCCCGCTCGACGAGGCGGAAGGGGCACTCCTCGCCCACACCCTGCGGCTCGAAGGCTTCGCCCTCAAGAAGGGCACCCGCCTCGACGCCGACGCGATCATGCGACTCCGCGCGGCCGGAGTGGAGGCCGTCCAGGCGGCGCGGCTGGAGGAGGGCGAGGTCGACGAGAACGAGGCCGCGCTGAAACTGGCGCTGGCCCTTGCCGGACCGGGCCTGGAGGTCCGCGACACGAGGACGGGAAGGGTTAACCTGCACGCCGCCACCGCCGGCCTCCTTCGCCTCGACGCCGCCCGCATCAACGCGCTGAACGGGATCGACGAGGCGCTGACCATCGCCACGCTCGCCGACGGGGCAAGCCTTGCTCCGGGCGACATGGCGGCAACCTGCAAGGTCATCCCCTACGCCGTGCCGGGCGATGCGCTCGCCCGCTGCCTCGACCTTGCGGCGGGTGGGGCGGTGGGTGGGGCGGCGGGCGCCCCGATCCTCGGACTCCTCCCCTTCCGTCCGCTCCGCGCCCGGCTGATCCAGACCGTCCTGCCCGGCACTTCCGCGAAGATGCTGGACAAGACCATTCGGATCACCGCCGACCGCCTCGCCGCCGTCGGCGGCAACCTCATGGGCGAGGGCAGGGTCGACCACGAAGAAAAAGCCATCGTCGCGGCCGTCCAGGCGGCGCGGACTGAGGGCTTCGACCTCCTCCTGATCGCGGGCGCCGCCGCCGTGCAGGACCGGGCCGACGCGATCCCGGCCGCGATCGCTGCCGCGGGCGGGCGCATCCTGCGCTTTGGAATGCCGGTCGATCCCGGCAACCTCCTCCTCCTCGCCGAGATCGACGGCACCCCCATCGTCGGCCTGCCCGGCTGCGCCCGCTCGCCGAAGCCGAACGGCTTCGACTGGGTGCTAGAACGCCTCGCCGCCGGCCTTCCCGTCGACGGCGCCGCCATCGCCGGGATGGGGGTCGGCGGGCTGCTCGCCGAGATCCCGAGCCGCCCGCAGCCGCGCGAGGCGATGGAAGCGCCCGACCCCGCCCCGCCCCAGATCGTCGTCGTCCTGCTCGCCGCCGGCCGCTCGCGGCGCATGGGCGGGCCGAACAAGCTCCTCCTCGACGTGGACGGCGAACCCCTCGTCCGCCGCACGGCGCAAGCGGCGCTGGCAGCAGGCTTGGGCGAGGTCATCGCCGTCACCGGCAACGCGGCCGAGGCCGTTGCAGCGGCGCTGAAGGGCCTGCCGGTCCGCCTCGCCCACAACCCCGACTACCAAGACGGGCTGGCCTCCTCGCTCAAGGCCGGGCTTCGGGCGCTTCCCACCGGCACCGACGCCGCCATCGTCATGCTGGGCGACATGCCAGGCGTCGACGCCGACCTCCTGCGCGCGCTGGCGGACGCCTACGATCCCCCGAACGGCCGCCGGATCGTCGTGCCGACCCACCTGGGCAAGCGCGGCAACCCCGTGCTCTGGGACCGGGCGTTCTTCCCGGCGATGGCCGCGCTCCAGGGCGATGTCGGCGCCCGCGCCCTCATCGCCCAGCACCCCGACGCCGTCGCCGAGGTCGAGCGCCCGAACGACGCGCCCCTCCTCGACCTCGACACGCCTGAAGCCTGGACGGCGTACCTGGAGCGGGGAACGTGACGCCGGGCGTGGGGCAAGCACTCCGCCCGCACTTCCCCGCCTTCGCCCACCAGCCGCCGCCCTTCCACTACCTCGACAACGCGGCGACGGCGCAGATCTGTGCCCCCGCGGCCGAGGCGCTGCTCCGCTTCGAGACCCGCACCCGCGCCAACGTGAAGCGGGGCGTCCACCGGCTCGCCGACGCGGCGACGACCGCCTTCGAGGGCGTGCGCGCCGACCTCGCCCGCTACCTCGGCGTCGCCGACCCGGACGAGGTCGTCCTCACGACCGGAACGACCGCAGGGCTCAACATCGCGGCGAACGGCCTGCGCCACCGGCTCGGCCCCGGCGACGAGGTGCTCGTCACCGAACTGGAGCACCATTCGGACCTCGTGCCCTGGCACCTCGCGGCCGAGGCGACGGGCGCCACCGTCCGGGCGATCCCCGTGGGCGAGGACGGGCGCCTCGACCTGGATCGGTTAGGCAGGGTGCTGAACGACCGCACCCGGATCGTCACCGTCGCGCACGTCTCGAACGTGACCGGCACCGTCACCGACCTGCCCCGCCTCGCGGCGGCCACCCACGCCGTCGGCGCCGTCCTCGTCGTCGACGGCGCGCAGGGCGCGCCGCACGGCCCGCTCGATCTACCCACCCTCGGCTGCGACCTCTACGCCCTCTCCGGGCACAAGATGTTCGGCCCCACGGGCTCGGGTGCCCTTTGGGGGCAGATGGACCTCCTGGCCGAGATGCCGCCCTTCATGGGCGGGGGCGAGATGATCCGCAGGGTCACGATCGAGGGTTCCACCTTCGCCCCCCCGCCGCACCGCTTCGAGGCCGGCACGCCTGCGATCGGTCCTCTGATTGGCATGGGTGCCGCCGCCCGCTTCCTGATGACGCTGGACTGGAACGCGCTTCGCCGCCACGAGGCCCGGCTCACGGGGCGCGTCCTGGAGGGGCTGGCGGGGATCGAGGGCATCCGCGTCTTCGGCCCGCCCGCGGCACCCGACCGGGTCGGGGTCGTGACCTTCACCGTGGACGGGCTGCACGCGCACGACGTCTGCCAGATCCTCGACGCCGAACGCGGCGTCGCCCTTCGCGGCGGGCACCACTGCGCGCAGCCGCTGATGGGTCGCTTCGGCCTCGTCGCCTCGGCGCGGGCGAGCCTCGCCCCCTACAGCGACGACGACGACGTGGACGCGCTGATCGAGGGCCTTGACGACGCGATCCGGCGCTTTCGCTAGCATGGCAGGGGGACGGACGATGACGAAGGAGCCGGCGACGGCGGCGCGGCGGGCGCCCATCAGGCTGACGCGCGCGGCCGACAAGGACGAGGCCGTCCGGGGCGACCTCTCGGCCGCCACCACCCACGGCCCGGACCTCTGGACGGCGAACGACGAGTTCGCCCGGGTCGAGCGGCTCACCCTGGAGGCGGACGGCGGCTTCGGGGCGCACGCTTCCTTCGCCATCGCCGACTACGTCGACCTGCCCGAGGGCCGAGGCGAGGAAATGGACATCGAGGGCCTCGCCGTCGACGAGGGCTACCTCTGGATCGTCGGCTCGCACAGCCGCACCCGCAAGAAGCCGAAGAGCGACGAGAACGACGCGGCGACGGTGCTCGACCGCCTGAGCGAGCTGAAGGACAGCCCGAACCGCTATTTCCTCGGACGCTTGGCGCTCCTGGGCGACGGCGACCAGCCGGGCTCGCAGCGCCCGGCACGACAGGTGGAGCTCGACGACGCGGCACCCGCGCGCATGGCCGGTGCCTTGCGCTACCGCAAGAGGAAGGGCAACGACCTGCGTGCCCTTCTCATGAAGGACGAGCACTTGGCCCCCTTCATGGAGGTGCCGGCGAAGGAGAACGGCTTCGACGTCGAGGGGCTCGCCGTCAAGGGCGAGCGGGTGTTCATCGGCCTGCGCGGCCCCGTCCTGCGCGGCTGGGCGATCGTCGTCGAGGTGGGGGTGCGGGGACGCGGCGACGGCAGCCTGAAGCTCGCCAAGCTCGGCGACGGGGGATGCTACCGCAAGCACTTCCTCGACCTGGGCGGGCTCGGCGTCCGCGAGCTGCGCCGCCACGGCGACCACGTCCTGATCCTGGCCGGGCCGACGATGGACCTCGACGGGCCGGTCTACCTCTACCTCTGGCCATCGGCCCTGAAGGGCGACGAGACCGCCGCCGTCGTGACCCGGGACGACCTCGTCCTGGTCGCGGCCTTGCCCTACGGCGAGGGCGTCGACCATCCGGAGGGGCTCGCGCTCATGGAGGACGAGACGGGGAGGGTCGAGGTCCTGATCCTCTACGACACCCCGTCCAAGGACCGACAGCACGACGACGGCGTCGGCCTTGACGCCGACGTGTTCCACCTGCCGGAGATACCTTCGGAAAGCGGGTCGAAGAAGCACCGGAAAAAGAAGAAGGACGACAGACCGTGAGCGCCAGCCTCTACAACGACGCCATCATGGCGCTTGCCCGCTCGAAGTCGGGCGGGGGCAGCCTCGATTCGCCGGACGGCGTCGCCGAGGCCGACAACCCGCTCTGCGGCGACCGGATCCGTCTCCAGCTCGCCGCCGACGCCGGCCGGGTCGCCGAGATCGCCCACGAGACGCGCGGCTGCCTGCTCACCGAGGCCGCCGCCGCCCTCGTCGCCGATGGGCTGCGCGCCTACCCCTTGGACGGGCTCGACGGGCTGCACGACGCCGTGAAGGCGTGGCTCAGGGGCGAAATCGAGGACCTTCCCCTTTCCGGCCTCGACGCCTTCACGCCCGTACGCGCCGTCCGCAGCCGTCACGAATGCGTGCTCCTGCCCTTCGTCGCCGCCGCCGAGGCGGCGCGCGAGGCCTGACGGTCTGGCGGGGCGGGTCCGGAATCCCCATATCCGGTGCCACATGAACGGAACGGACGGCACGATGGACAAGGTCGAGAAAACCGACGCCGAGTGGCGGGCGCAGCTGAGCCCGGAGGAATACAAGGTCGCGCGCAAGCACGGCACCGAGCGCGCCTTCACCGGCCGCTACCACGACACGAAGACGCCCGGCACCTACGCCTGCGTCTGCTGCGGCACGCCCCTCTTCCCGAGCGAGACGAAGTTCGACAGCGGCACGGGCTGGCCGTCCTTCTACAAGCCGATCGAGGGCGCCCCCGTCGCCGAGAAGGAGGACCGCGGCCTCTTCATGCGCCGCACCGAGGTCCTCTGCGCCCGCTGCGACGCCCACCTCGGCCACGTCTTCCCGGACGGCCCCGAGCCCACCGGCCTGCGCTACTGCCTGAACTCGGCGGCCTTGAAGCTGGAGCCGAAGGGCAAGGCTTGAGCGGGTCGCCTTCGCGGCGCCTTTGCGTCGCGCCGATGATGGACTGGACCGACCGGCACTGCCGGCGGTTCCACCGTCTGCTCGCCCCCTCGGCCCTCCTCTACACCGAGATGGTGACGACGGGGGCGGTGCTGCACGGGCGCGCGGACCGCTTCCTCGCCTTCGCGCCCGAGGAGTCGCCGGTGGCGCTGCAGCTCGGGGGTGCTGAGCCGGACGACCTCGCCCGCGCCGCCGCCCTCGCCGCAGGCTACGGCTACGCCGAGGTGAACCTGAACTGCGGCTGCCCGAGTCCCAGGGTGCAGAAGGGCTGCTTCGGCGCCGCGCTCATGGCGGAGCCGGACAGGGTCGCCGCCTGCGTCGCCGCGATGCGGGCGGCGACGCCGCTGCCCGTCACCGTGAAGTGCCGGATCGCCATCGACGACGAGGACCCGGAGGCGTTCCTCGACCGTTTCGTCGACGCGGTGGCGGAGGCCGGCTGCGGCACCTTCGTCGTCCATGCCCGCAAGGCTTGGCTGAGGGGCTTGAGCCCGAAGGAGAACCGCACGGTGCCGCCCCTCGATTACGACCGGGTGGCGCGGCTGAAGGCGCGGCGCCCCGACCTTGAGATCATCCTGAACGGCGGCATCGTGGCGCCCGAGGCGGCGGCGCGGGAGGCGGCACGGTTCGACGGCGTCATGGTGGGCCGGGAAGCCTACCAGAATCCCCTCTCCCTGCCCCGCTTCGCGGCGACGCTGGAGGGCCGCTCCGCGATCGAACCAGACCCCTTCGACCTGATCGAGCGCATGGCGGGCTACGCCGAGGTCGAGGGGCGCAAGGGGGTGCCCGTCAAGGCCGTACTCCGGCACCTGCTGGGGCTCGCCAACGGCAGGCCCGGCGCCCGCGCGTTCCGGCGGGACCTCGCGGCGGCGATGGCGGCGCCCGACGCCGGCGGCGACGTGCTCCGCCGTGCCGCCCGGCACCTGGATCCGTTGGCTTCCGACCCACGATCCTGCCGCGAGGCGAAAGCGGCGCTGCCTTAACGCCACCTTAACGCCTTCGGTTCACACTCTCGGCCTTGGCGTCGGTGGCGCGCCGGAGGAGACGGGTATTGCGGGGGTTGAGGCATTTGCGGCGTTGCCAGCGGGGCGCCGTCGCAATCGAGTACGGGCTCATCGTCGCCCTCGTCGTGATCGCCATGTTGAGCGGGCTTACCGCCCTCTCCGGGACGAACGGTAGCTTGTGGGGCTATTTGAAGGACAGGATCGACGAAGGCTTCAGCGGCGTCACCTCCTCAAGCTGACGTTGAGGTTCAGGCCATTCCCTCGACCTCGTAGCCGGTGCTCCGGATCGCCTGGACGACGGGCTCCAGGTCGCCGACGCCGTAGACGGCGACGGTCCCCTCGCCCCCCTCGCCAAGATCGACCTCGACGTTCGCCATCGGCTCGACCCCTCGGATGGCCTCGGTGATCCTGCGGACGCACGGCTCACCCCGCATTCCTTTCACGCGCAACGTCTGCATCCCATTCTCCTTTTGGACGGGCCGGTGGTGTCGGTTGCAAGCCGACCTCATCCGGGCGGACGGAGCCCCTCGGCTTCATCCTCGAGGGTCTCCTTGAGCATCTCAAGCTCGAGCCAGCGCTCCTCTAAGCCTGCCTTCTCGGCGCGCGCCGCTTCCAGGCGTCCCGCCAACTCGGCCACCCGCTCGGGCTTTCCGGCGTAGAGGACGGGATCGGCGAGGTCGGCCTCGATCCGAGCGATGGCCCCCGTCGCGGCGTCGATCCGCCCCGGCAGGCGATCAAGCTCGCGCAGGAGCCGGGCCTGTTCCTTGCGTAGGATGTAGCCCTGCTTCGCGGCCGAGGGTGCTGCCGGCGACGGGGCGCGGACGGGTGCGACCCCTTGGGGTTCCGCCCGCTGGCGGGCCATATCGGCGTAGCCGCCAGCGTATTCGGCGGCCGTTCCGTCTCCCTCCAGGAGGATCGTCGAGGTGACGATGCGGTCGAGGAAGTCGCGGTCGTGGCTGACGAGGAGGAGCGTTCCATCGTAATCGGCGAGCACGTCCTCCAGGAGGTCGAGCGTGTCGAGGTCGAGGTCGTTGGTGGGCTCGTCGAGGACGAAGAGGTTCGCGGGCTCGGCCAAAATGCGGGCGAGGAGGAGACGGTTGCGCTCACCGCCCGACAGCGCCTCCACGGGCGTGAGCACCTGCTCCTCGTGAAAGAGGAAGTCGCGGAGGTAGCCGACGACGTGACGCCACTGGCCCTGGACCCGCACCTGATCGCCGCCATCGGGACAAAGGGTCGTCCAGGGCGTCGCCTTCGGGTCGAGCGAGGCTCGGTCCTGCTCGTAGCGGGCGATGACGAGGCCGGTACCGTGCCGTACCCTGCCCGCGTCGGGCAGGGTTTCGCCCAGGAGGAGCTTCAGGAGCGTGGTCTTGCCGGCGCCGTTCGGGCCGACGATCCCGATCCGGTCGCCGCGCTGCACGCGGGTCGAGAAGGGACGGATCACGGTGCGGCCCGCGTAGGCCTTCTCGATCCCCTCGGCCTCGATCACCATCGCCCCGCCACCTTCGGCCGTCTTCGCTTGGAGGCGGGCCTGCCCCGGCTGGCGCAGGTAGTCGCGGCGCTGCCGGCGGAGGGTCTCCAGCTTGGCGAGCCGTCCCTGGTTGCGCTTGCGCCGCGCGGTGACGCCCCGATGCAGCCAGTGCTCCTCCAGCTTCAGGTGCTGGGTCAGCCGCGCCTGCTCCTTCTCCTCGGCTTCCACGAGGGCGGCGCTCCAGGCGGCGAAGGCGGCGTAGCCAGCCTCGTTCCGGTGGACGCGGCCCCGGTCGAGCCACCACGTGCGGTTGCTCACCCGCTCCAGGAAGCGGCGGTCGTGGCTGACGAGGACGAGGCCGCCCCTGAACGCGGCGAGACGGGCTTCGAGCCACTCGATCGTCGGCAGATCGAGGTGGTTCGTCGGCTCGTCGAGGAGGAGGATGTCGGGCTCGGCGACGAGGAGTCGGGCAATGCTCACCCGCCGCCGCTCGCCGCCGGAGAGGCCGTCGGCGTCGCGCTCCGGATCGAGGCCAAGCTCGGCGAGAAGCTGGTCGGCGCGGTAGGCGTTGTCGAAGCCCCGCTCGGCCTCAGGCAGGCTTTCCATGACGCGCGTGCGCAAGGTGGCGCCGGGCTCCACCTCCGGCTCCTGCGGCAGGTAGGCTGCAAGGGTGCGCGGCTGCTGGAAGCGCCCGCCGCCGTCGAGGTCGAGCTTGCCGGCCAGCAGCTTCAACAAGGTCGACTTGCCGGTGCCGTTGCGGCCGACGAGGCAGATCCGCTCGCCCTCCGCGACCTCGATCTCAAGGCCGTCGAAGAGCGTGCGATCGGCCTGGACGACCTTCGCGTCGCGCAGGCTGAGGAGGAGGGGCGCCATGCGTTCTCCGGCGTGAAGGGTGGGGGCGGGTGTGCTACAGACGGGCGTGCAACAGCCAGGGATTTCGCACGGCATGACCGATCCGGCCGGCCCCTTCGCCCTTTACGGCATCACCGACCTCAGCGTCGAGAAGGATCCGGCGCAGGCGGTGGCGCGGATCCGCGCCCTCTACGACGGGGCGGTCGCCCGTCTGCGCGGCGCCTTCGAGGACTTCCTGGCAACAGGGCGGGTACCGGCGCGACCGGTTGCGTTCTACCCCTATGTGGGGCTCGGCGTCGCCAGCAACAATCTGCGCCTCGACGGCAGGCTCGCCTTCGGGGCCTTGCACGACCCCGGCTTCTACGGCACGACCCTGACCCGTCCGGACCTGTTCGCCGCCTACTACGAGAACCAGCTCCGCCTCATCATGGAGAATCACGGCGTGCCGGTCGTCGTCGGCGTCAGCGGACGGCCGATCCCCCTGCCCTACGTCGTCGACGTGGGGCGCACGGCGATCACGGCGGCGCAGGCGCAGGAGATCGTCCTGCGCTTTCCCGTGCCGGACCTGTCGGCGACCGACGACGCCATCGCCAACGGCACGCGGGAAAGCGTCCTCGGCGAGCCGAAGCCGCTCTCGCTCTTCACGGCCGAGCGCGTCGACTACAGCCTCCAGCGGCTCTACCACTATACGGGCACTTCCCCCCGTGCCTTCCAACGCTACGTGCTGTTGACCAACTATCAGCGCTACATCGACGACTTCGTCGACCTCGCCCTCCGGGAAGTCACCGAGGGGAAAGCCTACGACCGCTTCGTGGCGCCCGGCAACGTCACCACCTTCAACCCCCGCTTCCAAGCCGTCGAGGCGACGGGGGCGATGCCCGCCCACCTGCCGCAGATGCCGGCCTACCATCTGACCCGCCCGGACGGATCGGGCGTGACGATGGTCAACATCGGCGTCGGTCCCTCGAACGCCCGGACGATCACCGACCACGTCGCCGTCATGCGCCCGCACTGCTGGCTGATGCTCGGCCACTGCGCCGGGCTCCGGCGCTCGCAGCAGCTCGGCGACTACGTGCTGGCGCACGGCTACGTCCGGGAGGACCATGTCCTCGACCAGGAGGTGCCGCCCTTCGTGCCCATACCGCCGATCGCCGAGGTGCAGGTGGCGCTCCAGGAGGCCGTCGCCAACGTCACCGGGCTCAAGGGCCACGACGCGAAGCTCAGGATGCGGACGGGTACGGTGGCGACGACGGCGAACCGTAACTGGGAACTGCGCTACGACGAGCTGTTCAAGAGGCTGAACCAAGCGAAGACCATCGCCGTCGACATGGAGAGCGCCACGATCGCCGCGAACGGGCTGCGCTTTCGCGTCCCCTACGGCACGCTGCTCTGCGTCTCCGACAAGCCGCTCCACGGCGAGATCAAGCTGCGCGGCATGGCGAACCGCTTCTACCAGGAGCGGGTCAACCAGCACCTGCTGATTGGCCTCGACACCATCCGCCTGCTCCGCGAGCAGGGGCCGGAACGGCTGCACTCGCGCAAGCTCAGGAGCTTTGACGAGCCGGCGTTTCGTTGATCATTGGGTAAGTACCCTGCACAAGCTCTCGCAGGGGACGCCGTCGCCGTCGCCGTCCAGGCGCGTCAGGCCGCATTGCTTCAGGTAGAAGGTCGCCTCGTCGCAGCTCGCCATTTGCTTGCAGTAGCGCTTGGCGCCGCAAGCCGAACCCGTACTCCGCGCCACGGTGATGGCGGGCGTGCGCTTGGCGCGGCGCCAGTCCCAAGGCGGCGTGCGCTGGGCTTTGGGTAACGCCCACAAGCCCCGCCTAGCGTCGCGGGCCTCGGCTTCGAGCGCCAGGAGGGACACGTCGTGCAGGTACTGACGGTAGGCCCAGGCGGCGCCCGCGCGGACCATCTCGGCGTTGACGTCGACGCTCGCGGCGTGGACCCGGCCGACGCTGCGGCCGTAGCGGTCGGTGTCCTGGACGTCGACCGTCACCTCATGGCCGAAGGCGAGGTCGGACAGGAGCAGCTTGGCTTGGCTGCCGTAGGGCTGGCCCTTCTCGGGCGTGTCGATCTCGGCGAGCCTTATCTTGATCTGCGTATGGGCGTGGTCGAGCACGGTGAGCGTGTCGCCGTCGGTGATGGCGACGACGCGGCCCCTGATCTCTTCCGCCAGGGCGGGTAGGCACGTGGCGATCAGCCACGCGACGGCGAAGGCCGCACTTGTCAAGCGCATGGCCGGCGTTCCCTCTTTTCACGGACCGTAGAACCATCGGTCCGGCGTGGAAAGCCGGTAGGGCACGAGGGGCATACGCCGAGACCCCGCCCTTGCAGGGCGGGGGGCGGAGGCCATATCGTGGGCGGCGACCTTGGCAGCCGGGGAGGAAGAGCATGTGCGCCATCGCCATCAGCCGCGAGGCGGGCGCCGCGTCGGCGAAGCAGGGCGCGTTCCGCTGGGACGATCCCTTCCTGCTCGATGGGCAGTTGAGCGAGGACGAGCGGCTCGTCGTCGAGGCCGCCCGCGATTACTGCCAGGACGCCCTCATGCCGCGCGTCCTGGAGGCGAGCCGGCACGAGCGGTTCGACCGCGAGATCATGCGGGAGATGGGCGCGCTCGGCTTTTTGGGCTCGACGGTCCCAGAAGAGTACGGCGGCGCCGGCGCGTCCTACGTCGTCTACGGCCTCGTCGCCCGCGAGGTGGAGCGGGTCGATTCGGGCTACCGCTCGGCGATGAGCGTGCAAAGCTCGCTCGTCATGCACCCGATCCACGCCTACGGCACCGAGGAGCAGAAAGCGCGCTTCCTGCCCGGCCTCGCCAAGGGGGAGATCGTCGGCTGCTTCGGGCTCACCGAGCCGGACGCGGGCTCGGACCCGGCCTCGATGCGGACGAGGGCGAGGAAGGTCGAGGGGGGCTACAGGATCTCAGGCTCCAAGAACTGGATCACCAACAGCCCGATCGCCGACCTCGCCGTCGTCTGGGCGAAGGACGACGAGGGCAGGATCCGGGGCTTTCTCGTCGAGCGCGGGATGAAGGGGTTCGAGACGCCGAAGATCGAGGGCAAGTGCGCGCTTCGCGCGTCGGCGACCGGCATGATCATGCTGGACGAGGTCGAGGTGCCCGAAGCGAACGCCTTTCCGGACGTGCGCGGCCTTGGCGGGCCGTTCGGCTGCCTCAACCGCGCCCGCTACGGCATCGCCTGGGGGACGATGGGATCGGCCGAGTTCTGCTGGCACGCCGCCCGCACCTACGCGCTCGACCGCAAGCAGTTCGGCCGGCCGCTGGCGGCGAACCAGCTGATCCAGAAGAAGCTGGCCGACATGCAGACCGAGGTGGCGCTCGGCCTCCAGGCGGCGCTCCGGGTCGGGCGGCTGATGGACGAGGGGCGGGTGGCGCCGGAGATGGTCTCGCTCATCAAGCGCAACAACTGCGGCAAGGCGCTCGACATCGCCAGGGCGTCGCGTGACATCCACGGCGGCAACGGGATCTCGGACGAGTACCACGTCATCCGCCACGTCATGAACCTCGAAGCCGTCAACACCTATGAGGGCACCCACGACATCCACGCGCTCATCCTGGGACGGGCGCAGACGGGCCTGCAGGCGTTCACGGCATGATCCCCGCCGAGAGCCGTCCCACCGACGATAAGGTGCGCTTTCCGCTCGGCGACGTGCTGCGCTCGGTTCTCACGCTGCGCAGCCGAGTACCGGAGGAGGCGTTCAGCGCGTCCATCCTCGGCACCGAGCGCGACGGGAGCGGCGTCGTCATCGACAAGGGGCTCGTCCTGACGATCGGCTACCTCGTCATGGAGGCGGAGGAGGTGTGGCTGCGGACGGTGGACGGCCGCGCCGTCGCCGGCCATCCGCTCGCCTTCGACCCGATCACCGGCTTCGGCCTCGTCCAGGCGATGGGCGCCCTCGACGCGCCGGCCCTGCCGCTTGGCAGCGCCGCGGGTTTGAGGGTCGGGGACCCGCTCGTGCTCGCCGCGGGCGGCGGGGTCAAGGGTGCCCTCATGGCCCGGCTCGTCCAGCGCCAGCCCTTCGCCGGCTACTGGGAGTACCTCCTCGACGACGCCCTGTTCACCTCGCCCGCCCACCCCCGCTGGGGCGGGGCCGGCTGCATCGACGCCGACGGCCGGCTCGTCGGGATCGGCTCGCTCATGCTCCAGCAGGCCCCCGCCGGCGACACCAGCAACATGGTCGTGCCGATCGACCTCCTCCCCCCGGTCCTCGACGACCTCAAGCGCCGGGGCACCAACCCTGAGCCGCCCCGCCCCTGGCTCGGCATCTACGCGCAGGACGCCGACGCCGGGGTGATCGTCGCCGGCGTCGTC
The DNA here is from genome assembly GCA_020445645.1 of Geminicoccaceae bacterium. Classification (GTDB taxonomy): domain Bacteria; phylum Pseudomonadota; class Alphaproteobacteria; order Geminicoccales; family Geminicoccaceae; genus JAGRGG01. The sequence continues at coordinate 255 of JAGRGG010000087.1, read as the reverse complement.
CGCGACGGGCCGTCCGACAAGGCGGGGGTCGAGCCGGGCGACGTGATCGCGACCGTCGGCGACGTGCCGGTCGGCGACCTCGTCGACCTCTGGCGGCAGGTCTGGGTACTGGGTCCGGCCGGCACGAAAGTCCCCCTCACCCTCCTCAAGGGCGAGGGTGCGGGCGGGCGCGTCGTCATCCAGTCGATCGACCGTGCCGAGATGCTGCATCGGCCGAGGGCGAACTAGTAGAAGATTACGCTTCGCGTCCGCTGG
>JAGRGG010000086.1 GCA_020445645.1 Geminicoccaceae bacterium | reverse complement strand
GCCGCCGCGCTGGACGTGGCCGAGCACGGTGACGCGGGTCTCGGCGCCGGTCATCTCGGCGATCCGCATGGCGATGAGGCGGCCAATGCCGCCGTAACGCGATTCGCCGTGGGCGTCGGTATGCTGCTGGCGCTCTCCGCCCTCCGGCGCCGGGGTCGATTCGGCGACGACGACGAGGCTGAAGTTCCGGCCGATCCGGCGGCGCTCCTCGATCTTTCGGGCAACTGCCTTCATGTCGTAGGGGATTTCCGGGATCAGGATCACGTCGGCACCGCCGGCGACGCCGGCCGAGAGGGCGATGTGCCCAGCGTCGCGGCCCATCACCTCCAGGACCATAACCCGGTTGTGGCTCGCCGCCGTGACGTGGAGCCGGTCCACGGCCTCGGTGGCGACGTTGACGGCGGTGGAGAAGCCGACGGCGCGCTCGGTCGAGCCCAGGTCGTTGTCGATCGTCTTGGGGATGCCGATCAGGTTCAGCCCGCCCTGTTGCGCGAGCCGGCGCAGGATGGCGAGGCTGCCGTCGCCGCCGATGCCGACGAGGACGTCGAGGCCGAGGATGCGGTAGCCCTCGATCACCTCCTTCGAGCGGTCGACGATGGCGGCGCCCTCCATCGGGTAGGCGAAGGGATTGCCCTTGTTCGTCGTCCTGAGGATCGTGCCGCCCTGGTGGAGGATGCCCTTGACCCGCTCGAAGTCGAGCGGGATCGCGGCGACGGGGCGCTTCAAGAGCCCCTGCGTCGCCTCGTCGATGCCGACCACGTCGAAGCCGTAGCGCAGACGGGCGCGCAGGGTAACGGCACGAATGACGGCGTTGAGCCCGGCGCAATCGCCGCCGCTCGTGAGCACTCCAATCCGCATGTCTCCCCCTTGGCGCCGCCGCCGTCTCGAACCGCTTGCAAGACGCAAGCCTAGTGCCTCAAAAGGCTCGCGCAAGAACCACCTGCAGGCGATGGCGGCATTGCTTGGCGAGGCGGCGAGCCCCCTAGCTTCATTCGAGTAACCGGGCCATGAGCGACAAGCAGGACCTCAACGAGATCGACACCCGGCTCGAAAGCCTGCGGGCGGCGCACCGGGCACTCGACAACCGCATAAACCAGCTCTTGAGCGAGGGATACCCCGATCAGGTCGAGCTGCAGCGGCTGAAGAAGCAGAAGCTCGCGCTGCGCGACCGCATCGGCGTCCTTGAAAATGGCCGCTACCCCGACATCATCGCCTGAACGCGCCTGTACCGGGCGGCGAACGCTTCTATCTTGGGCGGCATCGACGAAAGCAACGGGGAGAGCTGCCATGATGAAGACAAGCCTAGCCGTCCTCGCCGCCGCCGCCGGGATCGTCTTTTCGACGCCGCCGGCAAGGGCCGAGATCAAGGGCGAGGCCGTTGCCTACAAGGTGGCAGGTCGGGACTACGAGGGTTATTTCGCCGCCAATACCCGAGTCGAGAACGCCCCCCTCGTCCTCCTCGTCCACGATTGGGACGGGCTCGATGACTACGAACGGCGCCGGGCGGAGATGCTGGCGGAGCGGGGTTTCAGCGCCTTTGCCGTCGACCTCTACGGCAAGGGGGTACGGCCGACGACGACCGACGAGGCCAAGACCGAGAGCGGCAAGCTCTACAAGGATCGGGACGCGATGCGCGTGCGCCTGTTCGCCGGGCTCGACGAGGCGAAGGCGATGGCGAAGGCGGCGACGAAGACGGCGATCATCGGCTACTGCTTCGGCGGATCGGCCGTCCTCGAATTCGCCCGCGCCGGCGCCCCCCTCGACGGTTTCGTCAGCTTCCACGGCGGGTTGCAGGTGCCCGAAGGAGAGGATTTCAAGAGCGTCAAGGCGCCCGTCCTCGTCCTCCAGGGGTCGGAGGATCCCGTCTCGCCGATAGGCCTCGTCGCCGAGGTCGCCCAGGCGATGAGCAGGGACGGCGTCGCCTACGACATGCAGATCTACGGCGGCGCCCGGCACGCCTTCACTGTTTGGGACGGCGGCGACTACGACGCCAAGGCCGACCGCCTGTCGTGGGACGCGATGCTGGCTTTCTTCGACGAACGGCTGCGTTAAGATCCGAGAAGGGTTTTTTGTAACAATCCGTATCGCCCCCGCCCTTTTGGTGGCCAAAGGCGGGGGTGCGTCCCAGATTGTTGCCGGCCCCCCGTGCCCCTCCCGTCCTCGGAGACCCGTGCGCCCATGCGCGTGCTCTACCAGATTCTGGTCGTCCTGGTCCTCGCCGCCGTCGCCGGGGCCGGCTGGTTCGTCTTCGCGGTGCCCTCGGCCGAAGGTGAGGCCGATGCGAAGGGCGGACGAGCGTCCAGGCCGGCAGCCGTCGTCGTCGCCGAGGCGAAGCGGGGGCTGGTCCAGGACACGATCGAGGTCGTCGGCACGACCAGGGCCAACCGCTCGGTCGACATCGTCCCCGTCGCCGCCGGGCGGATCGTCAGGATCGGTGCCCAGGAGGGTCGTGAGGTCGCGGCGGGCGAGGTGCTGTTCGAGCTTGACGACGCCCAGGCGCGGGCCGCCGTGCGCGAGGCGGAGGCCACCCTCAAGAACCTGCAAGGCCAGTACGACCGGGCGCGGCGCCTGTCGTCGAACAGCGTCGTCAGCGAGGCGTCGGTCGACGAACTGGCGAGCGGGGTGGCGGGCGCCGAGGCGAGGCTCGCCGCCGTACGTGCCGAGCTCGACGACCGGACGATCAGGGCGCCGTTCGAGGGCGCGGTCGGGCTGATCGACGTGAGCGTCGGCGCCTACGTCACGGCCGGCACCGTGCTGACGACGCTCGACGACCTGACCCCGATCGAACTCCAGTTCGGCGTGCCCGAGAACTTCCTCGGGCGGGTGGCGCCGGGCGGCACGATCACCGCTAGCGCCGCCGCCTTTCCGGGCGAGGCGTTCGAGGGCAGGATCGCCGAGATCGGCACCCGCATCGACCCGCGCTCGCGCGCCTTCACCGTCCGGGCGAGCCTGCCGAACCCGGCGCGCCGCCTGCCGGAGGGCTTGTTCATGACGGCCGACCTCGTCCTCGACAGCCGTCCCGACGCCGTCCTCGTACCCTTGGAATCGCTCATCGCCGAGGGGCCCGAGACCTACGTTTACGCCGTGCGCGACGGCAAGGCGTCTAGGGTTCCGGTCGAGGTCGGCCGCCGGCTCGCCACCGAGGCCGAGATAAGGCGGGGGCTGGAGCCCGGCGAGCGGGTCGTCGTCCAGGGGCAGCAGCGCCTGCGCGATGGCGCCGCCGTCGAGGTCGTGGACGGCAACCCCAAGTCCATCACCTAGGAGCGGACGCATGGTGCTCTCGGACCTCGCCGTCAAGCGGCCCGTGCTGGCGACGGTGGCGAGCCTGCTTATCGTCGTCGTCGGCGCCGCGTCGCTCTTGCGCCTGCCGGTACGCGAGTACCCCAACGTCGACAAGCCCGTCGTCACCGTGACGACCACCTACACGGGCGCGGCGCCCGAGATCGTCGCCACCGAGGTGACGGAGGTGATCGAGGGGGCGATCAGCGGCGTCGATGGGGTCGACCGGATCGAGTCGTCGAGCCGGGAAGGACGGAGCCGCACCGTCATCGAGTTCGGCAGTTCCCGCAACGTCGACGCCGCCGCGAACGACGTGCGCGAGGCCGTGAGCCGGGTGCTCGGCGACCTGCCCGAGGAGGCGAACCAGCCGGAGGTGGTGAAGGCCGACGCCGACGCCCAGCCGGTGCTCCGCCTCGCGCTCACGAGCGAGCGCCTGTCGCCGGCCGAACTCACCGACTTGGCCGAGCGGACGATCGTCGAGCGCCTGTCGACCGTCGCGGGGGTCGGGCAGGTCGAGGTCTACGGCGAGCGCCGCCACGCCATCCGCGTCTGGCTCGACCGCCGGGCGCTCGCGGCCAGGGAGCTTGTCGTGGGCGACGTGGAGGCCGCCCTTCGCCGCAGCAACGTCGAACTGCCGTCCGGCACCCTCGAAGCGCCGGACCGCCAGTTCACCGTGCGAACCGAGAGCCGGCTGTCGACGCCTGAGCAGTTCCGGGACATCGTCGTCGGCCGCGTCGGCGACTACCCGATCCGCCTCGGCGAGGTCGCCCGCGTCGAGCGCGGCGTCGAGGACGACAGCACCATCGTCCGGGCGCAGGGGGCGAGCGCCATCGGCCTCGGCGTGCTGCGCCAGTCGGAGGCGAACACGATCGCCGTCTCGAACGACGTGCGCGCCCAACTGGAATCGATCCGTCCCCTTCTGCCGGACGGCGTCAGCCTCGACGTCACCTCCGACGACGCCACCTTCATCGAGGCCTCGATCCAGGAAGTTGTCAAGGCGCTCCTGCTCGCCGTCGGCCTCGTCGTCCTCGTCATCTTCCTCTTCCTGGGCTCGATCCGCGCCACCCTGATCCCGGCCGTCACCATCCCGGTCTCGATCGTCGGCACCTTCACCCTCTTAGCCGCGTTCGGCTTCTCGATCAACGTCCTGACCCTCCTGGCCCTTCTCCTCGCCATCGGCCTCGTCGTCGACGACGCCATCGTTGTCCTGGAGAACGTCCAGCGCCGCGTCGACGGCGGCGAGCCGCCCCTGCTCGGCGCCTATCTGGGAACCCGGCAGGTGACGTTCGCCGTGCTCGGCACCAGCCTCGCCCTCGTCGCCGTCTTCGTGCCGATCTCCTTCATTCCGGGCGACATCGGCCGGCTGTTCGCCGAGTTCGGCATCGCGCTCGCCTCGGCCGTGGCGCTCTCGACCTTCGTGGCGCTCAGTCTCACGCCCATGCTCTGCGCCAGGATGATCAGGCCCGTTGGCGGCGGCTGGCTCGTCGGCGGCATCGGACGCGCGATCAACCGTCTCGCCCGCTGGTACCGCGCCGTCCTCGTCCGCGCCCTCGGGGCACCGGTTCTCGTCCTCGGTATCGCCGGCGGCGTCGCGGCGCTGGCAGCGCTCCTCTTCGTCGGCCTGCCCCAGGAACTCGTGCCGCAGGAGGATCGGGGCGGGTTCTTCGTCAGCAGTTCCGCGCCCGAGGGCGCCACCATCGAGGCGACCGATCGGGGTGCACGGAAGGTCGACGCCGTTCTGCAACCCTTGCTGGGGAAGGGCGAGGCGACGCGCATCCTGACGATCGTGGGGTTCCGCAACCAGCCGAACCGCGCCTTCACGATCGTGGGCCTGAGCGATTACGGCGCCCGCGAACGCGGCCAGATGGCGATCGTCGATTCCCTGCGCGGTCCCTTGAGCGCCATCCCCGACGTGCGCGCCGTGCCGATCAACCGCTCCGGCCTCGGCAGTTCGAGCGGCTCGCAGGGGGTCCAGTTCATCGTCGGCGGCCCCGACTACGCCGACGTGGAAGACTGGGTGGACCGCATCATCGCGCGGGCACGGCAGAATCCGAACCTCGCCGACGTCGACACCGACTACGCGAAGACCCGGCCGCAGCTCAGCGTCACGATCGACCGGCCGAAGGCCGAGGATCTAGGCATCTCCGCCGAGGACATCGCCGCCACGCTCCAGACCATGCTCGCCTCGCGGCAGGTCACGAGCTACGTCGACCGCAGCCGTTCCTACGAAGTCATCCTCCAGGCGCGGGACCGGGACAGGCGCGAGCCGGCCGATCTTGAGAACATCTTCATGCGCGCGGCTTCGGGGGCGCTCGTGCCGCTCAGCGCGCTGGTAACGACGAAGATGGCGGCGGCACCACCCGACCTGGAGCGCTTCGACCGCCTGCCCTCGATCGAGATCGACGCCTCCCTCGTCGGCGACTACGACCTCGGCGCCGCCATCGCCTACTTCGACGAGATCGCGGCCGAGGAACTGCCGGTCGAGGCGAGGACGAGCTTCGACGGCGCCGCGCGCGAGTTCCAGCGCACCTCGAACGGCCTCTACGTCACCTTCGGTCTAGCATTGCTCGTCGTCTTCCTCGTCCTTGCCGCCATCTTCGAGAGCTTCGTCCACCCCCTCATCATCATGCTCTCGGTGCCGCTCGCGGTCAGCGCCGCGTTCGCCTCCCTCGTCCTCGTCGGCGGCTCGCTCAACATCTACAGCCAGATCGGCATCATCATGCTGGTCGGCCTCACGGCGAAGAACGGCATCCTCATCGTCGAGTTCGCCAACCAGCTCCGCGACGAGGGCAGGTCGGTGCGCGACGCGATCCTGGAGGGATCGGTCCTCCGCCTGCGCCCGATCCTGATGACGGTCGCCTCCACGATCCTGGGTGCGGTGCCGCTCGCCATCGCCTCCGGTGCCGGCGCCGAGAGCCGGAGCGCCATCGGCATCGTCGTCATCGGCGGGCTCGGCGTCGCGTCGGTCCTCACCCTCTTCGTCACCCCCGTCCTCTACGACCTCCTCGCCCGCTTCACCCGCCCGGCCGGCGCCGTCGCCGTCGACCTGGACCGGGCGATGGCGGGTGCGCGGCAGCCGGCGGAATAGGCACGCTTCGCGTCCGCCGGCGGACGCGAAGCACAGTTGCTCGGTCAGCCGCCCTCAATGACGGCGCACGCGATGCGGTCGCCAGCGTCGCCCGAGGGCTGGCTCAGGTAGTCGTCGGCGCCGCTATGGATGATGATGGCCGAGCCGTCGTCGTCGAGAAGGGAATTGTCGCCGTCCTTGGCGAGGCTCACCATGTCGTTGAAGACGTGCGCGCGGAACACGCCATCGTCCTGGACGAACTGGTTCGGCATGTCGCCGGGATGCGGCCCGCCTTCGACCATGTAACCATGTTCCTTGTCCGCCGCGTAGTGGCCTCCCGCCGACTTGAAGCCGCCCTCGGCCTCACATTTGCCGGTATCGTGAATGTGAAAGCCGTGCTGGCCCGTCGGCAGGCCCTTCACGTCGATGTCGAGGAGAACACCGTGCGGGGTCTGGGTGAGGACGGCCGTGCCGACCTCCTTGCCCGAGGCGTCCACGAAGGTGGCCTTGCCCGCCTCGGCGGCGAAGGCGGGGCCAGCTATGAGGCCGGCGAAGGCGGCAAGGGCGAGGATTCGTTTCGACATCGCTTGTGCTCCCTGTCATTCGTCAAAGACGGTCGTTCAACGCACCAACGGGCGGGGGCGGGCTTGGTTCGCCCCGGTGGGAAGGCCCGCCGCCAACGGGCAAGACCAAGTTTGCCTGGAAGGGTCTACCCAGAGCCCTTTCTAGGAAAATTCATACATTCATCAACCAAAAAGAAAAAATTTCCCATTTATAAAGCGAGAATAAATGATCATTGTAGGTGAGACGCGCTGCTACATTATTGTTGAGCAATTTTACGGTTGTTCGGGAAGACAGCCCATTAGTAAAGTTCTGTCTTCTGCCGTAGCATCAGCGGGGCCTGAAGGCGATGCCATGCGACCTGCCCGAGCCTAGCGACACACGAGTCTTGATAGAGGGGGGCGAACTTGTCCTTGTCGAGCCCCCCGGCCTCATCCGCCAGTTCCTCGAACGCTGGCTGGAGGCGGCTTGGCCCGATGGGCGCCTTTCGGTCTTCGATCGGATCGAGGACGTCCAGCCCCGCCCGCCATGGTGCTTGGCACCCCTGTTCGTACTGCTGATGCTGGATCGCGGCAGCGAGGCGCGCGGCGGAGGCGGCGCCGGTCGTCCTCATGGGCGCTGACCTCACGATCGAGGAGTTCCTAGCGGCGGTCGCGGCGGGTGCCAGGGGTATCGTGGCGATGTGCCTCGATCCGGACGCCGCCGAGGAGGCCATCCGCTTCGTCCTCAAGGGTGGCATCTTCATATCCAACCTCCCCGCCGACAGGCCGATTGCGACCGCCGCCGGGCTGACCCCGCGCGAGCGCCAAGTCGCGGCCCTGATCCGCATTGGGACGCCGAACAAGATCATCGCCTACGAACTGCGTATCAGCGAGGCTACCGTGAAGGTGTTCGTGCGGTGCATCCTGGCAAAGCTCGGCGTGCGTAACCGCACCCAGATCGCCTTTCGACTGCAGGGGAAAGATAGAGAGAACGGTGTCGTGACAAGACACGCCCCGCGCCAGCGGACGTGAAGCATCGTCAGAACCCGAACCGCACCGGAACCGCGATCCTGACCGCGTAGTCGGTGGCATCGTCAGTGAGGCCTATGTCGAGGCTGAGGTCGACGAGCGTGCTGCGGCCGAGCAGCGACGAGGCGCCGAGCGAGAGCACGCCCACCGTGGCGTCGCTGCCGTTAAGTACCTTGGCGTCGGCGCGGAGGTCGTCGAACTGGTGGGTGAAGCCGACTTGGAGCGACGTTTCCGGGCTCGCCGCGAGCACGGCGCCCAAGGACAGGCTGTAGACACGGCCGGGCTCGATACCGTCCTCCTTGATCGGCTGCTTGAAGGCGAGGCTGCCGACGAAGGCCAGCGAACCTGGCGCTTGAGAAAGTCAAGGGCGCCGCCGATTCCGGCGAAGCCGCCGCCGAGCGCCACGCCGTCGTCGTCGCGTTCGCCGCTCCCTGTGTCCCAGGTCAGCCGGGCGACGAGGTCGGGCAAGACCCCCTTCTCCGCAGGACGGTCTTGGCCAGCGCCAACTGGACGTCGCTTGGCCCCGCGCCCGTGCGGTCGTCCCTCGTTTGCGCTACCTGCCCCACCTCGGTCCGGGCGCTCTGTGCGACAACCGCCTAAGGCAGGTTCGCCTCGACCTGCGCGTCGCCCAGCAGGCCGGTGCGCAGGTCGAGGCCAACTTTCACCTCGTCGCGGTCTACGGCGTCCTCGCCGATGGAGACGACGCTGGCGTTGCCCTCGGCGAGGAAGACGGGGCCGGAGGTCCGGCTGTGGGTGTAGGCGAGAGCAGGCTCGATGTCGAACCGGCCCTGCAGCAGCAGGAGAGCGCCATTGCGGGTCAGCGTCCGCTCCAAGGCCCGCTCGGCAGGGGCCGCGCCGTCGATGCTAGCCGCGTCGTTCGGACTTGGGCCCAGGGCTTCCCCCGCCGTCCCGGCGGAACGCTCCAGCCGCTCGATCCGGTGCAGCAGGCTCTCAATCATCAGGTCGCGGCGGTGCAACTCCCGCTGGAGGGAGATTCCGCCGCCGGTCCCGCCGGCTCCTGCGCGCGCGGCCCGGCACCTGAGATCAGGGCAAATATCAAGGCCAGAGCAAGGGTCGCCTTCATCGTTCGCGCCCTCCCTGGCGCCTTCGCGCTTTCGTATCAGCCGAGCGTGACGAAGTCGGCCTGTTCTGGCGTCAGGATGCTGGGGGCGATCGGGCCGCCCGGGGCTTTTGCCTTGAAGCCGACTCTGCCTAGGCCCTCGTAGGGCAGCCAGACCCGCTCGAAGGCTTCGAGCGGCATAGTGCGGTTGCCGAACAGGGGGTCGGCCAGCACCACCCGGCCCTTGTAGGCGCCGCGCGCGACGACGAAGTGCGGCACGCCCGCGAGCCAGACGGGCACGATGATCGGGATCATCGCCAAAAGGTTGTCCAGGTTCAGCCGTCCGAAGCCGGTGTCCTCGTAACCGCACCGGTCGACGAACCGCTTGAGGTCGAGCAAGGAGAACCCGTCGCGGGCGCGCACGAGGTCCTGGTCGTCGAGGTAGGCGGCGCGGTCGATGAGCCCTAGCGCGATCTCGCGCTCCGTCACAGGGTCGCCGTACGCGAAGTTGAGCAGGGTCGCCAGCGCCGCCGCCTCGCAGCTCAGTCCCAGGACTGGATCACCACCCGGTCCCGGCAGGTAGCGTCCTCGCTCGTGATGGAAATTCGCCGAGCCTGTGGGGTGGCCATCGGGCCAGCCGGCTAAGGTGGAGGTGCGGGCTTCACCTGGAGACGGAGGACCGAGGACAGACTGCCACTGGCCGAGCTGTTACAGAAGGCCGGCGACGGCGATTTCCTGCGTTCCGTGGCCGAGGCCGTGCTGCAGCTCCTGATGGAGGCCGATGTGGACGGCTTGATCGGTGCCAGCCGGCACGAGCGCCCGCCCGAGCGCCAGAATTGGCGCAACGGCTACCGCGAGCGCACGCCGGATAGCCGGCTGGGCTCCCTGCGGCTCCGCATCCCCAAGCTGCGCCAAGGCTCCTACTTCCCGCCCTTCCTCGAGCCCCGGAAGACGAGCAAGAAGGCCCTGGTGGCGGTGATCCAGGCTTGAAAGCGTTGCTTTCAAGGGATCGGCGGCGTCTTGACCCGGCGGGTGGACGAACTGGTCCAAGCCATGGGGCTCGCCGGCATCTCCAAGAGCACGGTCTCGAAGCTCTGCAAAGAGATCGACGAGCACAGGTCGATGCCTTCCTCGCTCGGCCGCTGGAGGGCGGATGGCCGTACCTGTGACTCGCTGAACAGCGCCGCTGTTCAACCTACCTGCGCGAGGGCGGCCGGATCGTCTCGGTCGCCGCCATGATCGCGGTGGCCGTGGACGCCGAGGGCCGGCGCGAGATTGTCGGCCTGCACATCGGCCCCTCCGAGGCCGAGGCGTTCTGGTCCGGCTTGCTGAGGGGGCTGGTCAAGCGCGGCCTCAAGGGCGTGAAGCTGGTGGTCTCCGACGCCCACGAGGGGCTCAAGGGTGCGATCCGGCGCGTGCTCGGCGCGACTTGGCAGCGCTGCCGGGTCCATTGGCGGCGCAGCGCGCTGGCCTACGTGCCCAAGGGGCAGCAGAGCATGGTCGCCGCGGCGATCCACCAAGTGTTCCTCCAGCCCGACCGGGCGGCCGCCCACCAGACCTTCCGGCACGCGGCCGATCAGCTCCGCCCGCGCTGGCCCAAGCTCGCCGCCTTCATGGATGAGAGCGAGCACGACGTGCTGGCCTCCATGGGCTTCCCTGCCCAGCACCGGGCCAAGCTGCACTCCACGAACCCGCTCGAACGCCTGAACAAGGAGGTCAAGCGCCGCGCCGACGTGGTCGGCATCTTCCCGAACGAGACCGCGATCCTGCGTGTAAAGGGCGGATTGAACGTGTA
>JAGRGG010000085.1 GCA_020445645.1 Geminicoccaceae bacterium | reverse complement strand
CGGAAGTAGAGCGAGCGGAAGTAGTAGCGTTCGACCTCGCCGCTGCTCGGCACGCCTGCGGACGCCACCCGCTCGCTCCAGGCGTGCAGCGCGTCCCGGTCGGGCACGCGAAAGGCGACGTGGTGGACCCCGCCCGCCCCCTGGCGGTGCACCGGCGCGTCTTCTTCCATCACGTGCAGTTCCGCCGCCGGACCCGTCCCGTCCATCCCGTAGATGTGCAGCCGACTGTCGCCGTCCCGGTGCTCGGCCCGCTTTTCCATGTTCATCAGGCGAAGGAGGATCGCCTCGGTCGGGCCGAGGCGTGGCACGTTCATCGTGATCGGTCCCAATCCCCGTATCTGATGCGCCGCCGGCACGGGGCTCTTCGCCCAAGGGTGCCCCTCGCCCGTCCCGCCGTCGTCCATCAGCGCGAGACGCTGGCCTTCGGGGTCCTCGAAGAGGATCCGCTCGCGCCCGTCCGGGTCGAGGCCGCGTTCGGCCCCGACCCCCTCGTCCCGCAGCCGCTCCTCCCAGTAGTCGAGGCTCCTGCCTCCCGCGACCCTCAGCCCCGTCCTGACGACGCTGCGCCCGCCGCGCCGCTCCTTTAGCGTCGGCCAGTCGAAGAAGGTGAGGTCCGAGCCGGGGCTGGCGGCGCCGTCGCCGTAGAACAGGTGGTAGGCGCTCACATCGTCCTGGTTCACCGTCTTCTTGACGAGCCGCATCCCGAGCGTGCCCGTGTAGAAGCCGAGGTTGCGCCTCGCATCGGCCGTGATCGCCGTCAGATGGTGGATGCCCTTCAGGGTCGGCGTCATCGCCGCCTCCTTTCACACCGTGGTCTGGGCGGGAGATGGCGGGGTCGGTTCGGACCCGCAAGGATTGGCCCCGAAACGGTGTGTTTCGCGGCGGCGGGGGTTCAGGCCGGGAGCCGGCGCGCGGCGGCGACGGCGGCCTCGACGCCGCTCGCGTAGGCGGCGAGCGGCGGGCGCAGGCCGTGCGACTTGAGCACGCGGCGGATGGGGCCGGGGGCTCCGGCGATGAACACCTTCACCCCCTGGCGCCCCGCCTTGCGGCAGGCGGTCTCGATCGCGTTGGCGCCCGTCGAGTCGAGGACGCTCACGGCAGCGAGGTCGAGGACGAGTGCTTTGTGCCGGCCGGTGATGCGGTCGAGCACCGCCTCCACCTTCGCGGTGGCGCCGAAGAAGAAGGCGCCCGAGACCCGGTAGACGACGAAGTCGGGGTCGGCGTGGAGCGCGGCGTCGTAGGGCGCCCTGTCCCCCTCCCGGTCCGCCCGGTCGTCGAGCGAAGGAACGCCCGCCTCCACCACGGTCGCGTCGGCCATGCGCTTGATGAACAGGAGCGCGCCGAGCCCGAAGCCGACGACGATCCCTTCGGTGAGGTCGCGGAACACGGTGAGCAGGAAGGTGGCGAGGAGGACGAGCGCGTCGCCCCTCGACGCCCTGAGGAGGGCGAGGAAGACGTGTCGTTCCGCCATGTTCCAGGCCACGGTGGCGAGCACCCCCGCGAGTGCCGCCAGCGGGATGAAGGCGGCGAGCGGGGCGAGGAACAGCATGAACAGGAGCAGGAACAGGCTGTGCAGCATCCCGGCGACCGGACCCTTCGCCCCTGCGCGCACGTTCGTCGCCGTGCGGGCGATCGTGCCCGTGACGCAGATCCCGCCGAAAAGCGCCGAGCCCAGGTTCGCCGCCCCCTGCGCCACGAGTTCCATGCTCGAGCGGTGGCGCCGGCCCGACATCCCGTCGGCGACGACGGCGGAAAGCAGCGACTCGATGGCGCCGAGCAGGGTGAACGAAACCGCGTCCGGGAGCACGGCCAGGGCAAGGTCCGGGTCGAAGGACGGCAGGGCCGGGGCCGGCAGCCCGCCCGGGATGCCGCCGAAGCGGCTGCCGATCGTCTCGACCGGCAGGCCGAAAAGGGCCGCCAGCGCCGAGGCCAGGGTCACGGCGACGAGCAGGCTGGGCCAGGACGGCCGCCAGCGCCTGAGGCCGGCGATGACGAGGATCGTGAACAGCGCGACCCCGAGCGCCGCCGGGTTCAGGGTCGGCAGGGCGCCGAAGAGCGCCTGGAACTTCGGCAGAATCGGCCCCGGTTCCTGTCCGGCGAGCGTCAGCCCGAACAGCTCGCGCAGCTGGCTTGCAAAGATGATGACCGCGATGCCCGAGGTGAAGCCCACCGTCACCGGGTAGGGAATGAACTTGACGTAGGTGCCAAGGCGCAGGAAGCCGAGCGCCAACAGCATCAGCCCCGACAGGAACGTCGCCAGCAGGAGCCCCTCCAGCCCGTGCCGCGCCGCCGTCGCCGCGACGAGGACGATGAAGGCCCCGGCGGGGCCGCCGATCTGAAAGCGGCTGCCCCCCAGCAGCGAAACCAGGAAGCCGCCGACGATCGCCGTGTAGAGCCCCCGATCCGGCGTCGTCCCCGAGGCGATGGCGATCGCCATCGACAGCGGCAGCGCCACGATGGCGACGGTGAGCCCGGCCACGGCATCGGCCCGCAGATCCCCCGCCCCGTAGCCCTCGCGCAGCACGGTGACGAGCTTGGGCGTGAACAGGTCGGCAAAGCTCGGCGTCGACATGATGGGCCGTGTCCTCATGGTGAGTTGCGCTTCGTGTCCGCCGGCGGACACGAAGCGCAACTGCCTAAAGCGCCCGACCGAGCCTCCGCCCTTCGAAGATCGCCATCTGCGCCAGACGCGGCGCCAGGGCGTCGCCGATGACATGGACGGGGGGGCCTTCCTCCGGCATCCCGTCCTTGAGCCCGTCCTGGCTCCTGGTCACGGTGGCGAGGACCAGGGTGTCGAAGGGCTCGTCGCGGCGCTCGCCCGTCCTGAGATCCTGGAGCACGGCGGCATTGCCGCGCCATTCGGCGACCGCCGCCTCGACGACGAGGCGGACGCCGAGGGCGGCCAAGCGGGCGCGAAGCGGGCCGTCGGCGGCGGTGCGCTGGAGGGCGTGGCCGACCATCGGGTGCGGGGTGACGATCGTGACCTCGTGCCCCGCCTCCGCCAGCTTCCAGGCGGTGCCCGGCCCCTGCCAGTGGCCGATGTCGTCGAGGAGGAGGACGCGCCGCCCCGGCGCCCCCGCCCGGCGCATCACGTCGTGGACGGTGAGGACGTTGCCCTTCTCGACCCCCGGCAGGGCGTCGAACTGCGGCAGCGCGCGCTGGAACCCCTCGCCTTCCGGTTCCGAGCCCGTCGCCACCACGACGGCGTCCGCGCCGAACCCGGCCACGTCCTCGGCGTCGACCGGCGTGTTGCGCCGCACCTCGACCTGGAGGCGGGCGAGTTCGTTCTCGTACCACGCGAGGAGGTCGAGGATCTGCCCCCGGCGCGGCTGTTCACCCGCGAGGCGCATCTGCCCGCCGAGTTCCGGCGCCGCCTCGGCCAGCACGACGCCGTGCCCGCGCGTGGCCGCGACGCGGGCGCACTCCATCCCGGCGACGCCGCCGCCGACGACGAGCACCCGCTTCGGCGCATCCGTCCGCGCGAAGCGGTCGCCGCCCCACGCCCACTCGCGCCCGGCCGAAGGGTTGATCGTGCAGGAGATCCAGTAGTCGCGGTAGCGCCGCCCCCAGCACATCTGGTTGCACGAGATGCAGGGCCGGATCGTCTCCGGCTCCCCCGCCCCGGCCTTGTTCGCAAGGTGCGGATCGGCGATCTGCCCGCGCACGATCGAGACCAGATCGGCCCCCCCGGTGCGGATCACGTCCTCCGCGTTCTCCGGCGTGCGGATGTGGCTCTCCGCCTGGACCTTCGCGTGGCGGCAGACCCCCTTCAGCGCCTCGGCGGCGGGCACGCCCAGCTTCTCGGCGTAGAGGACGGTCGGGATCAAGGGGGCGAAGTCGAAATAGGACCCGGTGCCGCAGGTGACGTAGTCCATGAGGGCGCGCGCGTCGTGCCACGCGACGACCTCGCAGAGCGACTCCAGCGACAGCGCCACGGAAGCGTTCGCGTCGCAGCTGACGGCGAGGCCGACGATGAAGCCGTCGCCGCAGGCTTCGCGGACGCGGCGCATGATCTCGGCCGAGAAGCGGCAGCGGCCCTCCAGGTCGCCCCCCCAGCGGTCGTCGCGGCGGTTCGACCAGGGGGTCCAGAACTGGTCGATGAGCGCGTGGTAGGCGGCGAACAGCTCGACCCCCTGGAAGCCGCACGCCTTCGCCCGCACGGCGGCGCGGACGAACCCTTCGACCGCCGCCTCGATCTCGCCCTCGTCCATCCCGTGGCTGCCGTCGCCGTCGTGGTAGGACGGCAGGCCCGAGGGCGAGCGCGCGGCCTCGAAGGCGTTGTCCCAGTCGCCGTGCTGGCCGACGTGGTAGAGCTGCTGGATCATCACGGCACCCTCGGCGCGGCAGGCTTCCGTGATCCGCCGCATCGGTGCGATGAGGGCGTCATCGTCGACCCGGAAGTTGCCCCGCGTCAGCACGGCTTCCGGCATGACCGGCACGGGCTCGACCACGATCATCCCGGCCCCGCCTTTGGCCCGCTCCAGGTAGTAGCCGAGGTGGCGCGCCCCCGGCAGCCCGTCTTCCGCCATGTTCGCGGTGTGCGCCCCGAACGTGATCCGGTTGCGAAGCGTGGTGCCGCGGATGTCGAGCGGCCGGAAGAGGTGCGGGAACGCCTGCCCCATGCCCTGCCCTTTCTGGCAAAGGCGGCCAGGATGCCCCGCCCCCGCGCGGCTGTCGAGCCCGACGCGCGAGCCCGCACCTGCCTTGACGCGACACGGGCACCGTACCAGTCTGCCGGCCGCGCCAACGACCGCATCAACCACCGGGGAGCAACGAACAATGACATACTGGCGACACGTCGTCCTCGCGGCCGGCCTCACGCTGACGCTCGCCGGCACGGCGGGCGCGCAGGAGCAGGTCACGCTCAAGCTCGGCCACCTCGCCAACGAGCAGAACGTCTGGCACAAGGCGTCGCTCAAGTTCGCGGAAGAGGCGAAGGCGCTCTCGAACGGCACCATCAACGTCGAGGTCTACCCGAACGAGCAGCTCGGCAAGGAGATGGACGTCATCGGCGGCATCCAGCTGGGCTCCGCCGACATGACGATCACCGGCGAGTCGCTCCAGAACTGGGCGCCCAGCGCCGCCCTCCTCGCCGTGCCCTACGCCATCCGCGACCTCGACCACCTGGACGCCGTCGCCGGCGGGCCGATCGGCAAGAAGATCGAGGACGAGATCCGCGAGAAAGCCGGGCTGCGCCCCATCGCCTACTTCGCGCGCGGCCCCCGCGACCTCACCTCGAACCGGCCGATCAAGACCCCGGACGACCTGAATGGCCTTCGCCTCCGCGTCCCGAACGTCCCCCTTTTCGTCGACGTGTGGTCCGCGCTCGGCGCCAAGCCGACGCCGATGGCCTTCAGCGAGGTGTTCACCTCGCTCCAGAGCCACACGATCGACGCCCAGGAGAACCCCCTCTCGCTCATTCAGAGCGCCAGCTTCTACGAGGTGCAAAAGGACGTGAACCTCACCGAGCACGTCCGCAGCTGGATCTACCTCGTCATCGGCGAGAACCGGTTCCAGGGGCTCACGAAGGAGCAGCAGGACGCCGTCCTGGAGGCCGGCAAGCGCGCCCAGGCGTATGAGCGCGACCTGTTCCTCAAGGACGAGGAGCAGTTGAAGCAGGACCTCAAGGACAAGGGCATGACCTTCGTCGAGGTCGACCAGGACGCCTTCGCCAAGAAGGCCGAGCCCGCCGTCCGCGCGTCCCTGCCCAAGGACATCCTGCCGCTCTACGAGGAGATCCTGAACACGAAGTAGGACGACGCTTCGCGTCCGCTGGCG
>JAGRGG010000275.1 GCA_020445645.1 Geminicoccaceae bacterium | reverse complement strand
CCGCGCCGGCGGGCGCGAAGCGTGAACCTACCCGGCCTCCGCCGCCGCCGGCTCCGCCGCCACCGCCTCGTGCCGACGCACGAGTTCGCGGTAGACGGCGAGCGTCTTGCGGCACATCTGTTCGAGGCTGAACTCGTGGGCGACGAAGCCCCGCGCGTGGCGGGCGTGGCGGGCCTTGTCGTCGTCGCTGATCGACAGCGCGAGGTCGAGCGCCCAGGCGAGTTCGGCCGGGTCCTCGGCGCGGACGAGCCAGCCGGTGGCGACGGGCTTCACCGTCTCGTCGAGCCCTCCTGTGTTGTTGACGATGACGAGCTTGCCCATCGCCTGCGCCTCGATCGCGGGCCGCACGTAGCCCTCGGCCTGGAGGGCGGGGACGACGACGAGATCGGCCAGCATGTAGGCGGCGGGAAGGTCGTCGCAGGGGCCGGCGAAGTGGACCCGCTCGGTCAGCCCTTCCCGGCGGGCCTGGACCTCGATCCGCCGCACGTAGGCGGCGTCGCGCTCGACGTCGCCGACGACGAGGAGGGTGAAGTCCCGCCTTGCGAGGCGGCGCATCGCGCGCAGCATCAGGTGGTGCCCACCGGCCCTTGCGA
Source organism: Geminicoccaceae bacterium (assembly GCA_020445645.1). Lineage (GTDB taxonomy): Bacteria > Pseudomonadota > Alphaproteobacteria > Geminicoccales > Geminicoccaceae > JAGRGG01. The sequence continues at coordinate 1,801 of JAGRGG010000275.1, read as the reverse complement.
CCGGCCCCGGCAGCATGACGATCTTGCGCTCGAAGCCGAGGTGCCAGCGCTCGGCCAGCGCCGCGACCCTGTGCCCCCGCACCCGTTCGGCGTCGAAGGCGGCCATGTCGATGCCGGGGCGGACGATCCGCACCCGGCCGGGCTCGACGCCGTAGGCCCGCTCCAGGTGCTCGGCGACGTGCTCCGAGACGGCGATGATCCGCTCGCCCGCCACGAGCACCCGGTTGTAGCGGCGGCGGAGCCCGCCCCAGCCCCCGTCGCCGTGGATCGCGTCCACCGTCGTGAGGAAGGCGGCGCCGGTGCGCTTCGCGGCGAAGCCGGCGCTCCACGCCGTCCGCCGGGCGGCGGCGTGGATCACCTCGACCTCGTGCTCGCGGGCGAGCCGGGTCAGCCGGGCCGCGTTCAGCCAGATGGCGAAGGGGCCCACACCCTCCAAGGGCAGGCGGTGGTGGCGCACGCCGCTGCCGACCAGCTCGCGCTCCAGGGTCCCGCCGGCGGACGCCACGTGCGAGCGCCACCCCTCGCGGGCGACGGCCCGCGCGAGGTCGAGCGCGGCCCGTCCCTGCGCGTCGTCGCGCAGGGACGGCAGGACCTGGAGGACGGCGGGCGCGCGGCTGCGGGGCAAGGCGTTGTCGGGCATGGCTCCCGGATGAGGTCAGGAAACGGGGGAAGGCACGCCGTGGTCGGGCAGGCGCCGGCGCGCTCGCGGCCTCGTTGCTACCACGAATGACGGCGGCACAACATACGGCCCCGCCGCCGGGCCCCGCCCGCGCCGCGCATCGAGGCCCCGGTGTCGCCCATCGGTACCAGCCGCCCCGCCCCGAGCGGACACCCGCGTTCCGGACCGGCAACGGCGAGGGAACCGCACGCCGGCCCGCCGCGTTCGCCCTTCATGGGGGACGCCTTCGGGTCTCCCCCGCGTCGGCGGCGCGACCGGTCCGCCCCTGGATAACGGAGGGAACCCCATGCGACCCTTGATGTGGCTTGCCTGTTTCGCCCTTCTCAGTGCCTGTGCCCCGAACGGCAACGCGCCGATGTCGGAGTCCGAGTCCTCCTCGTCGTTGCCCAAGGGCGACACCTCGTCGCTTCCCACGGGGGCGGACAACCAGCCCTGCTTCGAGAACCAGAAGGCTGTGAACGGCAAGTGCGTGGCGCAGGGCCAGGGCGGCGGCTGACGGCGCGGGGGCGGGCGATAGCCCTGCCCCCCGACCCCTTCTCCCGCCTTACTGGACGAGCGTCGGGTCCCCGCTCATGGGTCGGCGCAGGTTGCGCGACCAGTCGCCGACCGTCGCCGCCGTCGAGGCCAGCGTGGCCTGGGCCGCCTCCAGTTGCGCCGCCGTCCGGATACGGGCGGTCTCCGCCCCCGCCAGCGCCTTGCTCGTCCGCTCCAGCCGGTCGCGGACGCCGTCCAGCTTGTCCCGCTTGATCGAGAGCGTTGCGTTCACGCCGCGCAGGAGGGCTTGACTGCCCGCCACGTCCGCCTCCGCCGTCGCCAGCTTCGCCTCGGTCGAGGCCAGCGTCGCCTTCGTCTCGGCCACGTCCTGGATCAGCCTCAGACGCTCGCGGGTGGCGTCCAGCTTGTCCTGCCGGATCGAGAGCGTCGCGTTCGTCCCGCGCAGAAGGGCCTGCCTGCCGGCGAGGCCCGCCTCCGCCGTCGCCAGCTTCGCCTCGGTCGAGGCGAGGTCCGCCTTCGTCTTGGCCGCGTCCTGGATCAGCCCCAGACGTTCGCGGGTGGCGTCCAGCTTGTCCCGCTTGATCGAGAGCGTCGCGTTCGTGCCGCGCAGAAGGGCCTGCCTGCCGG
>JAGRGG010000084.1 GCA_020445645.1 Geminicoccaceae bacterium | reverse complement strand
GACGACGGCGTCATGCCGCAGACGATCGAGGCGATCAGCCACGCGAAAGCGGCGGGCGTGCCGATCGTCGTCGCCATCAACAAGATCGACCGGCCCGACGCCAACCCCGACCGGGTGAAGCAGGAGCTTCTCAGCCACGAGGTGGTCGCGGAGGACTTCGGCGGCGACGTGCAGGCGATCCCGGTGAGCGCCATCAAGCGCACGAACCTCGACAAGCTGATCGAGGCGCTCCAGCTCCAGGCCGAACTCCTCGACCTCAAGGCCAACCCCGACCGCGAGGCCACGGGCGCCGTCGTCGAGGCCAGGCTCGACAGGGGGCGCGGCGTCGTCGCCACCCTGCTCGTCGAGAACGGCACGCTCAAGCTCGGCGACATCATCGTCGCGGGCGCGCAGTGGGGCCGCATCCGCGCCATGACCGACGAGCGCGGCGCGGCCGCGAAGGAGGCCGGACCCGCGACCCCGATCGAGGTGCTGGGCCTGGACGGCGTGCCCGAGGCCGGTGATCGCGTCGCCGTCGTCGACAGCGAGCGGCGGGCGCGCGAGGTCACCGACTACCGGCAGAGGAAGCGCCGCCAGAACGGCCTCGTCGCCGGCGCCGCCCCGCGCACGTCCTTGGAGGACATGTTCTCGCAGTTGAAGGCGGGCCAGCTCCAGACCCTGCCCGTCGTCGTCAAGTCCGACGTGCACGGCTCCTTGGAGGCGATCAGCCAGGGCCTGGAGAAGCTGTCCACCGACGAGGTGAGCGTGCGCGTCCTCCACGGCGGCGTCGGCCCGATCACCGAGAGCGACGTGACGCTGGCCCAGGCCTCGAACGCCGTCATCATCGGCTTCAACGTCCGCGCCAACGTCCAGGCGCGCGACATGGCCAAGCGCGACGGGATCGAGATCCGCTACTACTCGATCATCTACGAGCTGCTCGACGAGGTGAAGGGCCTGCTCTCGGGGATGCTCTCGCCGGAGTCGAAGGAGGTCATCCTCGGCCACGCCGAGATCCGGCAGGTGTTCAGCGTGCCGCGCGCCGGCAAGGTCGCGGGCTGCATGGTCCGCGACGGCGTCATCCGCCGGGGATCCCGCTGCCGCCTGCTCCGCGACGACGTGGTGGTCTACGAGGGCCACCTGGGCTCGCTCCGCCGCTTCAAGGACGACGTGCGCGAGGTCCGCGAAGGCTTCGAGTGCGGCATGTCGATCGAGGGCTACAACGACATCCAGGAACGCGACGTCATCGAGGCGTTCGAGGTCCAGGAGGTCGCGCGCAGCCTCTGATGCGACGAACCGAACCGAGGGCGGCGCGGGAGAGCGCCGCCCTGCCTTCCCAGCGCCAACTGAAGGTCGGCGAGCAGCTCCGCCACCTGCTCGCCGCCGCCTTCCTGCGCGGCGAGACCCACGACCCCCTTTTGGACGGCGTCAGCCTCACCGTCTCCGAAGTGCGGATGAGCCGCGACCTCCGCCACGCCGTCGTCTACGTGAGCGAGCTCGGCCACGAGGCCCTGCGCCCCGAGGTGGGGGCCGCGCTGGGGCGCGCCGCCGGCCGGCTCGGCGGGCGGGCGGCGCGCGAGATGAACCTGAAATACGCGCCCCGCCTTCGCTTCGAGCCCGACGACCGCTTCGGCGAGGCGGAGCGGGTCGAGCGCCTGCTCGACGAGGGGCTCGGCCCCGACCGGCGCGGCGGCCCTTCCTCCGCGGACGAAGGGGAGGAGGGTTAGATGGCGCGCGGCGGGCGCAAGGGGCGGCGGATCGACGGCTGGCTCGTCGTCGACAAGGACGAGGGCCTGACCTCGACCCACGTCGTCACCATCGCCAAGCGGCTCACCGACGCGCGGAAGGTCGGGCACGGCGGCACGCTCGACCCGCTCGCCACCGGCGTCCTCCCCCTCGCGTTCGGGGAGGCGACCAAGACCGTCGCCTGGGTCATGGACGCCACCAAGCGCTACCGCTTCACCGTCCGCTTCGGCGAGGCCCGCGACACCGACGACGCCGAGGGCGCCCTCATCGGCGAGCGCGCGGTCCGGCCGGGCGACGCCGCGATCCGGGCCGCCCTTGCGGCCTTCGTCGGCACGATCCCCCAGCGCCCGCCCAGCTTCGCCGCCGTCAAGGTGGACGGCCAGCGCGCCTACGACATGGCGAGGCGCGGCGAGGCCGTCGACCTGCCGCCCCGCCCGGTGCGGATCGACGCCCTCGACATGGTCGAGCGCCCCGACGCCGACCACGCCGTGTTCGAGGCCGTCTGCGGCAAGGGCACCTACGTCCGCGCCATAGCGCGCGATCTGGGGCAGGCGCTGGGCTGCCTCGGCCACATCAGCCGGTTGCGGCGGCTCTCGGTCGGTGCCTTCACCGTCGAGAACGCCGTGACCCTCGAAACCCTGCGCCGGGTCGTCGAGGACGACACCCTGCCGCAGGTCCTGGTCCCGATGGCGACGGCGCTGGCCGACATCCCGGCGCTCGCCGTCACCGGGCCGCAAGCGCAGCGGCTGCGCGCGGGCAACGGCATCACGGTGCCGCCCCGATTCCTGGAGGATTCCGGGATCACCCGCTGGCCCGTCCGCGCCATGTGGCAGGGCGAGGTCGTCGCCATCCTGAAGGAAGAGGACGGCGAGATCAGCCCGCTGCGCGTCTTCAACGCCACGAGCGCGTCCACCCCATCTTAGGAGCCCCCGATGTCGATCACGCAGGAACGCAAGCAGACGCTCATCAAGGAACACGCCATCAAGGAGGGCGACACCGGGTCGCCCGAGGTCCAGGTGGCGATCTTGAGCGAGCGCATCGGCAACCTTACCGAGCACCTGAAGATCCACCAGAAGGACTACGCCTCTAGGCGCGGCCTCCTCATGATGGTGGGCCTCCGGCGCCGGCTGCTCGACTACCTCAACCGCGAGAACGAGCCCCGCTACCGACAGTTGATCGAGCGGCTCGGCCTGCGGCGCTGACGAGAGGAACGGGGGCAGCCCCCCGAACGGGCTGCCCCCTTCCCGACCGTTCCGGCGGCGGGACGGGACGACAGGACGGCACGGCAAGCCGTGGGCGGACGTGGGCCCGCGCACCCGCAAAGGCGGGTACAGATAAGGTGAAGAGAGAAAGAAATGTTCAAGACGATCGTTAAGGAAATGACGTGGGCGGGCCGTCCGCTGCGCCTCGAGACCGGCCGCATGGCCCGCCAGGCCGACGGCGCGGTCATCGTCCAGTACGGCGAGACGGTGGTGCTGGCCACCGCCGTCGCGGCGCGGGGCGCCAAGCCCGGCCAGGACTTCTTCCCGCTCACCGTGAACTACCAGGAAAAGGCGTTCGCGGCCGGCAAGATCCCCGGCGGCTTCTTCAAGCGCGAGGGCCGCCCCTCGGAGAAGGAGACGCTCACCTCCCGCCTGATCGACCGCCCGATCCGCCCCCTCTTCCCGGGCAATTTCAAGAACGAGACCCAGGTGGTCATCACCGTGCTTGCCCACGACGGCGAGAACGACCCCGACATCGTCGCCCTGGTGGGCGCCTCGGCCGCGCTCACGATCAGCGGCATCCCCTTCTTCGGCCCGATCGGTGCTGCCAGGGTCGGCTACAGGGACGGCGAGTTCCTCTTGAACCCCGTCCTCGAAACGACGAAGGAGAGCGAGCTCGACCTCGTCGTCGCCGGCACCCGCGACGCCGTGATGATGGTCGAATCCGAGGCGCACGAACTGCCCGAGGAGACGATGCTCCAGGCCGTCATGTTCGGGCAGCGCGGCTTCCAGCCGGTCATCGACCTCATCATCGATCTGGCCCAGGCCGCCGCCAAGGAGCCCTGGCACCTGGAGACGACCGACGACGCCGAGCCCTACGCCCGGATGAAGGCGCGCTTCGAATCCCCCCTGCGCGCCGCCTACGCCGAGCCGCAAAAGCAGACCCGCCAGGACAAGGTCGCCGCCGTCCGCAAGGAGGCGATGGTGGCCTTCGTCGAGGACGCCACCGATCCGGATCACGTCCTCGCCGTCGCCGGCCGGTTCAAGAAGCTGGAGAAGGCCATCGTCCGGGGTGCCATCCTGGACGGCGAGCCCCGCATCGACGGCCGCGACCTGAAGTCCGTCCGCCCGATCGAGGCCGAGGTCGGCGTCCTGCCCCGCGTCCACGGCTCCGCGCTCTTCACCCGCGGCGAGACCCAGGCGCTCGCCGTCGCCACGCTCGGCACCGGCCAGGACGAGCAGATGATCGACGCGCTCGACGGCGACCGGCGCGAGCACTTCCTCCTCCACTACAACTTCCCCCCCTACTCGGTCGGCGAGACCGGCCGCATGGGCACGCCGGGCCGCCGCGAGGTCGGGCACGGCAAGCTCGCGTGGCGGGCGACCCGCCCCCTCCTGCCCGCCAAGGACAAGTTCCCCTACACGATCCGCGTCGTCGCCGAAGTGACCGAGTCGAACGGCTCGTCGTCGATGGCCACCGTCTGCGGCTCGTCCCTGTCGCTGATGGACGCGGGTGTTCCGCTGAAAGCACCGTGCGCCGGCATCGCCATGGGACTGATCAAGGAAGGCGACCGCTATGCGGTGCTCTCGGATA
>JAGRGG010000274.1 GCA_020445645.1 Geminicoccaceae bacterium | reverse complement strand
TTTGGGGTAGGCCCGATGGACGATCACCAAAGAAAAAGCCCCGCGCGGCGGACGCGAAGCGTAAAAGCGCCGGCGTTCGACACGATGCGGAAAAGCCGATGCCGTTCTGGCGCGAGAAGCCCCTGGAGGAGATGACCCCGGACGAGTGGGAGTCGCTCTGCGACGGCTGCGGCTTATGCTGCCAGATCCGGGTCGAGGACGAGGACACGGGGGAGGTCGCGCTCTCGGACGCCGCCTGCCGCCTCCTCGACCTCTGCACCCACCGCTGCTCGGATTACCAGCGGCGCAAGGAGCGGGTGCCGGACTGCGTCAAGGTCACGCCCGAGAACGTGCGGGGCCTCGACTGGCTGCCGCACACCTGCGCCTACCGCCTCGTCGCCTTCGGCTTCGACCTGCCGTCCTGGCACCACCTCGTCTGCGACGACCCGGAGCGGGTCCACACGAAAGGCCCCTCGATGCGGGGCGACCTCGTGAGCGAGGACGAGGTCGTCTGGGAGGGGGAGGATTGAATGCCCCGCGCTCGCCGGCCGCGGCGTGACCGGAGGCTTTACGGTGCCGCCGCGGCCGGTGCCATGACACCCGACGCCCGCACCATAACCCACCGAGGTTTAAGGAAGGATGAAGAAGGGACCGCCGCCGGCCTTGGCTTTGGGGGCGGGCGCCGCTATGGGCGGGGGTCATGATTGTTCTCCGCACCCCTGCTTTTCGACGTGCGGCGTGAGGGGTCGAAGCAAGCTTGGCGAGGGCGTCCTGTTCTACGCGCTCTTCGCCCTCTTCGGCCTCGGCTGCCTTGCCTGGAGCCTGTGCGCGGCCGTGCTCCACCGCGTCCTTCCCCGGCAGGCCGGCATCCGGCTCGGGCGGGCGGCGGTCACGGGCCTGATGCGGCGCTTCGTCGACCTGTCGCAGGTCGCCGGGCTCGTCGAATGCGACCTTGGGGATCTCGACGCGCTCGCGGGGCAGGGGCCGCTCATCGTCGCCCCGAACCACCCTTCGATGTTCGACGCCGTCCTGATCCTCTCCCGCCTGCCGGGGGTCGCCTGCGTCACGAAGGCGACCCTTTGGGACAGCCCGTTCCTGGGCGGGGGGGTGCGGCTTGCCGGCTACATCCGCAACGACTCGGCGGTCGGGCTCGTCAAGGCGACGGCGCGCGAGTTGCGGGGCGGCGGGCGGGTGCTCATCTTCCCCGAGGGCTCGCGCACGGCGGAGGGAGAAGACTTGAGCGACCTGAAAGGGGGCTTCGCCCTCGTCGCCCGGATGACGGGAACGCCCGTCCAGACCGTGCTCCTGGAGACGAACACCGGCTTTCTCGGCAAGGGCTGGCCGTTCTTCAAGCGGCCCCGCTTTCCGCTCCGCTACCGGGCGAGGCTCGGCCGGCGCTTTTCGGTCGAGGGCGACCTGCCGGGGTTCCTCGGCGAGCTGAAGGCCTACTACGCGGACGCGCTGGCGCGTCGGGACGAGGGGTCGCCTTGACCCCCGATCCCGCCCGCCTCGTCCTCATCCCGAGCTACAACACGGGGGCGGCGCTGCTCCGGGCCACGGTCGAGGAGGTGCTGCGCTACTGGTCGCCGGTCTGGGTGGTGATCGACGGCAGCACGGACGGCTCCGCCGAGGCGCTCCGGGATCTTGCCGAAGGGGGGGCCGGGGAAGGGGTCCGGCTGATCATCCTGCCGGAGAACCGGGGCAAGGGGGCGGCGGTACTCGCGGCCCTGCGCGAGGCAAAGGCGCTGGGCTTCACCCACGCGCTGACGATGGACGCCGACGGGCAGCACGCGGCCGGGCGCGTCCCGGCCTTCATGGCGGCGTCCGGGGCAGCGCCCGATGCGATGATCCTGGGGCGCCCCGTCTTCGACGGCAGCGCCGTGCGCGTCAGGGTCCACGGGCGCAAGCTCTCGAACGTCTGGACGGACATCGAGACGCTCTGGGCGGGCATCGGCGATTCCCTGTGCGGCTTTCGCCTCTACCCCGTGGGGGACCTCGTCGCCGTCATGGGGGAGACGCGCTGGATGCGGCGCTTCGACTTCGAGCCCGAGGCCGCCGTGCGCCTCGTCTGGCGGGGCGTCCGGCCGATCAGCCTGCCCATACCCGTCCGCTACCTCCGCCCCGACGAGGGCGGCGTGTCGCACTTCCGCTACGCGCGGGACAACGTGCTCCTCACCTGGATGCACGCCCGCCTCGTCCTGGGCTTCCTCGTCCGCCTGCCCCGCCTCCTCCGGCGCCGCCTAGGGGGCGAGCGCCATCGGCAGGGAGACGGCGCGCAGCCCTGACGCCTCGATCCGCGCGAGGAGCGGGGGCAGGACGGCCCGCGCCACGGGCTCGCCCGAGGGGGTCCGGGCGCTGCCGGCGTCGTGGAGGAGGAGGATGTCGCCGGCAGCGAGGTTCCGCGTCAGGCGGCGGAGGAGGGCGGCCGGGTCGCCGAACGCCGTGTCGAAGCCGCGCCGGGTCCAGGTGGCCTGGAGGAGGCCCTGCCGGGCGAGGACGGGGTCGAGGAACGGACTCCTGAAGCCGAAGGGCGGGCGGAAGAAGCGCGGGGTCGTGCCCGCCGCCGCCCTGATCGCCCCTTGCGCCGTCGCCACCTCGCGGGCGAGCCCCCACGGACCCTTGCAGGCGAAGGCCGTCGCGTGGGTGTGGCTGTGGTTCTCGACGCTGTGGCCGCCCCCGACGATCGCCCGAACGGTTTCGGGGTGGGCCAGGGCGCGGCGGCCGACGCAGAAGAAGCTCGCCTTCGCCCCGTGGCGGGCCAGGATCGCCAGGATCTCGGAGGTGCCCTGGGGGTCCGGGCCGTCGTCGAAGGTGAGGGCGACCTCGCCCCTGGCCCGCGCCGCCCCGGGCAGGCGGGTGAGGTTCGGGCCGAGGAGGCGGGTGCGCGGCACCATCCCGGCGGCGCCGAGGAGGGCGTGGTTGCCGATCAGGGCACCCGCCACCCAAGGCCACGCCGCCGGATGGAGGGCGAACCCCGCGAGGCCCGCCGCGTGCAGCGCGAGCGAGAGGCGGAGCGCCGGGGCGGGGGACCAGCGGGGGCGGGAAGGGGTCTTCATGCGGGGGCGAGGCTCCACCACCGTGACGTCGGGCGGCGACCGCTAGCATGGCGGGGGCGCCTCGCCTATGGAAACCCGTCCCCCTAACAATCGAGGCCGCCCCGTGCCCGCGACCAAGCCCCCCTACGCCGCCGTGACCCGCCGCTACCGGGGCGCCGGCCGCTTCATCCACGGCTACGTCGCCTGCAAGCTCAGGATGGACCCCGTCCACCGCGACGTGCTCGCGCTCGCGGCAAAAGCCCCCTTCGGCCGGGTGCTCGACGTCGGCTGCGGCCGCGCCCAGCTCGACCTCCTCCTCCTGGAAGCGGGCCTCGCCGCTTCGGCGCTCGGCCTCGACGTGAACGCGGCCGCGCTCGCCGCCGCCCGGACCGCGGGCGCGGGGCTGCCCTTCGAGGCCAGGATGCACGACCTCGCCCTGGACGCGCCCTTGCCAAAAGCCGACACCGTGCTCCTGATCGACGTGCTCTACCAGCTCCGAGCCGCGGACCAGGACGCCCTCCTTGCCAAGGCAACGAAGGCGGCGGGGCGGACCGTCGTCGTGCGCACCTTCGACCCGACGCAGGGCCTGCGCAGCCGCTTCACGCGGGGGCTGGAGGTGCTGGGCCGGCGCTTCTGGCCGACCTCCGGCTCGCACGTCCAACCCCGGCCCATCGAGAACGCCGCCGCCGCCCTGGAACGCGCCGGTTTTGCCGTCAGGGTTCGGCCCTGCCAGGAGGGCACGCCGTTCGCCAACGTGCTGCTGGTGGGGCGGCGCAGAGACGTTTGAGGCAGTTTGATGGTTGCATAATAGGTAAAAATACCTTACCATGCGGCTTGATTATGCTGGGAAATGAGTAGGCAGTGGCTTCATCAATTCAGGCGGATCGGGGAGACGTGATAGCTGAAACAATCGAGAAGCATCGCCTCTCGCCGGAGATTTCTCTTGAGCAACACGTGCGTCAAAAGAAAATAGCGCTTGGCGAATTGCTCGCCTAGAGGCTGTTATGGCCCATCA
>JAGRGG010000083.1 GCA_020445645.1 Geminicoccaceae bacterium | reverse complement strand
GTCGCGGGCGATCCGCTTGCGGTAGCGAAGGAGCGTGGCCAGCGACGGCAGGCGCGGCTTCTCACCGGGGGCCTCAGGTTCGTCCGTGTCGAGGAGGAACTGGTCCATGGCGAGGAACTCGATTTCCTCCAGCTCGTGCTGGTGCAGGTGGCAGGCCGCCAGCCGCTCCGGCCAGTGCCGCCCGACGGGGGCGGCGACCGGCCAGCGGCGCAGGAGGTCGGTCCCGAGGGGGCAACCCGCGGGCGTCTTGTGCGTCCAGCACCGGCGTCCTGCTCCTGAGCCCGTGGCGTCGGCCGTTCTGCGAACGGGGGTGGCGTCCGGCTTCGCTGACGGGGCCGCGCGAGCGGGCGCCGTTCTGGCGGCCTGCCCCAGGCTGCGGCGGGGCGTTGTCGGGCGGGGGGTTCGGGTTCGTTCGCGCCACCCGTCACAGGCACGCTGGCGGGCGCGGCGTCGGCGACGATGGCGAGGCTGGGCAGGGGATTCTGCTCCTGGCGGATGGGTCTGCCGAGAGAATCATACAGTTATAAGAATAAATACATATACGATGGCTCGGGCGGGCCCAGAGGCGACGCCCCGGCCCCCGCCTCGTGCCCCGGACTTGAACGGGGGGTACGTGTCCTTGGCTCCACTTGCGGGTTCGTCCGTGCCGCGCGGCCGGCCGCTGCCGGGAAGGCGCTACCGGCTGCCGGCGGCGAGGAGCAGTTCGTTCGGGCCTTCCCAGTGCGTCGGCGTCTGGAAGACGGCCAGCCTTTCGGTCATCTCCGCCCAGGCGGCGTTCTGCGCGCCCGCGTCGAGTCCGGCGAGGACGGGGCTGGCCGAGGTGCGGATGAACGTCACGTAGTCCTCGGCCGTGCGCAGCCGGAAGGGTGCGCCGACGCGGGTCGCTTCGACGTGCCTGAAGCCGGCGTCGGCGAGGAGGCCGTCGATCAGGCCGGGCTTGCCGAGGCTGAACAGCCCGCCCGGCTGGAAAGGGTCGGGCGGAGCCACGCCGGCGTGCTTCAGCGCGGTGGCCATGACGATGCCGACGCAGGGGTTGCGGCCCGGTTCCGAGAAGACCAGCGCGCAGAAGCGGCCGCCCGGCTTGAGGGCGCCGTGGATCCCGCGAAGGCCCCGCAGCGGGTCGGGGAAGAACATCAGGCCGAGCCGGCAGACGGCGGCGTCGAAGCCGGCGCCTTCGAGCCCCAGGTCTTCGCCGTCGGCCACCTTGGTCTCGACGTTGCGAAGGCCGGCGTCGCCGGCGTTCCGTTCCGCGAGAGCCAGGATCCGCGGCGACAGATCGGTGGCGAGAACCGAGCCCTTCGGCCCCACCCGTCGCGCGATGTCGAGGGTCTGGTCGCCGGCGCCGGCCGCAACGTCGAGGACGCGGCAACCCTGCCCCACCCCGGCTTCGTCGAGCATGGCCCGGGTCGCCTCGGCCAGCCACGCCCGGATCTGCGGCGTCTGGTCGTTCCAGCCGCCCGCGGCCTCGTCCCATTGCCGGCGCACCGCCTCCTTGAACCGTTCGGGGGATGGCGGGGTCGGAGGCATGGGTGCTCCTTGTGCGGTCGCGCACCGCTCCATCACGGGCATTCGAGGCATCCTAGCACCGGCCACGGCGTCGAACCATCCGCGTGATGCAAGGGCAGGTCCGCTGGAAGGCGCGCGCCCCGCCAGCGGACGCGAAGCGTCGTCGCCCTCTACCTCTCGAACCTGCCGTCGACGAGGTTGAGGGCGTCCAACCTGCCGATGCCGGTGTAGCTCAGCGTGAAGCCGCCGTCGGCGCCGAAGGCGTTGGGGAGGAAGCCCCAGTGAAAGGCGGTGTTGCCGGGCTGCTTCGGCCCCGTGAGGGTGTCGTAGAACACGACCCGCCAGGGACCCCAGGGGTTCGGGGCCTCGAACATCCCGAGGCGGCTCGCCTTCGAGGCGTCGTGCTCGGTGGTGATGACGTAGCGCCCGAGCGGCTTCACGTAGTGCGCCGCCATGCTCCAGCCGGTGCCGTTCTCGTCCTTGAACACGGGCTCGGCCTGCCCGTGGCTCCTCGTCCAGCGGGGGGCGTCGCCGCCGAGCCCGGCGAACAGCTCCCACGAGCTTTCCAGCATCAGGTTCGCGTTCCTGGGCGCGCGCAGGAGGTAGATCTCGCCCCCGCCCTTGCCCTGCTGGATCGCAAGCCCGTCCGGCCTGCTGCCGAGGTAGCGCGGCGCGTAGACGTAGACGTAGCCGCCCACGTCGGCGTTGTCCCGGCCGGCCTGGAGGAAGGTCGGGAAGAGCAGGTGCAGGGAGTCGCTCCTTTGGAAGCTCCATCCGGCGCGCTGCCAGTCGTTCTTGCCCAGGGTGGCCTTGTAGAGGCGGCTCTCCTGGTAGTTGGTCTTCTCGGAACCTGGGGTCAGCCACGCGTAGAGGCTGCCGCCCAGCGCCAGGACGCCCTGCGACTTGGCCTGGACGCCCTTGCCGGCGCAGGCGGGGGCGTGCTTGCGGTTCTCGACGAGGTCGCCCTTGTTCGGCTTCCAGCAGGCGGCGACCAGGGGGTCGCGGCCGCCGATCAGGTTCTCGCCGTTCAGGCTCCCGGCGCTGTCGCCCGTGAAGCGGGCGAGGCCGATGCTGACGTAGGGCTGGCTCGTGGGCGCGATGCCGGCGCCGTCGCCGAAGACGGCGTAGAGGCGGTCGTCCTTCGCCCAGGTCATCGACCAGTTGTCGCTGCCCTTGCCCTGCTGGCGGAAGGTTGACCAGTCGACGTCGAGGCCCTTGAGGGCCGTGGAGCGGGCGTAGGGCAGCCCCGCCGGGGCGTCGGGCCCGCCCTCCGGGACCGAGGGCCGGCCGCCGCCCGCGCCCGCCGTCGCGGCGACGGTGAACGACGCCTTGCCGAGCGAGGTGTCCTTGCCGCCGCTGAAGGCCACCAGTTCCCAGCCGTAATCGCCCGGGGCGAGGCTCTTCGCGTGGCCGCAGCCCCCGCCGTCGCAGGCCTTGCTGGTCGAAAGCCAGTCGCGCGAGACGACCTTGCCGTTCCTGCTCAGCCAGAGGCGGTAGCCGATCGCCTTCGAGGGCGGGTTCCAGGCGAAGGTGACGGGGCTCGTCACCGTGGCGCCGACGGGTGCTGCGAGCACGTCGCCCCCGTCACCGGCAGCCTCTGGGGCGGACTCCGGGACGCTCGCGCCGCGTGCGACGGTGAGGGTTCGCTTGCCCTGGCTCACGTCCTTGCCGCCGATGAAGGCCACCACCTCCCAGCCGTAGCCGCCGGCATCGAGGCTTTTCGTGAAGCCGCAGACCTTGCCGTCGCAGGCCTTGCCAGCCGGAGTCCAGTCGCGCGAGACGATCCTGCCGCCCTTGCTCACCCAGAGGCGGTAGCCGATCGCCCCCTTCGCGGCGTCCCAACGAAAGGACACCGTTCCCGGCTCGGCCGAACCGCCCGGCGACTGGAGCGCCGCGGCGGCCGGGGTCGCAAGGGCGAGGGCGGCGCCGAGAACGGTCGCAAAACCAAAGGCGTGGGGCATCTTATCAACCTAAAGTTGTTTTACATTGCAGTTTTATCGCGCCTGTCTGCGCGGCGCAACGAGCAAATGAACATAAAGGCGTAAAGATTCCATTAGCTTCAAGGAAAAACCCTTGCATCTACGAGCGAACTTGAATGGGTTCATAAACCCCAACGAAACAAATCGATCGATTATTATCTAAAAATCAATCCTTATGCCTGAAGGGCGGCGCATTCTCCTTGCCGTTGCGGCCGCAAAGCCGCGCGAATGCGTCCCGGGCCGAAAGGCAATCGAGAAAGGGATTTATTCCACGATGTCGCGGATGCCGACGCCGAAGAGCCGCATGACGAGGAAGACGAAGGCGAGGCAGGCGAGGAGGAGGGCGAAGGCGTAGGCGGCGCCGATGTTCCAGTTGTTGGCCTCGAAGAACTGGCGGTAGACCAGTTGGCTGAACCAGTCGCCGCCTTGCCCCCGGGTCATGATCTGCGGCACGGCATAGGATCCCGCCGAGAGCATGAAGGTCATGATGCAGCCGACGGCGATCCCGGGCTTCGCGTGCGGGATCACGACCCGGCGGTGGATCATGACCGTCGAGGCGCCGAGGTCGCGGGCGGCCTCGATCTGGTTTTTGTCGAGCGTCTCGATCGTGTTGTAGATCGGAAAGACCATGAAGAGGATGTAGGCGTAGACCATCGCCAGGAAGACCGACGCCGGCCATTCGAGGAAGGGGATCCAGGTGCGGTCCTTGAAGCTGACGAGGCCGAGCGCGGCGAGGAGGCTGTTGATGACGCCCTGGTAGTCGAGGATCATGAGCCACGCGTAGACGCGCAGGAGTTCGTTGATCGCATACGGGATGACGAGGAGGAGCATGAGGCGGGCGGCGCCCTTGCCCTCCTTCGTGGCGACGGCGTAGGCGATGGGGTAGCAGGCGGCGAGCGCCAGCAGGGTGACGAGGACGGCGTAGAGGATGGTGCGGGCGAAGATGTAGAGGTGGAGCCCGCGCATCCGGGTGTAGTTCTGGAACCCGTAGACCTTCCTCGGCGCCAGTTCCTCGGTCTCCAGGCGGGCGATTTCCGCCTGCTTCGCCTCGATCTCGGCCGCGATCCTCGCCCGCTCAGCCCCTTGCGCCGCCGCCTCGTCCATGCCGAGCAGGGTCACGTCCTGGTAGAGGGCGTCGATCTGGGCCGTGACGGCGTAGGCCCCTTCGGGCCGCTCGGTCGACCAGAGCGAGCGCTCGACCATGACGAGTTGCGGAAGGAGGATCAGCGCCAGCATCCAAAGCGCGGCGAGGAGGACGACGGCCCCCGCAAGCCCCCTGCCGTAGGCGGCGGCGAGGCCGCGCATCAGGCGTCCGCCGCGAGCGGGCCGGCCTTCAGGATCCGGGCGTCGAGGGCGCCGAAGCCGGCTTCGACGCGCTCGCCGAGCGCGGACAGGCTTCCGCCGGTGTTCGGCTGGTGGAGGAGGAGCGCCTGCCCCCCGTCGGCACGCAGGGTGAGCTGGGCGAACGGGCCTTCCAGCTCGCGGCGCTCGATCGTGCCCAGGACCCGGTTGACGCCGGCACCCTCGAGGCGAAGCCGCTCCGGGCGGACGAAGAGAAGGGCGTCGTCGCCGGGTCGAAGGCCGGGGCCGGCTTGGCCGAGCAGGGGGCCGAGCGGGGTGTCGAGGCGGGCGAGGCCGTCGCGGACCTCGGCGACCCGTCCTTTGACGGCGTTGTTGGCGCCGACGAAGGTGGCGACGAAAGGGGTGAGCGGCTCGGCGTAGAGGGCCTCGGGGGGCGCCACCTGCTCGATCCGGCCCTGGCTCATGACGGCGACCCGGTCCGACATGGCGAGCGCCTCGCCCTGGTCGTGGGTGATGTAGACGAAGGTGATCCCGACCCGCTTCTGGATGGCGCGAAGCTCCGTTCGCATGTGCTGGCGCAGCTTCAGGTCGAGCGCGGAGAGCGGCTCGTCGAGGAGGAGGACGGCGGGCTCGACGGCGAGCGCCCTGGCGATGGCGACCCGCTGCCGCTGCCCGCCCGACAGCTCGGGGGGGCGCTTGTCGGCCTGCCCCTTCAAGGCGACCAGGTCGAGGAGGGCGTCGGCGCGCTTCTTGCGCTCGGTCTTGGGCACCCCGCGCGCCTCGAGGCCGAACGCGACGTTCTCCCAGACCCGCATGAGCGGGAAGAGGGCGAGGTTCTGGAAGATGAGCGCGGTCGGGCGTTGGTTCGGCGGGATGCCGGCCATGTCGGCCCCGCCGATCCGCACCCGGCCCTGGGTGGGATCCAGAAAACCGGCGATCATCCGCAGGAGGGTGGTCTTGCCGCAGCCGGAGGGGCCGAGGATCGAGAAGAACGACCCGCCCTCGATCGCAAGGTCGGTGGGCTCGACGGCGGTGAAGGCGCCAAAGCGTATCGCCGCCCCTTCGAGCGCGACCCCGCGCCCCCCCGCCTCCGCCACCCCTTTCGACACGGGGGCCTCAAGCGTTCGTCATCTTCTCGACGTACTGCGCCCTGAGATCGGCGTAGAATGGCGTCTGGATCGGCCACCACCAAAGGTTCTCGATCGCGGCGTCGTCGGGGTAGGCCGCCTGGAACGCGGCCTTAGCGTCCTCGCTCAGGTACTGGGCGGCGCCGACGGCGCAGGAGTTGTAGCCGGTGCGGTTCGAGAAGGTGGCGCCCATCTGCGGGGTCAGGAGGTGGTTGATGAAGGCGTAGGATCCCTCCACGTTGGCGGCACCCTTCGGGATCGCCACCGTGTCCATCCAGGCGAGCCCGCCCTCGACCGGCATGGTGTAGCGCCACTTCGGATCCACGTCGCGGTGGAGGAGGATGCCGGTCGTGTCCCAGGTCTGGCCGATCGTGCAGCCGGCGTCGGTGAAGGCGGAGGTCGCCTCGGTCGCGTTGTTCCAGTAGGCGCCGAGGTTCGCCTTGTGCGCGGCGATGAAGGCGGTCACGCCCTCGAAGACGCGGCGGCACTCGTCCTCGGACTTGTAGGCGTCCATGCCGCGGTCGGACTTCAGCTCGCCCGTGGCGTCGAGGTAGAGGGCGACGCTGGCGAGGATCGACTTCTGCCGCATCGCCGCCTTGACGCCGTCCTTGAACATGTCGCCATACGAGATCTTGCCGTAGCCGAGGTCGGGGTGGGCCTCGCCGTCCCAGGTCATCGCCTCGGTGCCCCAGTCGAAGGGCACGAGGTAGCGCCCGCCCCGGTTGGTGGCGCCGAGGCGGACCGAGTTGCGGTACAGGGCGGGCAGGATCAGCGCCACGTCCAGCTTCGCCTCGTCGATGTCGTGAAGGAGGCCGTCCTTGTAGTAGTTCGGGCCGGTGTCGACCGAGGGGAAGAGGACGTCGAAGCCCTCGCCGCCGGCGGCGCGCAGCTTGTTCTCGGCCTCCTCGTTGGAGGCGTAGGTGGAGAGGTTCACCTTGGTGCCGGTCTCGTCCTCGAACGCCTTGACGATGCCGTCCTCCTGGAACGCCTGGACGTAGTCGCCCCAGGCGAAGACGTTGAGCGTGCCCGACGAG
Source organism: Geminicoccaceae bacterium (assembly GCA_020445645.1). Taxonomy (GTDB): domain Bacteria; phylum Pseudomonadota; class Alphaproteobacteria; order Geminicoccales; family Geminicoccaceae; genus JAGRGG01. Next base: position 3,844 of record JAGRGG010000083.1, on the reverse strand, counting down.
GCGAGCGCGTCCCGGCCCCTCAGGATCGCGGGGGCGGCAAGCAGGGAGGCGGCGGCGGCCGACCCCTTTAAGACGGTGCGGCGGTCGGCGGTCGGCATCTCGGCTTCTCCCTGTTGGGCTCAAAGGGGCCTGTCTCGGCCCTCCCCGGCGCGGCCCCTACTCTTCGCCCGCGGCGGTTTCATGACAAGGGCTTTGATGGCGTCGCGGGGGCCAAGGGTCCTGGCCGGATTGCCCCGCCGGCAACGCATTGCTGCGTTGCAGCATTCCGCGTGGCGGCGGGGGGCGCCAACGCCTAGATTCCAGGGTGCCGGAACGCGAAGGGCCGAGGCCCCGACGACCCGGCACCCGCGCCCCGCCTTCGGACCGCGGCGGCGCGGCCCCGACGACCAGCCTGCGTGCAAGGAACCCAACCCATGTTGAACGACCTCATGAACCGCCTCCGCCTCGCCGCCGTCCGCAGCCGCGCCTACCGCCGCACGACGGACGAGCTTGAGAGCTACACGCCCCGCGAGCTGGCGGGCGACCTCGGCCTCGGCTCCGGCGACATCCCCCGCCTCGCCGCCGAGGCGGCCGACCTCGCGGCCGACCGTTACCTCGCGGCCCACCCCCGCCTCGCGCCCAAGTCCGCCTGGGCGCCCCGCCGCAAGGGCTATCCGCTCGCCGCCGGATGATGCTTCGCGCCGCTGCGCGTCTTCGGCCCGGCCAATGGATAGCTATCGGCTAGCCGTTAACGAAAGCGTCCCGTCGCACGACGCCGCACCGTATCCTTCGCACGTCTCGACAGACTCGTGGGGCCTCACCATTCCCGCCCGAAACGTCGCGGCCGATCCACCGTCGACGGCGCTTGAAAGCCTTGGGTTGCGATGAGGCGGACGCCGTCGCATTCGACCCACCCCGGCTCGAGGATTTACCAGAACCGGCCTGCTTCGGGCCTTGGCCGCCGCGCGATCTATCAAGGCCGAGGAGCACCTGACAGTGTGTACTCAATTGTGTACGAAAAAGCACGGTCGAGGATTTCGAATGGGACGAAGAAAAACGGGAGCAGACCATAGCCGAGCGCGGGGTCGACTTCCGTTTATTTGCCCAGATATTTGCGGATCTCGCCGTCGAATCGGAAGATGCGCGGGAGGACTACGGCGAGCGAATATTTTGCGCTCTAGGTCATATCGGTGAAGAATATCATATCGTCAGCTATACGTGGCGTGGAGGAAAACGCCGGATCATCAGCGCATGGAGGGTGGGCGAGCATGGCAGAAGACGATGTCAGGCGATACTCCTTGGACGAGCTTGGGGCGATGACCGCATGGGGGACTACGCCCCGACCCCCGCCGACGCGCCCTCGATCGAGCCCGACGAGGCGTTCTGGCGCAACGCCCGCGTCGTAACGCCGTCCGGCAAGGCCTCGATCCATCTGCGCGTCGACAACGACGTGCTGGCGTGGTTCAAGGCGCAAGGCCGCGGCCACCTCACCCGCATGAACGCCGTGCTGCGGTCGTACATGGAAGCCCACGCGCGAAAGACGAGGAAGGATGGGGCATGACGACCGACGGCGCCGAAGCAAGCCGTCCCCGCCTCGTCGGCATCAACCACGTGGCGCTCGACGTCGGCGACATCGGGCAGCACTCGCCTTACCTTCCTCGACATGGGCGACCAGTTCCTGGCGCCGATGGAGACCGGTCGGGTGGTGACCGACGGGGAGCGGCCCTTCGGCTTCGTCGTCGACGACCGGAGCCGGGTGCGGGGGCTCGCGAAAGCCGCCGGGGCCACGTTGATCGAGGGGCCGTTCCTCGACTGGCTCGACCTTGGGGCTCGACCCCTGGGGCAACCGCGTCCAGGTGGTCGCGTACCGCGGCCTGCAATCCACCGAGGCCCCCGAGGTCCTGGCGGCGATGCGGCTCGCCGGCCCCGAGAAGAGCGACGCGACCGAGCGGGAGCTGGCGGGCAGCGGCATGGCGGGCGGCGTGGCGAAGCGCGGGGCCCGATGGACGCGCCCGTCGGGCCGGCGCCGGGGCCACATCCATACCGGGATGTCCCAGTCCATTCACCATTCCGGGTGACGGCTGGTCCGGGGGCTGCGATAACTTAGGTTGGAACGCGGTCGGCGGGCCGTTCTCTTCGGGCGTCCGCCGATCGGTACGCAATGCGAGACCCCGCCCGATCCAAAGCGGCAAGGAATCCTCATGGCGAAGCTCTTCACCGGCACCGATGGCAACGACACCGTCTCCGGCAGCGACGGCGACGACTACCTCTACGGCTACTACGGCGACGACCGCCTGCTCGGGCTCGGCGGGTTCGACCTCCTGCGCGGCAGCTTCGGCAAGGACTACGTCGACGGCGGCGACGGCCCGGACGGCCTCAGCGGCAACGAGGACGACGACGTCGTCATCGGCGGGGCCGGGGTCGACATCCTGCGCGGCGACGACGGCAAGGACACCCTCGACGGCGGCGACGGCGACGACGTGATCTCGGGCGGCACGGGCGCCGACGACCTGACGGGCGGCGCCGGCGCCGACATCTTCGTCTACGCGGGGCGCAGCGACAGCAAGCCCGGCGCCCCGGACACGATCCGCGACTTCGACCCGGCCACGGACCGGATCGACCTGTCGAGCATCGACGCCATGACCGGCCGGGCGGGCGGGCAGGCGTTCACCTTCCTGGGCATGACGGCCCCCTCCGCCGCCGCCGCGTCGGTCCCGGCGGCGGCCGGCAGCTTCGCCGGGCACGTCTTCGACGCCATGCTCGACCTCGGCACGATGACGGGCGGGGGCGGCACGCCCGCAGGCGGCGGCTTCACGGCCGAGGGCCAGATCCTGGCCTACGTCCAGGACGGGCAGACCTACGTCGAGGCGAACCGCACCGGCACGGGCGGCGCCGAGATCGTCATCGTCCTCGACGGCGAAAAGCAGCTCACGGCGGAAAACTTCATCCTCGCCGGCAGCGACAGCAAGGACGGCGACGCGCAGACCGTCCTGGTCGGGGACGGCGGCTTCATCCACGAGGACGACGGCACGCTCACCCCCAACGCGCCCGCCACCGACGACACGCTCAGGGGCGGCGGCGGCGAGGACTACCTCTACGGTGCCGCCGGCAACGACACCGTCTACGGCGACGGCGACATCGACTTCGTGCGCGGCGGCGACGACGACGACCAGCTCTACGGCGGGCTCGGCTACGACTTCCTCGACGGCGGCAACGGCAACGACACCCTCTACGGCGGCGACGGGGACTTTACCGACCTCCTGCGCGGCGAGGACGGCAACGACGTGCTCGACGGCGGCGGCGGCGCCGACCAGCTCTCCGGCGGCAGGGGCAGCGACGTCTTCGTCTTCTCGAACGACTTCGGCAACGACACCGTCATCGACTTCACCCGCGGCGTCGACACCCTGCGGATCGAGGTCGACGGGGTGACGGGCACCGGCGACCTCGCCTTCAGCGGCAACACGATCACCGTGGGCACCGCCGGGACGATCGTCCTCAACGTCGATGCCGGGAGCCTCTCGGCCGGCGACTTCGAGTTCGTCTGAAGTGTTGGCGCTTCGCGTCCGCCGGCGCGGGGCCTTTTTTCCGTTTGTTGGAGTCTGCTCCCGACGTTCGGGCCAGACCTCAACAAACGGAAAAAGAGCGATTGTATACTTTGCCAACAAGGCGCAGCAGTCCTAGACTGCGCCGCTGGACAGGCGATGATGCGCTACCGCCGCTTGGTCCGTCCGATCGCCCTTAGCGCCTCGCCCGTATCGTCGGTCTCAAAGCGTATTTGAGAAGGTTCTTCCCGAGCCGGCCTGGGCCTGCTCCATGGGGCTGCTCCATGGGGCTGCTCCATGGGCCTGCTCCATGAGGCTGGGTC
>JAGRGG010000273.1 GCA_020445645.1 Geminicoccaceae bacterium | reverse complement strand
CGGGGGTGAAAGCAAGGGGGGGCTTAACGCAACATGGGGTATGGGCGACGGTCCGGGACGTGGCGCGAGACGGGCGTCCTGAGCGAGCGCGGCAGGGCATTCGTCCCCCCCTTGCTGCCGCCGGACCCGCCGGTCGACACAAGCTCGTTCCAGCGTCTGCTCAGCGAGGCCGACGCGGCGGTGGGGCGGCTGGGCGGTGCGTCGTCGATCCTGCCCGGCGCCTCGGTCTTTCTCTACAACTACGTTCGCAAGGAAGCCGTGCTCAGCTCGCAGATCGAGGGCACGCAGAGCACTCTCGACGACCTCCTGCTGTTCGAGGCCAACGAGCGGGTGAACGTGCCCCTGGACGACGGTGAAGGAAGCGTCGAACTACGTCGCCGCCATCGGTCGCGGCCTCGAATTCATGCGGGACGGGCTGCCCATCTCGTCCCGACTCATACGGGAGACCCAAGCGGTCCTGCTGCACAGCGGCCGGGGGACGGGCAAGCAGCCGGGCGCGTTCCGCACGCAGCAGGTCTGGATCGGCGGCACGCGGCTCGGCAACGCGACCTTCGTGCCGCCGCCGCACGATCTGGTGCCGGACCTCGTCGCCGACTTCGAACGGTTCATCCACCGCGAGGACGACCTGCCGCCCTTGGTCCGGGCCGACATCGCCCACGTCCACTTCGAGACCATCCACCCGTTCCTGGACGGCAACGGACGGGTCGGGCGGCTCCTGATCACGCTGATGCTGCGGGAGGCGGGCAGGCTCGCCCAGCCGCTCCTCTACCTGAGCCTTTACTTCAAGCAGAACCAGGAGGACGACTACCGCCTGCTCAACGGCGTGCGCTTCGAGGGCGGCTGGGAGGCGTGGCTCGGATTCTTCCTCCCGGGCGTGCGCGACACGGCGGGGCAGGCGGCGGACTCGACGAAGCGGCTGCTGGCGCGGATCGCGGCGGACAGGGAAGTCATCGACCGGGCCGAACTTCGCGCCCACGCGCTCACGGTGCGGCGGGTGTTCACCTTCATCCAGGAGCGCCCCGTCTTCACCGTCAGGACCGCGACGGAGAACACCTCGCTCTCGCAGCCGGCCGTCGACCGGGCGGTGCGGACGCTCGAAGGGCTGGGCATCGTCCGCGAAGTCACCGGCAGGAAGTCGCGGCGGGTCTACGTCCATGAGCGCTACCTCGCCATCCTCAACGAGGGGATCTGAGCTAGAACACCCCCGCCTCCAGCCCTGCGGCCATCAGGAGACCGAGGTCGCGGCACTCGTCGACGAAGGCCTCCTGCCAGGGGCCTTTGCAGACCAGGGGCGCGCGCGCGGGCTTCCAGCGCAGGCCCGTGACGATGGTCTCGACGCCGCGCAGCGTGCCCGTGCCGTCGTGGCCGGCGCGGACGTAGAGGGCGTAGGAGAGGCCCTGGGTACGTTCCAGGACAGGGTAATAGGTGCGATCGAAGAAGTCCTTCAGGGCACCGCTCATATAGCCGAGATTCTCGGTGGTGCCGAGGACGACGGCGTCGGCCGCGAGCACGTCGGCGGGGCCGGCGTCGAAGGGGGCGAGGGAGACGGTCTCGACGCCCTCGACCGCGGGGTCGCGGGCGCCTTGCAGCACGGCGTCGCGGAGCCTCGCCGTGTTGGCGGAGGGCGCGTGGGCGACGATCAGGAGGCGCTTGGGCATGGGGGTCGTCCTCCTTTGCGAGACGAACGTGGGTGACGGCGGCGCCTTGAGGCGCTAGAAGCTGGCCCCGTCCGCCATCTTTCATGGCCATAGTTCGACGGGACGTCATGGGCTTCAACTGCGGCATCGTCGGCCTGCCGAACGTCGGCAAGTCCACCCTCTTCAA
>JAGRGG010000082.1 GCA_020445645.1 Geminicoccaceae bacterium | reverse complement strand
CCCCGCCACGATCCGCCGCGACCCCTTCGGGGGCCGCCCCACGCGGGACGGCGGCGGAAGCCGCGGTTCCGGCGCCGCCCGTTCGGCATCGGTGAGGCCGGACGGACAAGAACGGTCGGGCACGATGGCCTCCGGCATGGGCCGGATCAACGCGCGAGACGCCAGCCCAGCGACTTTGCCGACCGTCAGTGAGAGCCCGTTTGAGAACGGCGCAGGTGGGTGAGCGGCGGCGGCCTTGAGCGTTTTCGGGAGTGTCCGACGCTTCCGGGGCCGCCCTTGTAAGCCTCCGCCGCTCACCTCACTCCAGACCATCCCTCACCCGTTATGAAACGGGCTCTAGCAGGAGCAAAGCCATAATATTAATGCCAATTATATATGTATTCTAGACAGAAAATTAAGTGGCGGGAGGAAGATTTATATTTTCAGTCGAAAAATAGTATTATCGTACCGATCAAGGCTGGTGGAGAACCCCCGCCTTCGGGCGAAGCGAAGGGCTGGCCCGACGCCATGCGACGTTGCCGGCCTGGCGCTCACGCCAGGACCGGCCTCGAGGTGCGCCTGGTCCGGGTGCCCGGACACCGCAAGCGGGTGCTCACCGGCCAAGGGGCGATCCGGACGCGCGACGTGCTGCGGCGGATCGCGATCGGTCGACGCCCTCGCCGGCAGGATCGTCGGCGACCACGACGTGCACCCGTTCGTCGCCCACCGGCCGGCGCGGCCGGTCTCGAAGACGGGGCGGGGGCCCAAGGGGGGGGGGTCGGTCCGCGCGTCCTGCCGTCCGAGTTCGCCCGCCCGCGCAAGCGGTTCTGGGGCCGGCGCCCCTGGGCACGCGGCCACCTTGCCGCCGGTTCGGGCGCGATCACGGATGCGATGATCCAGCACGACATCGGCGAGCGGGAAGGGGCGCCGGTCGAGGATGACGGTCGATCTTCAAGCGACCCTTGAGGAACCCCTCGCCATAGAGGCGAGGGGGTTTTAATGGAGTGTAACGGTAAGTTGAATAATTGAAGGACTTAAAATAATTATGAATAAAGATGGAAGAATAAGACAAACAAGAGGGATAGTAAGTAAAACAGGAATGCGAGCAGCTTTCTTTTCTATTAAAAGCAATTGAGATTGCCGATATTCATCAGCGTGTTGTTGAACAATCTCAACAATGGGACTACCGAATTTTTCGCTCTGCGTCAGGGCAGTGGTCAATCGTCTATAGCAATCAAGATTTGCTCTTTCTGCTAGATTATTGAATGCTTCAAAACGGTTAGGTAGACAGTTAATTTCCGCAAAAGTTAATAAAAATTCCTGTGATATGATCTTGTTAGAATATGCTATTTGCTCTGAAACTTTTTTAATTGAAACATCAATACTATTACCAGCTTCAATGCAAATAGCAATTAAATCCATGACATCTGCAAATCCTTCTGACAGAGCTCGCTTGCGCACAGATTTTTTATAATTATTGTATTGATAAAAAGCTATAAGCAAAAATCCCAAGAAATAATTCATCAAAGATCCCAAAAGCTTATTTAAAAATGACACAATAATAAGGAATAAAAAGAGAAATACAATATTCTTTTTAGAAAACTTCACTTTGTTTTTAGTTTTATTATTAAAATGAGATTGCGCAATTTTGAATCTCTCGCTCTTATTTTTTCTTATAAATACAAGGATTTTGAATATATTATCTAAAATACCCTTCACCCCAAGCTTTTTTGATTTAGCATAATGCGAAAAAGCTTTCGTTCTTCTATAATAATCTTGCGCTATCTTTTTCTTTGAATATTTATTAAATATATATTGTAATATTATTACGATAGAGAAGATGCAAATCATTTCAAGGGATAAAGTTTTTTCAAACATTAATTTTCATTCCATAGTGTTAAATCCAAACCAAAATCCTTAAAGCTGTCTTTTTTGTTGTTTATAGAAATAATGTAAAAATCAGCACGTTTTGCATAATATTAATGCACCCATTTGCATACTACCTGATATCGCTCTATATTATGGGATTATGGATAAAATTCTCACTTTTCAAATCATTTATTGTAAATAATAGTTTTAATATGCATTCGGGTGCATAAAGCCTACTAGAAAAGTTGTAAGTATGATTTTCATATCTAAAAAAAAGGACCAATTTTCAATATAATAAAGGTCGTATTGCACACGACGCTCCATTTTTTCGAGAGTGTCTGTTTCTCCTCTTAAGCCATGAACTTGAGCCCAGCCGGTAATGCCTGGTTTTACCTTGTGCCGTGCCAGATACTCGTCGATGAGGCGAGCGTACTGTTCGTTGTGGGCAACGGCGTGGGGCCGTGGGCCGACGATCGACATATCACCCTTGAAGACGTTCAGGAATTGGGGCAGCTCGTCGAGGCTGGTTCGGCGCAGGAAGCCGCCGATCGGCGTAATGCGCGGGTCGCCGCGGGTCGCCTGCTGTACGACGCCCAGCCCGCCCTGGGCGCTGCCTTGGTACATCGAGCGGAACTTGTAGACCTCGATGACCTCGTTGTTGAAGCCGTAACGTTTCTGCTTGAAGAAAACAGGACCGGGCGACGTGAGCTTGATGCCGAACGCGATAATCAGCATTAAGGGCGAGATCGCAAGAAGAATGATGCCGGCGAGCAGGCGGTCCTCGACCGCCTTGACGATCCAGTCCCACCCGGCGAGCGGCTTCTCGAACACGTTGAGCAGCGGCACGCCGCCAATATGCGAGACGCCGCTGTGCGGCAGGTGGAACCCAATCATGTCGGGGCACAGGCGCACCTCGACCGGCAGGTTGCGCAGCTTCTTCATCCAGCCGAGCAGGCGTGCCTCGGCACCCCAGGGCAGGGCGACGACGACTTGGTCGATGCGGTGGTGGCGGGCGAAGATCAGGAGGTCGTCGACCGTGCCGAGGACCGGGTAGCCGGCAACGTAGTCTGGCACGCGCTCCCGCCGGTCGTCGAAGAGGCCGATCAAGTTGACGCTCTGCTCGCCGTGGCGCAGGTGTTCGACGAAGCGCCGCCCGTGCTCGCCGGCGCCGATCACGACGACGTTGCGCGTCAGCCGACCGGCGCGGTGCCACGCGCCGATCTGCGCTTGGACGGCGACGCGGACCGCGAAGAGACCCCCGAGCCCGAAGGCGAGCCAGAGCCCGACCCAGGCCCTGGAAACGTCGTCCAGGGTGTCGGAGATGAAGCCGAGCGTGAGCAGGATGACGAGGACGAGCGGCCAAGCGACGACGAGGCGGCGGCTCTGCTGGTAGAGGTTCGATAGGTACCTGAAGTCGTAGCAGTCGGCGATCTGGAACAGGTTGATGCCGACGACGATGGCGATGACGATCGAGTAGAGCGCGTGGACGGGGATGGCCCCGCTGTCGAAGAGCAGCGCGTCGGCGAGAAGGCCGCTCCCGGCGATGGTGAGCGCGTCCAGGACGCGGACGAGGCCGGCGACGACGGACGGCGCCAGCCAGTCGGTGCGCCTGGGCGGCTTGCGGGAGGATGGGCCGGTCTGCTGATCGAGGATGAGTTGCACGTGAGGAGGCCACTTCACCTGGCTGTCCGCCGAGCATCAACGAGCGACGCCGAGCGCTGGGGACCGTATCGCACAGCGAGATGAACGGAGGGTTAAGGTTCCCGGCAAGTCGCCCGCTTATATCCAATCGGTTGAAAAAGCGGGAACGAAAAATCGATTTAGGTGAAAATGGCTCACGGGAGCGGCAGGCGCATCCGGCGGTGCGGGATGCCTTCCTCCTCGAAGACCGGGCCTTCCGGGCAGAAGCCCAGTACCTCGTAGAAGCCGACGACGTGGGTCTGGGCGTTCAGCCGGATCGCTCGCGGCGCCTTTCTTGCGATCGCGTCGAGCGCCGCCCGCATGAGGGCCTGCCCGATGCCCCGGTGTCGTTCCGCTGGCAGGACGGCGACGCGTTCAACCTTGGCTTCGCCGCTCCCCTCGAGGATCCGCCAGCGCAGCGTGCCGACGGGCGCGTCGTTCCACAGCGCCAGGAGGTGGGTGGCGTCCGCGTCGAGTCCGTCCAGGTCGGCATCGATCGCCACCCCCTGCTCCTCGCAGAACACCTTGCGGCGGATGGCGAAGGCGGCGCTCAGGTCGTTCTCGTCGACGGCAGGAATGACGGCAAGCATTGTGGGTTCCGAAAGGCTGACGATGGGGAGGGGCCGGGCAAGTTCCCTGTTGCGGGGCGCGGTCAGACACCCTAACCCGGTAGCATCATGCGCACGACCCTTCTCACCATCTTCGTCATGCTCCTGGCCCTCGGCGTCGCGTGCCTCTTCGCGTGGTACGTGTGGCACCAGATGGACGGGGTGCAGATCAGCCTGCACGGCTATCTGGCCCTCGCGCTCGGCGTCGGGCTCACCTTCGCGCTCGGCGCCGGGCTCATGGCGCTCGTGTTCATCAGCAGCCGGCGCGGGTTCGACGACGAGGCGGGGGGGGATTGACGGCGGCGAACGTTCTGGCGGTGGCCCTTGGCGGGTCGCTCGGCGCCGTCGCCCGCTACGCGGTCTACGTGCTGACGATGCGGCTCGCGGGGCCATCCTTGCCCTTCGCCACCTTCGCCGTCAACCTGTTCGGGTCCTTCGTCATGGGCCTGCTCGTCGAGGCGTTCGCCCTGCGCTGGTCGCTGTCGCCGCCCTTGCGCCTCCTGCTGGCGACGGGCTTTCTCGGCGCCTTCACGACCTTCTCGACCTTTTCCCTCGACCTTTGGGTCCTCATCGAGCGTGGGCGGCACCTTTTTGCCGCCGCCTACGCCCTCGCCTCGGTCCTCCTGGGGGTGCTGGCCCTCCTGGGCGGGCTCACCGCCGCCCGGCGCCTCCTGCTTTAAAGGGGCTGACGGCTCAACCGTCGGCGAGGGGCCGGACGGCCGCCCGCGCGTAGCGGGGGGTCACGTAGGGCGCGTAGTCGTCGAGCACCCGCTCGACCGCACCGTTCCGGCGCAGGAAGAGGGCCGTCTTGCGCAGGATATCCGCTGCCCCCCCGCCGAGCCAGCGCTGCGACACCTGCTCGTCGAGGGTCGGGAAATGGTAGAGCCCGAGCGCGATCGGCACGCCCTCCGCCTCGCCGCCCGTGAGGCCGACGATCCGCGCCACGGGCTCGCTCGCGGCGGTCCAGGCGTTCTTGCCGTCGTGGTAGGCCGTGTCCGCCTTTGCCATCGTCTCGGCGAAGCGGATCATGAAGCTCGGGTTGGCGGCGACGAAGGCGGTCCTGCCCACCATCCCGTCGAAGGAGGGCCGCCCCTCCTGGGCGAGGTCGCCGGAGGTGAGCATGACCTTGCCGTCCCGCTTCAGGTGCCCGAGGACGGGGTCGCGGACGAAGGCGGCGTCGATCTCGCCCTTGTCCCAGGCGGCGGCCATGCCCTGCGGCTGAAGGTCGACGAGCCGCACGTCGCCGGGGGCGACCTTCCACAGGTCGAGCGCCGCGAGCGTCTGGAAATGGCTGGTCGAATCCCTGGTCACGCCGATCCGCTTGCCCTTCAGGGTCTCGGGCTTGGCAGGGTCGATGAAGGTGCCCCTTCGGGCGACGAAGGCCTCGGCCATCGCCACGTCATCGACGATCCAGAACAGCTCCACCCCGACGCCCCGGCCGAGCCCCGCCGCGATCGCCCCCGACCCCGCCTCGCCCACGTCGATCTTGCCCGCCGCCATCGCCTTCATGACCTCGGCGTCGCTCTCGAAGCGGATGAAGCGGATCTCCCGGCCCGTCGCCGCCTCGAAGGCGCCCGACGCGATCGCCGCCTTCCAGGGGTTGCAGAAGGACTGGTAGCCGGCCCTGATCGGCGCACCTGCCCACGAAGGGCCGGCGACGAGAAGGAGGCTGAGGGCGAGCATGGCACGGAGCAGGCCCCGAAGGCGCATGATGGTTCCAATCCTGATGTAGCCGGCAATGCAGGCGCTTAGTCCCTCGAATTCGTTCCAACATAAAGCGCAAGACGGCGCAACTCAGAACGATTGCAGGAACGCCTTCAGGCGTTCGGGCACGTCGGAGACGTCGGCGAGGGGAGCGGGAAGGGGGCGTTCCAGGCAGCGGGCGACGGCCCCTTGGACCCCCTCCGCCGTCTCGCACAGCTCGATCGGGAAGCGCTCGGCGAGGCGGCGGCAGAAGGCGATCTGGTCGTTCGCAGGGTGGCCCCGGCGGATGGCGCCGCGCCGGGGTAGCACGACGACGTGCCGGCCGGCGCGCAGCCCGTCGCCGATCAGGCCCATCCCGCCGTGGCAGACGAGGACGCGGCTTGCATCCAGGCGCTCCCGCAGATCCTTGCCGTCGAGGAAGCGGGCGTAGGCGAGGTGCCGGGGCCTGACGCTCGAATGGCCGATCTGGGCGAACCCTTCGAGCGCGAGGGCGAACGCGGCCTCGTCGGCGGCGGCGACCAGCTCGTCGAAGCCCTTGATGAAGGTGCCGACGGCGGCGAGGATCACAGCAGCAGCCCCCCGGCGAGAACGGCCTTCGGGAAGCGCGCCCGCTTTTCCGGCCACTGCACGATGAACAGGTCGCAGAAGGGGTAGACGAGCCGGCCGGTGAGCGAGGGCTCGATCGTCCCCCCGGTCTCGATGAACACCACCTTCGCCCGCAGGAGCTTGCCGATGATCAAGGTGGCCGCCGCCACGTCGGCGCCGGTCGAGATGACGACCGCCGGGCGCTCGCGCAGGAGCACCCACAAGGACTGCAGGGCGTTCAGGGCGGAGCGGGCGAGCGAGCGGCGGGGATGGCATAAGTAGCGAATGCGGGGGGCGTCGGGGTCGGGTGGGCGGCCGTTCTCGAAGGTGACGTGGTAGCAGTCCTCGAACAGGATGCCCCGGAGCGCCCGGTCAAGTTCGGCCTTGTGGCCCCCCGGCGAGTAGGCGAGGCACACGCGCCGGCGCTCGATCCAAAGCGCGCTCACGCCGCCCGCCGAAGGTCGCGGCGGGGGTAGTGGTCGCGCAGGCGATCCTTGCGGTCGAGGATGACGAGGAGCGGTTCGCTCTGGCGGAAGCGGTCGAGCGAGGTGACGCCGTCGTAGGCGTAGAGGTCGAGGGGGACGCGGCGGACGAAGGCCTCGCCGCGCAGGGCGAGCAGGAGAAGGTTCGTCCGCAGCCAGTTCGACGCCCCGCCGGGGAAGACGAGCCGCAGGTCGATGTCGGAGCGTTCGCCCCGCGTGCCGGCGGCCTCGCCCTGGGAGCCGATGCACAGGGCCGTCTCCAGCCAAGGGAGGCGGCGAAGACGCCCCGTCGTCGCTTCGAGCCAAGCGTCGATCCGGGCCGGGTCGACCCGGTACCAGCGGCAGTAGCGGCAGCAGACCCAGACCTGCCCGTTCAGCGTGAAGGACAGCGTGTGGGCGAGGACGAAGGCGAGGGCGACGGCGAGGCCCAGGGGCAGGAAGGCGGCGAGCGGCAGGGCGAGGCCGAGGGTCAGGGCGGCTTCGAGGGCGAGGCGGAACGACAGCTCCTTTTCGTCCATCCCCCGTACCCCCTGCATGACCCAGTTGGCGGCGAGGATGAAGGCGCAGCTCTGCATCGCCCCCCGCAGTCGGGGCGATCGGGGCTCGAACGGGAACGCCTTCGCCTTCGGCTGGCTTCGCATCGGACCTCTTGGTCGCGGACGGTCAGGGTCGGTCGCCTATCAACCATAAATTGATTTTCTTCGTCAACCATGCTTTGAAAAGGCGGGAGGCCGCCCATGGTCAAGCTGCTCGTCGTCCTCGCCACGCTCTTCCTGTTCCTCAGCTCGTCGGTCGCCGACGTGCTGGGCTTGCAAGGGTTGCGCACCCTCCTCTTCATCGGCGTGGTCATGGGCCTCCTCGCCCTCGCCTTCGCCCGGCACCCAGGGATCGACCCGGTCGACGGGCGGATGACCCTGCTCCTCGTCTGGCTCCTGAGCCTCACGGCCCTCGTCGACCTCGACGGACGGATCGACGTCTTCGACTTCAAGGTGCTCCTGCCGATCCTCGTCCTCTTGGCGGGTCCGGCCGTGGCGCGGGGCCTCGGCCGCACCGACCCCGCCCGGCTCTTCTACGGCCTGCTCGCCGCCTACGTCCTGGTCTCGTGGCTCCTGCTCATGACGGGGGCGGCGAGCCTCGCCGTGCGCGGCTACGGGCGCTTTCTCCGCTACGACGTGACGGGGTCGCTCGTGGCGCACGCGAGCCTTTGCACCATCGGCGTGCTGCTCGCCGTCGCGGCGTTTCGCCGGGGCGGGCACGTCCTTGCCCGCCTCGCACAGGTCGCGGTCTTGAGCGCCGCCGCCTCGATGCTCCTCCTGGCGGCGACCCGGACCGTTCTCGTCACCTTCACCCTCTACGCCGTCCTCTCGCTCGTCGCCGGCCCCGAGCGGGAGAGCCGGACGACGCGCTTCTTGGCCGCCTTCCTCGTCGCCGCCGCCGGCTTCTTCGCCTACTCCCTGTTCTGGAACGACGCCTTTCTCCTTCGCCTCACCTCGTCCGAGCAGACCGACTACACCTCGGGGCGCGGCGTGAGCATCCAGCACTGGCTGGAGATGGTGGAGGGGCACCCGTTCGGCCTCGGCCCCGGCGCCGTGCGCGAGCTGCTCGCGGACGGCCGGCCGAGCCTCGGCGGCGGGAGCCTGCTCGAATGGCCGCACAACGAGGTCGTGCGCTTCTTCGTCGAGGGCGGCGTCTTCGGCGGGCTGCTCATCCTCACCCTGATCGGCTGGGTCGCACGCCGCGCCGTCGTCGCGGCCAGGGTCGAGTCTGACCCCTTGCGCCGCACGCTGATGCTCGCCGTCGCCGCCGATCTGGTCGCGCAGTGTTTGTTGCAGAACTACCTGAACGGCGTCTATCAGGCGACCGTGCTCCTCCTCCTCTTCGCCGCGACGGCAGCGGGGGCGAGGGGCGAACGTCCGCCCGCCTCCTCGCCCCTGCTCCCCGTGAAGCGCCCCGGCCCCTTGCCTCAGCCGACGACGTAGATGCTGTTCGGCTGCGGGTTCTGCGAGCTCGCGGTGGTGCTGGTCACGATGACCTCGACCGTCTTGTTCTGCTGGGCGATGACGTAGGAAGACGCCCCGCCGGGCGCGGTGAGCGTCATCCCCGTGCCCGGCCGGATCTCCACGTCGCCTGCCCCGACCTTCATGACGTAAAGGCTGATCGCCTCCATCGTCGCCGGGACCAGCCCGGTCGGGATCTCGACGAAGGCGGCGGCGGCGCTGCTCACCCGGACGAGCCGGCCGACGTAGGTGTCGTTCGCGGTGACGTTGCCGGCCGTCCACTTCAGCCGGCGCTCGTAGGGCTCGATCGCGTCCGGGTAGACGTGGTTCAGGTAGGCGTCGTTCGTGCCGGTGACGACGACCTCGACCATCTGGTAGCGCCGCGCGATGGTGACGGCGTCGCCCGCCGCGCGCAGGGTGACGCCCGTGCCGGCCGCGAACTGCACGCCGCCCGAACCCTGGCGGATGACCCAAAGGCGCCGCGCCCCGGCGCCCGCCGCCACGAGCCCGGCCGGGATCGTCACCGTCTTGGTCTGGCCGTGGTTGACCCGGATGATCTTGCCGAAATCGGCGGCGCCTACCGTGAAGTCGCCGTTGCGCTCGCGCTCCGGCACGGCGCCGCGCTGGGTCGCCATTGGCGCGTACTCGCCGCCGTTCAGCCGGCAGTAGACGCCGGGGCCGAGGTACCACTCGCCCGTGCTCGGCAGGGCGCCGGGGCCGGTCGCGTAGTGGATGAGACCGTCGTAGGGGCGAAGGGGCTCCGTCGTCCGGGGCCGCAGATACAAGGGGTCGTTGATCTGGATCCGGGCCAGCTCGCCGCGCGCGTCGCCCTCGCCGTTGCCGAACTCGATCCGGGCATCGAGGATCGTCTGCCCCGCCACGTCGGGGTCGGCCTCGCCGACCGAGACCGGCCGGGTGATCTTCGCCGCCTGCTTCGAGGTAAGCTCGAACAAAAGACCCCGGTACGGCTTCGTCTGGCTGGGGTGCCCATCCGCGTCGGCCTGCGCCGCACCCTTGTGGTTTCCTGTAAGGAGCAGCACGTCCTTGTCGCGCGAGCGCAGCTGGATCGAGGGCTCGCCGAAGGCATTGAACAGCCATGCCCCCTGGAAGAAGGCGTCGCCGTCCTGGCAGAAGCCGCCGTCGCCGCCGAAATTGCCGGTCGGCAGGGGTGCGACGTTGTCGCAGCCGATGAAGTTGCGCTGGATGACCGAGCGCGAGAACAGGTCGTTGCTGTCCTTGTAGTTGCGGGTCGAGTAGTGGGCGATGCAGCCGATGAAGGTATTGGCGGCGCACGCCCCGGACGTGCCGCCGATGCGCTCCGAATACTCCTCGAAGGCCGTGTCGAGCACCTCCACGTCGCAGTCGACGAGGCAGACCCGGCTCGCGTTCCAGAGCTTGATCCCGGTCGTGCCGGCGAGCGGTGCGATGCCGCTGCCGTTCTGCGGCGCGTTCACCTGGACGCGCTGGAGGACCATGTTGTTCATGACCTTGGCGGGGTCGGCCGCGTGGCCGTCGATCAGAAGCCCCACCGTGTTCGACGCCGCAAGCTTGATCGAGGTTTCGCTCACCATGCTGTCGCCGTAGTTGACCCCCGGCGTCACCGCCCGCCAGCGCACGCCGTTGGCCCGCATCGCGTGCACGGCGCCGCCGCCGTAGCCGGCGTTGACGCCCGAGACGAGGCACTCGTTGGCGTCGACCATGTCGAGGCACCAGCCGTCCAGGTCCGCCTGCCCGTCCGGGGCGGATCCCCCGAAGAAAGCGAGGTTCGTGGCGCGGAACTCGTGGCCGACGGCGCGGACGCCGCCTTTGGTCATCCGGATCGTCAAGTTCTCGATCGCCGAGCGGTTCCAGTCCGAGGCGGCCGAGGGCTCGATCGCGTAAGCGTCCCGGTTGCGCTCGAAGACGAAGGCGAGGCTCGCCTCGGCCACGATCACCGTCGCGTCGCGCCCGCCGCCCTTGAGCCGTCGCCGGGGCGGCGCCGTCACCGTCGTCGCCAGCCGGTAGCGGCCGGGGGGCACCGTCACCGTCGCGTGCGCACCCAGCGCCGCCCGGAAGGCGGGGGCGTCGTCGGCGACGCCGTCGCCCCTGGCGCCGAAGTCGCGCACCGAGACCCGCTCGCCCAGCCTGTCCTGGAGGGTGCGGACGAAGGCGGCGCCCTTGGCCTTGTAGGGCATCGCCGCCAGCGGCGCTTGGCGCGCGTGGCGGTCGCCCTCGCTCGACACGACGATGCGGTCGTCCAGGCCGAGCATCGGCGCTTCCTCGAGCTCGTGGATCTGCTTCGACATCAGCTTGGCTCCATCAGGATCGAGAGGCCGGTTTCGGTGACGATCGGCTCGCTCGCGTGGGTGACGAGCACGTTGTCGGGAGAGGGCGGCGGCGGTAGGGAGGGCGTGAGGGGGCCGCCCGGCGGCGGCCGGCGGATCAGCCGCAGCCCCCGTCCCGTGAGCCCGATGGCGAGCGGCATCTCAGATCCGGCCGATGACGTAGGCGCTGCACGCCGCGTCCTCGGCGATGAAGGCGACGTGGCGCTCGCCCCGGCGCAGCGGCACGTCGATGTAGACGCCGGGGTAGAGGAACGGGCTTTTCTCCTTGTCCGCCACGACGCCCGCGTCCCCTACCTCGAAGCGACAGGGGCCAGTGGCGATCAGCGTCACCATCTCGATGTCACGGGGCAGGGCCGTCGGGTTGCGCACGGACGCCGCCGTCCCGATGCTCAGGCGCAGCGTGCCCCGGTAGTCGAACCCGAGAACGTTGATCGGGTTGCCGTTGTCGTCGAGGGGAAGGAGCATGGACATGGAGGGACCCACCGCCGTTGCAAGTTATTCCTACCTATACAGGCGCCATTGTTAAGAATCAATACCTATAAATTGACCCGACGCCGCCACGGCTTGACCGCCGCCGACTCGCACCGCTAAAGAGGCGGTACTCAACCGGAGGTTTCAGGCATGGCCGTCGCGCCGGGCCCGGACGGTCCGGGCGCGCCGCCGCGCCTGCGCCGTTGGGCGATCGAGACCACCGACCGGCTCGACCGGGTCTCCTGGCCCGAACGCCGCCGCTTGGCCGCCCTGCCGGCCGACCTCGCGCACTACGAGGAACTCCTCCTCGGCCTGCCGCTCTTCGGCAAGATCGAGGCCCGCCTGCCGCCCGACCTCCTGCTCACGCCCCCCGATCGCCTGCGCGTCGGCTTCGTTTGCCTCGGCCCCCGCGCCGACCTCGCCGGGATCGGTCGCCTCCTCGATCGAAGCGGGCTCGACGTCCTCCTCGTCCCCGAGGTCGACGTCGGCATGAGCCGCTCCGGCAACCTGCACGAGGCCGCCGTCCTCGCCGACAGCCTCGACATGGGCTACGCCTTCGCCGTCGAGGCCCTCGCCCTTCCGGGCGACGACCCCGACGACCGTTCCGTCGGCGCCGCCGACCTCTACGGCCTCCTTGGAACGGCGATGCTCTTTCGCCCCACGCTCCAGGCCCTCGGCGGGCTGCGGGTCGACATGTCGGGGCGCTGGTTCCAGGCGGCGGCGGAGCGAAGGCTCGGCGGCACCGTCGCCCTCTTCGCCCGGATCGGGCTCGGGCACGAGTTCGTGACCCTGACGACGGTCGCCCTCGACCCGGCGCTTCCCATGCAGGAGCGCCGCCAACAGGTGCTGAGCCTTCTGGAGCGGCTCGACGCCCACGACCCCTTGAGCCCCGCCCTCGTCGCCCTCGACCCCGGCGGGGACGACCTGTTCCAGGACCTCGGCAGCTTCGCGGAACGGCCAAGGATCGCAAGGCTCGCCCTCTCGCTCGGCCGCCTCGACCCCCTGCTCGGCGCCTTCCTCAAGCGCGGCTTCTCCTGGGCGTCGGGCCACCTGAGCGCCGGTGCCCGGAGCGCGCCCCGCTCCGGCGTCTTCTTCGCCCGCAAGCTCCGCTGCGAGGCGGCCCGCGTCGTGCCGGCGGTCGACGCGTCGGGCAACCGCTTCGCCCGCAGCGACCTCGCCGTCGTCGAGATCGGCCTGCCGTGAACGCCGCCTTGCGCGTGTTGCGGCGCCCCGGCCTTCGCCCTATGTCACCTCCGAAATAGCCCTCGTTGGCCTTGGAGGAACGCGGATGACGAAGTACGGCGTCGGACAGCCGGTGAGGCGCGTCGAGGACCGGCGGCTGATCACGGGACAGGGCCGCTACACCGACGACATCACGTTCGACGGCCAGGCCTTCGTCGCCGTCGTCCGCTCGCCCCACGCCCACGCGACGATCGAGGGGATCGACGCGGGCGCCGCCGAAAAGGCGCCGGGCGTGCTCGGCGTCTTCACGGCCAAAGACCTCGACGCCGACCTGCCCTGCGAGATCGACCTTGCGAGCCGCGACGGCACGCCCCGCGCCGACCCCCCGCACCCGGTCCTCTGCCGCGACAGGGCCCGCTACGTCGGCGACCCCGTCGCCTTCGTCGTCGCCGAAACGGCGGCCGAGGCGAAGGACGCGGCCGAACTGGTCGAGGTCGCCTACGAGGCCCTCCCCGCCGTCGCCGACACCGCGCTCGCCCTGGAGCCCGGCCAGCCGCAGATCCACCCCGAGGCCCCCGGCAACCTCGCCTTCGACTGGCACCACGGCGACGACGCCGCGATCGAGGCCGCGTTCGCCGAGGCGGCGCACGTCACGACGGTCGAGCTCGTCAACAACCGCGTCGTCTGCAACGCGATGGAGCCCCGCGCCGCCGTCGCCGAGCCCCGGGGCGACGACGGCGTGACCCTGCACGTGTGCAGCCAGGGGGTCTGGGGCTTCCAGCCCGTCCTCGCCGGGCACCTCGGCCTCCCCGAGGACGAGGTCCGCGTCATGACCCACGACGTGGGCGGCGGCTTCGGCATGAAGGCGATGTACTACGCCGAGTACTCGATGTGCGGTTTTGCCGCCAAACGCTTCAACCGCCCCGTCGGCTGGACGAGCGAGCGCGGCGAGGCGTTCCTCTCCGATTCGATGGGCCGCGACCACGTGACGACGGCCTCGCTCGCCCTCGACGCGGACCACCGCATCCTCGGCCTCAAGGTCGAGACGGTCGCCGCGATGGGCGCCTA
Organism: Geminicoccaceae bacterium; assembly: GCA_020445645.1. Classification (GTDB taxonomy): domain Bacteria; phylum Pseudomonadota; class Alphaproteobacteria; order Geminicoccales; family Geminicoccaceae; genus JAGRGG01. Next base: position 7,830 of record JAGRGG010000082.1, on the reverse strand, counting down.
CTACTACCGCTTCGCCCCCTTCATCCCGACCGGCGCCGCGCTCAAGGTCCTCCCCGGCGTCTACGCCATCCCGGCCATGACCTACGACGTGAGGGGCTGCTTCACGAACACCGTCCCGGTCGACGCCTACAGGGGCGCCGGACGGCCCGAATCGATCTACTGCATCGAGCGCCTGATCGACGCGGCCGCGCGCGACCTCGGCCTCGACCCCGCCGAGCTTCGCCGGATCAACTTCGTCAGGCCCGAGGAGATGCCCTACAAGTCGGCGGCGGGCGAGACTTACGACACGGGCGAGTTCGCCCGCGTCATGGACGCCTGCATGGACAAGGCGGGCTACGCCGGCATCGCGGAACGCCGGGGCGAATCCCTCGCGCGCGGCCGGCGGCGCGGCATCGGCATGTGCTACTACATCGAATCGACGATGGGCGACCCCTCGGAGCACGCGGGCGTCCGCTTCGCCGACGACGGCGTCGAGCTTCTCGTCGGCACCCAGTCGAACGGCCAGGGCCACGAGACCGCCTACACGCAGGTGCTGAACGCGCGCCTCGGCGTGCCGTTCGAGAAGATCCGCGTCGTTCAGGGCGACACGAAGCGGATCAGGACCGGCGGCGGCACGGGCGGCTCGCGCTCGCTCACAGCGCAGGGCGTGGCGATCCACGGCGTCTCCGACAAGGTGATCGAGAAGGGCAGGGCGTTCGCCGCCCAGCACTTCGAGGCCGCTCCCGCCGACATCCGCTTCGAGGACGGCGCCTTCACCGTCGCCGGCACCGACCGGACGATCGACATCCTCACGCTCGCGGCAAAAGCGAGGACGATGACGGCCCCCGCCCCCGAGCTTGAGGGCGGGCTCGACGCCGACGCCACGATCCAGCTCGACGCCTGGACCTTCCCCAACGGCTGCCACATAGCCGAGGTCGAGATCGACCCCGACACCGGCGTCACCGAGATCGTCGCCTACAACATCGTCGACGATTTCGGCGTCGTCCTGAACCCGCTCCTCGTCGAGGGGCAGGTCCACGGCGGCGTCGTCCAGGGCATCGGGCAGGCTCTCTTCGAGCATACCGTCTACGACGACGCGGGGCAACTCGTCTCCGGCACCCTCATGGACTACGCCCTGCCCCGCGCCTGGGACATGCCGAATTTCGACTTCTCGACGATCGAGGTGCCCTGCAAGAACAACATGATGGGGGTCAAGGGCTGCGGCGAGGCCGGATCGGTGGGGTCCCCCGCCGCCGTCATCAACGCCGTCCTCGATGCCCTTTGGGACGACGGCGTCCGCCGCGTCGACATGCCGGCGACCCCGCTCTACCTCTGGCGGCTGATCCGGGAGGCCGAGCGCCGGGCCGCCTGATGGAAAGGCACGCCCCCCGTCCGCCGGGGCGTGGACCCGATGCTCCGCTTGCCCGGCACGAACGGACGGGCGCGGCGGCTCAGGTGCGTTGGCGGCCTTGGCCGTTCATGTCCCGACAGACCCCGACGACGGTCAACGAAGCGGGGCCGGCGTCGCCCCGTCGGCCGCCGCCCCGTCCAGGGGCTCGATCAGCCCCCGCCCTTCGTGCGCCGGACTGTTGACCCGGCGGCTGACGGGGTAGGCGGTCAAGTCGTCCTCGGACAGGGGGTCGAGCGCGGCCTTGATGGCGTCCGCGTCGAGGTGGGGTTCCAGCCAGCGCGCCGCCGCTTCGTCCTTGAGCATGACGGGCATCCGGTGGTGGATCGGGCGGAGGGCGGGCCAAGCGTCACGGGTCAGGATCGCCGCCGTCACGAACACCTCGCCGTCCTCGCCCCGGGTCGGGCGGAAGAGGCCGGCGAAGAGGAGGGGGCGCTCGTCCTTGCGGGCGATGCGGAAGGGCTGGCTGCCGTCCTTGCCCTTTTGCCACTCGAAGAAGCCGGTCGCCGGGATCAGGCAGCGGTAGCGCAGGCCCGTCTCCTTGAAGGTGGGCTTGTCGAGGAAGGTCTCGCTGCGGGCGTTGATCTGCCGGCCCTTGTCGGCCGGGTCGCGGCCCCAGGGGGGGATCAGGCCCCAGCGGACGAACCCGGCCGAGCGCCTGCCGTCGGGGCGGCGGCGGACAGCCAGGATGTCGGCGTCGGGGTGGACGTTGTAGCGCGCTTCGAGGGGCGGTGGGGCAACGCCGAGCATCTCTTCGAGTTGGCCCGGTTCGGGGGCGAGGCTGAAGCGGCCGCACATGATCGTTCCTCCGGCGCGTGCCGGGAGGATGTGGGCCGGACCCGCCGCCGCCGCAAGGCCGGGCTGCTCGTCCCTTGAGAAGGGGGGCCGCCCGCCGCCCTCTACCTGGGCGAGAGGGCGGCGTCCTCGGCGTTGGCGTTCAGGAACTCCAGCACCATCTCCTGCTCGTTCGGTTCAAGCCCGGCCCTCGGGAACATGCTCTTGGTGATGCCCTTCCATTGCAGCTGCGTGTACTGCAAGGGGTCGCGCGGGCCGTGGCAGACGGTGCAGCGCTCGTAGAACAGCTTCTCGCCGGGCGTCATGTTCGCCATGAGCTTTTCAGTGATGTCGTAGATCCGTTCCAGGTTGAGCTTCTCGTCGTCGAGGGCGATGTCCGTCCGCGCCGGCTCGATCTTCGGCGGCTCGTAGGCTTGGTTCGGCCCGTCCGGGTCCTCGCACTTCTTCATGTAGGCGAGGCAGGTGTTGGCCGAGGTCGCTTGGCTGAGGCCGCTGGAGCGGCGGCTGGAGGTGAGGAAGTTGATCAGGCCGCTGTTGCAGCGACCCTTCGAGTCGACCTGCGGCCAAGCCCCTTCGTAGAGACTCACCACGCCCTTCCTGATGCGGTCGGAGACCACCGCCCCGACGACCACGGCGCCGCGGTCGTTGTAGACCTCGACCAAATCGCCGTCCTCGATGTTTCGCTCCAGCGCGTCCTCGGGGTTGATCAGGATCGGCTCGCGCCCCTGGACCTTGTAGAGCGTCCGCAGGCGCTCGGAGTTCGCCATCTGCGAGTGCAGGCGATACCAGGGATGGGGGCTCACCACGTGGACCTGCTCGGCCATCGCGTTGCCGAGGAACTCGGCGGGCTCCATGTACATCGGCATGCCTGGGCAGTCCTCGATGCCGAAGGCCGCGATCGTCGCGCAGTACATTTCGATCTTGCCCGAGGCCGTGTGCAAGGGGTTCTTCTCGGGATCCTCGCAGAACGCGCCGTGGCGCACCCACTTGCCGGCCTCCGGGGGCACCTCCAGTCGGACGTAGCCCTTTTCCCAGAACTCTTCGAAGGACATCTCGGCCGAACTGCGCTCGTAGGCGAGCTTGAGGTGGTCCATCACCGTCTTGTCCTCGGTGAACTGGGTCTCCTGCCCCAAAAGCTCGGCCAGCCGGCGGAAGATCTCGTAGTCGTCGAGGCTCTCGCCGACCGGCTCGATGATCTTCTTCATGGCATATGCCTTGTCGACCGAGTAGGTGCCGCCCGAGGAGATGTCGTCGCGCTCGACGGTGGTGTTCGGGGCCAGCACGATGTCGGCCCAGCGGGTCGAGGCGCACCACCAGGGATCTTGGACAATCACCGTGTCGAGCACCCGTAAGGCCCGGATCAGCTCGTTCGTGTCCTGCTGGTGGGACATGAAGTTGTTGCCGGCGCTCCAGAGCAGCTTCACCCTGGGGAAGGTACGCGTCTCGCCGTTATGCACGAACTCCCTGCCGGGGTTCAGCAGCATCTCGCTGATCCGCGAGGCGGGGCAGTAGGTCTTGACCAAGTTACGGCCCTGCGACAGCCCCGACGGGACGGACTTGCCCGATTGCGGCATCCCGCCGCTGCCGTAGTGCCAGGAAAAGCCGACGCCCTGGCCGGGCAGGCCGATCTTGCCCAGCAGGCAGGCGAAGTTGATCATCGCCCAGTGGGTCATCTCGCCGTGCTGGGCGCGCTGGAGCGACCAGCCGCCCGCGAACTCGCAGCGCTTGTTGATGGCAAGCTCGGCCAGCTCGACGATCTTGTCCTCCTCGATGCCGGTGATCTTCGCGGCCCAGCCGGGAGTCTTCGGCCCGCCGCCGTCCTCGCCCATGACGTAGGCGATGAACACGTCAGATCCGACCGTGTATTTCTTCAGGAAGTCGTCGTCCTGCCGGCCGTTGGCGAGGACGTGGTGGCTCATGGCGAGGAACAGGGCCACGTCGGTGTTGGGGACGATGTCGACCCACTCCGACCCCAGCACCTCGTCGGTCGCCGTGTATTGCGGGTTGATCGAGATAAACCTTATCCCGGCGTCGCGGAACTTCTCCCAGTGGGCGTACATCTGGTGGTCGGCGACGGTGAACTCGATGCGGTTGTTCTTCATCGGGTCGCAGCCGACGAGGAAGAAGACCTCGGTGTTGTCGCGGATCCGCTCCCACGCGGTCTGGGCGGAGAGCACCTCCATGTCGCCGATGACGCAGGGCAGGCAGATCTCGGAGGCGCCGGCGGAGTAGTCCTGGATGGTCAGCGTGCTGCCGCCGATCAGGTTGAAGAACCGGCCCTGGAGGACGTGGGGCCTGAGAAGCCCGGCGTGCGACCAGCCGCCGTAGGAGGCCGAGAACAGCCCCTCGTTGCCGTACTTGTCGATCGTGTCGAGGATCGCCTTGTTGGCGAGCTTCAGCGCCGTGTCCCGGTCGACGGGGACGAACGGCTCCCTGCCGCGCATCTCGACCTTGCCGTCCTCCTTGTCCCAGTTCTCCAGGTACGACTTGCGCACCATCGGCTGGAGGATGCGGGTCCTGTCGTAGGTGCGGTCGACGATGCCGTAGGACAGCATCTCGGTGGGGCGCGCGTCGATCTCCGCCACGGACGAGACGCCGACCGGCCGCCCGTCGCGCACCATCCCCTCGAGGGGGCCGTAGTGGCTGGCGTGGAAGAACCGGTTGGGGTGCGAATTGGGGTCGATCGCCGCCAGCACCCGCCCGGCGAGACCCCCGCCCAGCGACGTGCCCGCCGCGAGGGTGGCGAGGCGGGTACCCTTGACGAACGACCGGTGCGAAGCGCCCTGCTTGTCCATGAGGCTCTCCCACACGCGCGTTGAAGACGGTACCCTCGTACCAAGGCGTCCGGCCGCCGGGACGGCGGCGCGGGCGCGCCGCCCCTTGCCCCGTCCGGGGGCGGGCCGCTACACCTGCCCGTGGAAAAAGCGGGAGACAGCCTTGGTCACGCGGGTACAAGACGGGTTCATCGGCCTCATCGGCAACACGCCGCTGGTGCGGCTGCGGCGGCTCTCCGACCGGACGGGCTGCGAGATCCTGGGCAAGTGCGAGTTCATGAACCCCGGCGGCAGCGTCAAGGACCGGGCGGCGCTGGCGATCGTCGAGGACGCGGAGGCGAAGGGGCTGCTCCGGCCGGGCGGGGTCATCGTCGAGGGCACGGCGGGCAACACCGGCATCGGCCTCGCCCTCGTCGGCCGTGCCAAGGGCTACCGCAGCCTGATCGTCATCCCGGAGACGCAGAGCCGGGAGAAGAAGGACATGATCCGGCTCGCGGGCGCCGAACTGCGCGAGGTGCCGGCCGTGCCCTACAGGGACCCGAATAACTACGTGCGGCTCTCGGGACGCCTCGCCGAGGAGCTTGCGGCGTCCGAGCCGAACGGGGCGATCTGGGCGAACCAGTTCGACAACACGGCCAACCGCGACGGGCACGAACGCACGACCGGGCCGGAGATCTGGACGCAGACCGACGGCGGGGTGGACGGCTTCGTCTGCGCGGTCGGCACGGGCGGCACCATCGCCGGGGTCGGGCGGGCGCTGAAGGACCGGCGGGGCGGGGTGACGATCGCCTGCGCCGACCCCGAGGGCTCCGCGATCTTCGACTGGGTGACGACGGGGGAGCTCAAGAGTTCCGGCTCCTCGATCACCGAAGGGATCGGCCAGGGGCGGGTGACGGCGAACCTGGAGGGGGCCCCGATCGACACCGCCTACAAGATTCCGGACAAGGAGGCGCTGCCCGTCCTCTACGGCTTGGCCCAGGACGAAGGGCTGGTCCTAGGCGGCTCGTCGGCGATCAACGTCGCCGGCGCCCTTCGCCTCGCCGCCGATATGGGGCGCGGCCACGTCATCGTCACCATCCTCTGCGACGGCGGCCAGCGCTACCAGTCGAAGCTCTACGACCCGACGTTCCTCAAGGAAAAGGGCCTGCCCGTCCCCCCCTGGCTCGCCTGACCCCGCTCTTTTCAGGAGTTTTTCCCATGTCCGACCTCCGCGATCAGGCGCTCGTCTCGACGCAGTGGCTGCACGACCGCTTGGCCGCCCCCGACGTCCGCGTCGTCGACGCCACGTGGTTCCTGCCGGGCGAGGGCCGCGACGCGAAAGCCGAGTACGAGGCGGCGCACGTTCCAGGCGCCGTCTTCCTCGACATCGACGACGTGAGCGACGACGCGGGCCCCCTGCCGCACACCGTGCCGTCACCCGCGAAATTCGCCTCCCGCGCCCGGCGCCTCGGCCTCGGCGACGGCAGCCGGATCGTGGTCTACGACGCGAATTCGTACTTCGCCAGCGCCCGCGTCTGGTGGATGTTCCGTCTCATGGGGCACGCCGACGTGGGCGTGCTCGACGGGGGCCTGAACACGTGGCGGGCCGAGGGGCGCCCCGTCGACGACGAGCCCGTCCACCCCGGCGAGCGGCACTTCACCGCCCGCCAGGACAATTTCCTCCTGCGCGACCTCGACCAAGTGCGGGCGAACCTGACGGCGAAGCGCGAGCAGGTGGTCGACGCCCGCTCGAAGGCCCGATTCGAGGGGAGGGAGGCCGAGCCGCGCCCCGGCCTGCGATCCGGCCACATCCCCGGCAGCCTGAACCTGCCCTACCGCGACCTGATCGCCGCCGACGGCACGTTCAAGGACAAGGAAGGGCTGCGCACCGCCCTGGCGGGGGCCGGGGTCGACCCGGGGCGGCCGGTCGTCACCACCTGCGGCTCCGGCGTTTCGGCGGCGCTCATCAACCTCGCCCTCTTCACGCTGGGCCGCCCCGACACCGCCCTCTACGACGGTTCGTGGAGCGAGTGGGGCGGGCGCCCCGACACCCCGGTGGCGACCTGACCGTGGCGTGGCGCCGGCCGAAAGTGACGGGCCGCGTCGCCACGACGGTCACGTTCCTGGAGACGACCGACCCGCCGAAGGGACCGCCCCTCCAGCCGCCCGAGGGCGTCGAGGTCGTCCGGGTGCTGGAGCCCGCCGTATCCTTCTGGCGCTTCCTCTACGAGACGGCGGGGGAGCCCTGGCTGTGGACCGAGCGGCGCCTTGAGGACGACGACGCGATCCGGACCATGATCCGGGCCGAGGGCCGCGACCTGCGGGTTCTGTGGCTGCACGGCCAGCCCGCCGGCTTCGCCGAGCTGGATCTCGCCGACCCCGACGCCGTCGAACTGCTCTACTTCGGCATCCTGCCCGACTTCGTCGGCCGGGGCCTCGGCCGCTACTTCCTCGACTGGACCGTGCGCCACGCCTTCGCCAAGGGGGCGAGGCGCCTTTGGCTGCACACCTGCGACCTCGACGCCCCTCAGGCCCTTGCCAACTACGAGGCGCGCGGCCTCGCCCCTTACGACCGCGAGGCGGACGAGGTGCCGGTGATCGAGGGGATGGGCCTGCCCGCGCACGTCGGAAATAGGCCGATCCGCCCGCCGCACGATTGACCTTGCCCCGTCGTGGGGCTAGAACGCCGCCTGACGGAGACGTGGCCGAGCGGCTGAAGGCGGCGGTTTGCTAAACCGTTATAGGGGCCTAAACCCCTATCGGGGGTTCGAATCCCCCCGTCTCCGCCAAGTGACCGTTCGCAGTCGTTCACCTCAATCCACTCCTGCTCGGATTAGCTGGCATTTTCAGCTAATTACGCCCTTTCTTTCTCCGCGACAGCCCACGCCGATCGGC
>JAGRGG010000081.1 GCA_020445645.1 Geminicoccaceae bacterium | reverse complement strand
GCGCGCGCGGCCTCTCCGGCGCGCCCGCCGTCCGCCGCCGTGCTGCGGCCGACCCCCGGCCGTCCCGCGATCCGTCTTGGTCCGGTGTCTCCTGTGATCCGCATTCTTGTGCCTTCGGCCCATCTCGCGCTGCGCTGCTCGGCCCCTTTATGCCGCACGCACCTGAACGGAAGGTAAACGGCCTCGTCCAACCGGGAAAAACTTGCCGGGTGCGGCGAACCTTGCCGGGTCGCGCGGTCGGCCAAGGCCTGAAAAACCGCCGTCGCAAACTCTTGGCACGTCGATTGCACTGTACGGCTCGCTTCATGGCCTGCCCGGCCGTCCTCGATCCTCTTGCGAGTTTGCCCATGCGGTTCGTGTTCGTCCTGATCCTCGCCCTCCTCCTCCCGCTTGCCCCGGCCTCGGCCTCGGTGCGGATCAAGGACATCGCCGACTTCGAGGGCATCCGCGAGAACATGCTCGTCGGCTACGGCCTCGTCGTCGGGCTGAACGGCACGGGCGACGGCCTGCGCAACGCCGTCTTCACCCAGGAGAGCCTCGTCGCCATGCTGGAGCGCCTCGGCGTCAGCACGCGCGGCAACAACCTGAACACCCGCAACGTCGCCGCCGTCATGGTGACGGCGACCCTGCCCCCCTTCGCCCGCCAGGGGGGGCGCATCGACGTGCAGGTGAGCGCGCTCGGCGACGCGAAGTCGCTCCTCGGCGGCACGCTCCTCGTCACCCCCCTCGTCGGCGCCGACGGCGAGGTCTACGCCGTGGCGCAGGGCGCCCTCGTCGTCGGCGGGTTCGAGGCGTCGGGGCAGGCCGAGAAGATCACCCGCGGCGTGCCAACGGGGGCGAGGGTCCCGGCCGGCGCCATCGTCGAGCGCGAGGTCGACTTCGTCCTCGACGACGTGGGCCAGCTCCACCTCTCCTTGCGCAACCCGGACCTGACGACGGCCGGGCGCGTCGCCGCCGCCGTCAACGAGCGCCTCGGCCTCGACGCCGCCCGGGCGATCGACCCCGCCACCGTCGCCGTCGCCATCCCGGGCGCCTACACGGGTGCCGCGACCCGCCTCCTCACCGAGATCGAGCAGCTGCGGGTCGAGCCCGACACGTCCGCCCGGATCGTCATCGACGAAAGCTCGGGCATCATCGTCATGGGCGAGAACGTGCGCATCAGCCGGGTCGCGGTGGCGCAGGGCAACCTCACCGTCAAGGTGACGGAGCAGCCGAACGTGGTCCAGCCGAACCCCTTTTCCGACGGGGTGACGGCGGTGGAGCCGCGCACGAACGTCCAGGTCGACGACGGCAGCGACAGGAAGCTCGTCGTCCTCAAGACCGGCGCCACCCTCGACGAACTCGTCGCCGGCCTCAACGCGCTCGGCGTCGGCCCGCGCGACATGATCGGCATCATCCAGGCGATCAAGGCGGCGGGCGCGCTTCAGGCCGAGATCGAGGTGATGTGAGATGCAGGGAACCCCGCTTGCCACCGCGACGCCTTTCGGCAGGGCGGCCCCGCCGACGAAGGGCGAGCGCCCGGACCGTCTCCGCGAGGCCGCCGAGGAGTTCGAGTCGGTCTTCCTCGCCCAGATCCTGAACGGGATGGGCGCCGGGCTCGACGGCACGAACGGCCTCGGTGCCGGCGACGACAACCCGTTCGGCAGCATGTTGCAGCAGGAATACGCCAAGCTTATCAGCCGCAGCGGCGGCATCGGCATCGCGGACGCGGTGCTGCGCGAAATGCTCAGAATGCAGGAGACCGCCTGATGCCCCCTTTGGAACGCCTGTCCCTCCTCCTGGCCCTGATCCAGAGGCTCGAGGACACCCTCGACCGTGAAACCTCGGTCATCCGGCAGATGCGCCTGAAGCAGCTGTCCGAGCTTCAGGCCGAGAAGACGGCCCTCGTCGAAGCCTACGAGCGCGAACTGCGCCAGATGCGGCAGCGGCCCGACGTGCTGGGCGCCCTGCCGATCGAGGCGCGCGAGGTTCTCGAAGGCGCCATCCGCCGCCTTCAGGGCCGCATCCAGGCCAACGTCGGCGCGCTGGGCGCCGCCCGGCAGGTCGTCGAGGGGGTGGTGCGCCACTTGGGCGAGAGCGTCGTGGCGCTCTCGGCGCGGGGCTACGGCAAGGCGCCCGCCCCGGCCGGCCACGTCATCCCCGTCACCTTCAGCCAGCGGATCTGAAGCCCCATGTCGCTCCAGGCCACCCTCAGCACCTCGACCTCCGGCCTCGCCGCCGCGCAGCGCTCGCTGTCGGCCGTCGCCAACAACATCGCCAACACCAACACCGAGGGCTTCAGCCGCAAGGAGGTCAGGAACGCCACCCTCGTCCTCGACGGGATCGGCAGGGGCGTCACGAGCGGCGACCCCGAACGCGCCGCCGACGTCTACCTCAACGCCGAGCTGCGTCGCCAGGAAAGCATGCTCGGCCGCAGCGAGCGGCTGAAGGGCGCGTTGGAGCGGGTCGACAGCAGCGTCTTCGGCGAGCCCGGCGAGGCGGACCGCGGTCTGCCGGCGAAGCTGCGCACCATGGTGGCGGCGCTCGAAGGGGCCGCCAACAACCCGGAGCAGGCCGCCAGCCGCGGCGCCCTCGTCGACGCCGTCGCCGACATGACGGCGCAGCTGAAGGCGGACCACGCCACGGTCCACCAGTTCCGCCGCGACTTCGACCAGGAGATCAAGCAGACCGTCGACGCGATCAACGCCGACGTGAAGGGCCTGCAAGAGATCAACGTCGAAGCGGCCCGGAGCGGCGAGAACGCCGAAATGCTCGACCGGCGCGACGCCCTCCTCACCTCGCTGTCCCAGAAGATCGACGTCAAGACGGCCTGGATCGACGACGGCAAGCTCGCCGTCTACGCCGGCAACGGCCAGCCCCTCCTCGAATACACGCCGCGCTACCTGGATTACACGCCGGCCCCCGTCGTGCAGGACGACACCGTCTTCGGCGCCGTCTCGATCTACACGCAAAACCAGCTCGACCCCGCGACCGGCCGGCCGAAGCCCGCCGAGACGGGCACCGTCCTTATCAGCGGCGGCGTGCGGGCGGCCTTGACCCCGGAACTCCAGGCCGACGCCACCCCGGACGCCGAACAGACGATCGTCTCCCCGGTCAAGGGCGGGCGCCTCGCCGCCCTCATCGAGGCGCGCGACGACGTCCTGCCAAGCCTGTCCGACCAGTTGATCGAGACCGGCGTCATCCTGGAATACACCCTGAACCGGGCGCACAACGACGCCGTCCCCTACCCGCCGCCGCAGCGGCTCTCGGGCACGCCCGTGCCCGGCACCGTCGCCGCCGCGAGCGGCACAGCCCGCCTCACCGTCGTCGACGCCACCGGCGCCGTCGCCGCCGACCTTGCGATCGACGTCGGCACCTACAACACCCCGGCAGCACTCGCCGGCGAGATCTCGACCCGGCTCGGCGGCCTCGGCAGCGCCGCCTGGGACGCGGCGACGGAGACCTTCTCGATCGACCTCGGGCTCGACGGCGCGGGGAAGCCCTACGGCATGGCGCTCGACGCCGGCGACGGCGCGTTCACCGTCACCGACGCCGCCGGGCGCGGCCTGTCCTACGGCATGGCCCACTATCTCGGCCTCAACGACCTCGTCGTGCGGGGGCGGGCGCAGGGGGTCGACCTCGACGTGCGCGCCGACATCAAGGCGGACCCCGCCCTGCTCGCCGGCGTCAAGGTCGACCGCAGCGGCGGCGCCCCCGTCGTCGGCGGGATCGGCGACAACGGCGGGCTGAAGGCGCTGGCGGCGGCGGTCGACGAGGGCATCGCCACGGTCGGCCGCGGCGGGCTCGGGCCTGCCACCAGGAGCCTGAACGGCTACCTGACCGACGTGGTTTCGGTCAACGCCGCGCGGGTCGCCCAGGCGGACCGCCAGGAGGGCGCCGACCGCGCGCTCGCGGAAGACCTGCGCTTTCGCCAGGGTGCCGTGTCCGGGGTCAATCTCGACGAGGAGCTGGCCAAGTTGCAGCTCTACCAGAAGGCCTACAGCGTCTCCGCCCGCCTGATCAGCATCACGAGCGAGCTGTTCGACCAGTTGCTGCAAATCGGCAGGTAGCGCAAAGGAGCATCCCATGGTTGTCCGCACCGGCGACACGGCCCTCAACGCCCGCCTGTCGAGCCTCATGCAGGGTACGCAGACGAGGATGCGCGACCGGCAGACCGACATCGCCACCGGCAAGAGCGCGCACCGCTACGCCGAGATCGGCGATCAGGCGGCGCTCCTCCTGCGCACGAAAGAGCATCTGGCCTCGCTCGGCACGCTCACGAAGCAGAACGAGGTCTCGCTCACCCGGGTCCAGGCGGTCGACGACGCGCTCGGCCACGTCGCCGACCAGATGATCCGGATGCAGTCGCTCCTGAACCAGCGCCTCAACGATCCTGCGGGCTCGCTCGTCCCGGTCGACGCCGAGGCCGACGGCCTGATGCGTGAGGTGGCGAGCACCCTCAACGCGAAGCTCGGCGACCGCTATCTGTTTGCCGGCAGCCGCACCGACACCCGCCCGGTCGACCTTCCGGCCGCCATCGCGGGCGCCGCCGACGTGGCCGGGTTCTACAAGGGCGACGCCTTGCCGACGAAGCTCCGCATGGACCGCGACGCCGAGGTCGCCCTCGACGTCAACGCCGGTCAGTTCGCCGCCCTGTTCGAGACCCTGGCCGACGCCAAGGCGGCGCATCTGGCGGGCGACGCCGACGGCCTGCGCACCGCGAACGACCGGCTCGGCGAACAGATCGCGTCGCTCGCCCAACAGCGGGGACGGGTGGGCGCCACCATGGCGCGGATGGAGGGCATCGTCGACGGCCAGCGCGCGACGAGCGACTACCTCGGGCAGGTGGCGAGCGGCATCGAGGACACCGACCTGCCGACCGCCATGTCCCAGCTCTCCCAGGACCGCGTGACCCTCGAGGCCGCGTACCTGACGATCAGCCGGATCAGCAACCTCTCGCTCGCCGACTTCATGCGTTAGGGGTGCAGGGAAGGACGCGCTTCGCGTCCGCTGGCGCTGGGCCTTGCCTTTCTTCTTTTCGTAAGTCTTGCGGCGGGGCGGGTTTCGGCGGCGGTGGGGCAAGAAGCCGCCGCCAGCCCCACCCGCGTGTCCCGTGCTCGATCCGGGGCCTGGAAGCTTGAACCGCCGCTCGCCAGACGGAGGCGGCCAACCCGGAAGCGGGGTCTTGTCCGAACGGCCGGAATATGACACGGCGCGCGCGGCGTGTTACCCGTCCCGGCGGCGGACGATCGGCGCGATCCCGTCGATGGGGCCGATCCCGCCGACACGGGCGGGCGGCATGGGGGGCGAACATGGCCGAAGGGTCCGGCGGCGACCGGCATGGATCCCTTCTCCGCGAGCGGGACGGGCACGAGGCGCGCGTCAGCTTCGCGGAGCTTTTCTTCGACCTCGTCTACGTCTTCGCCGTCACCCAGCCCTCGCACAACCTCCTCCTCCACCTGAGCCTCACCGGCGCCGTCGAAACCCTGATCCTCTGGTTCGGAGTGCGGCTCGTCTGTCAATACACCTGCTGGGTGACGAACTGGTTCGACCCGGAGACGCCGCCGATCCGGCTGATGCTGTTCGCCGTCATGCTCGTCAGCCTCCTGATGGCGTCGGCCCTGCCGGAAGCGTTCGGAGAGCGCGGGCTCGTCTTCGCCGGCTGCTACGCGCTGATCCAGGTCGGCCGCACCCTGTATCGTCCTGGGGCGCCTCGGCCCCGGCCACGCGCTGACCCCGAACTTCCGGCGGATGCTCGGCTGGCTCTGCATCTCGGTCGCCTTCTGGATCACCGGCGGCTTCGCGGGCGGGATCGCGCGCGTCCTCCTCTGGGCCGTCGCGGTCTTGTGCGAGTACGTCTCGCCGATGGTCGGCTTCGCCCTTCCCCGCCTCGGGCGCTCGCGCACGGGCGACTGGACGATCGAGGGCGGGCATCTGGCCGAGCCCTGCCAGCTGTTCGTGATCGTGGCCCTTGGCGAGGTTATCATCGTCACCGGCGCCACGCTGGCCGACGGCGGGGCGTGGGACGCGCCGCTCCTGATCGCCTTCCTCGCCACGTTCCTGAGCAGCATCGCCCTGTGGTGGATCTACTTCGGCACGAGCGGCAAGGACGGCAGCGCCGCCCTCCTCCTCCTCGTTCCCTTCGCCTACGCGACCGACCTCCTCATGACCGGTGGTCTGACCACGCTGATCCTGCTCGCCATGGGGTTTTGGGAAGGCCGCAACCCGGCGGAGCACCCCGCCACCGAACGTCATGCCCATTAGGGCGCGCGGGACGATGAACGTGGGGATGGCGCTTGCGGTCGACGGGACCGCGTAAGAAGCCATCCGTCCAACCACTCTCGAACGATGCGCTGCCGTGCGATGAAACGCCCGGAGAGATCCGGACCGCCGGCCCTTTACCCCCATTTCATTATGGAACGGGGAATCATCATGCCCAGAAAACCGACGGCAACGTTCGGTTTGGTTCGCGCTGGACTCCTAAACCTCAGGTATTATCAAGCCCTTGAAAACGCATCCCTCTCCCCCTACAAAAGCATGACGCACCCCGAAACTTGAACGCCGGTCGATGGTTGGGAAAAGCAGGTGGCTTCTACCAGGGAAGCACCGTGATATGGCTGATCGAGGTGGGATCATGCTGCTGGCAAGGCTCTTGCAACAAGCGATACGGGTCGGAACGCTGGCCGTCGTCGACGCGGGGGGCGCGACCCACCTGTTCCAGGGAAGGGTGGAAGGCCCTTCGATCACCGTACGCCTGCACGACGAACGGCTCCACCGCCGCCTGTTCTACAACCCGGCCCTCCACGTCGGCGAGGCCTACATGGCGGGTACGCTCACCGTCGAGGACGGTACGATCTACGACTTCCTCGACCTCGTCGGGCGCAATTACGAGGTGACGCGGGGCGCTTTTCATCCCTTTACCGACGGGGTGCGTCGGCTCGACGAACTGTTCCGCCGTGCCCAGCAGTACAACACGAAGGGGCGCGCGCGCGGCAACGTCGCCCACCACTACGATCTCTCCAGTGCCCTCTACGACCTCTTCCTCGACCGGGATCGCCAGTATTCGTGTGCCTACTTCCCGAACGGCGACGAGGACCTGGAGACGGCGCAGGCGCTGAAAAAGCGGCACATCGCGGCGAAGCTGCTGGTCGAGCCCGGCCACAGAGTCCTCGACATCGGCTCGGGGTGGGGGGGCATGGGGCTGTATCTGGCCCGCGAGTACGGGGCACGGGTCGTCGGCGTCACCCTGTCCGAGGAGCAGCTCAAGCTGAGCCGCGCCCGCGCCGAGCGGGCCGGTCTCGCCGGCAGGGCCGGCTTCGACCTGAAAGACTACCGCGAGGTGGAGGGGCGCTTCGATCGCGTCGTCTCGGTCGGCATGTTCGAGCATGTCGGCCTCGGGCACTACCGCACGTACTTCCGCAAGGTCCGGCAGTTGCTGGCCGACGACGGCGTGGCCCTCGTCCATACCATCGGCAGCTCCTACCCGCCGCCCTACGCGACCAACCCCTGGATCCGCAAGTACATCTTTCCCGGCGGCTACACCCCGGCCCTGTCCGAAATCCTGACGGCGGTCGAGAAGGAAGGCCTCTGGGTGACCGACGTCGAGGTGCTCAGGCTCCACTACGCCCAAACCCTGCGCCACTGGCGGCGGCGCTTCACGGCCAACCGCGACCGGGCGAAAGCGCTCTACGACGAGACCTTCTGCCGGATGTGGGAGTTCTATCTGGCGGCGAGCGAGGTCTCCTTCCGCCACATGGGCAACGTCGTCTTCCAGCTCCAGCTCGCCCGGCGGCAGGACGCCGTACCGCTCACCCGCGACTATATCGTTGAATGCGAGCGGTCGCCGGAGCCTCGAAGGGTTTCGGTGGCGTAGAAGGGAAGCCCGGCCCCGTCGTCCGACCCGGCGCGACGGCTTTGGGATCCATCATGCGGCGCTTTTTCGGGTCTTTCGTGGTGGCGTCGGGCCGGCCCAGGCGCTGGAACCGTGTCAGGCAAGGCAGAAACAAGGCCCCGCGCGAGCCGGACATGAAGCGTTCGCCCCGCCTGAAAAAGCGTCTCAGCCGAGCGGCACGCGGTAGCGCAGCCCGACGCCGAACTCGGGCGCGGCCTCGGCGTCGTGGGCGGGGTCGAGGCGGAGGAGGGCCTTGAGGTCGAGGCGGGCGCCGCCTTCGAGCGGCCGGCCGTAGCCGAGCTCGACGTCGAACTCGCGGCCTTCGGGCGCCGCGTCGACGCGGCGGCGCTCGCGGCTCACGTTGCCCGCGATGTCGCGGCCCGTCGGCACGGAGAGGGTGAGGCGGCCCGTCTCGACGCGAAGGGGCTGGCTGACGCCGAAGGACAGGCCGTCGCCTTGCACCGCCACGTCGCGGGCGACGAGGGCGAGCCCGCCCCCGGTGCTGACCAGCGGCGAGGCGGCGCGCAGCAGGCCGTCGTCCGCGCGCCGCGCGTCGGTAAGGCCGACGCCGAACGCGCCGACGAGGCCGAGGCCCGGCAGGAGGGGTGCGCTGGCCTCAAACCCGGCCACCGTCGTCGCGGCGTCGGGCAGGCCGTCCAGGGCGCCCCGCGCCGTGCCGCCCAGTGCCTCGCCCTCGACCATCCGGCCGAACGCCAGCCGCAGGCGGGTCTCGTCGCCGCCCCGCTCGATCGCCGCCATCACGCCCCGCCGCCCTTCCGCGCCGTCGCCCGTCCCGTCCAGGCTGCCGCCGGCCTGGACGCGCCAGCCGTTGCCGAAGGCGTGGTCGACGACGAGGCCGCCCCCGCCGACGAGGCCGAAGTGGGGCAGGGCCCCCGGCAGGGCGGCACCGCCGGTCGCCGTCGTGGCGCCGAGCCCCGCCGGCGCGGTGCCGAGCGCGGCGCGCACCCGGGTCGCGGCGCCGAGGTCCGCTTCGCCCGTGAACGTCACCGCCCGGTCCTCCCCCCGCCAGGGGGCATCGTCGGCGGGCGTCTCCGCCGCCGTGAAGCCGAGCCGCACGCCGTCCCGCGTCTCGCCGCCCGCGACCCCGTCCCCCGGCGCCAGCCACGCGGCCAGGGGCGAGGCGGGGGCCGTGGCCGCGACGCGGCGCTCCAGGCCCGCCTTGTAGGCGCGGCCCAGGGCGTCGAAGGCGACGGCGTCGGCGAGGGCGTGCGAAACGTCGGGGTGGTCGCCGAAGGCGGCGCCAAGGGTGAGGCTGGAGGATGCCAGCGCTTCCCCCGCCCCCGTCACCCTGTCGCCCGCGGCGACGGTGACGGTGCCGCTCGGCGCCAGCGCCGCTTCGAGGTCGAGCATCCCGTGGCCGTAGACGGCGTCGACGCCGGGATCGCCGAGGTCGCGGGCGGTCGAGAGCAGGAGGCTCACGACCTGCTCGGCCTTCAAATGCGGGGCGAGGTCGAGGACGAGGGCGGCGGCGCCGCTGACGAGGGGGCTCGCGATCGAGGTGCCGGACATGGTCCCCTCGCCGCCGCCCATGACCGTCGTGCCGACCGCGACGCCCGGGGCCACGATGTAGGCGTTCCTGGCGACCCCGGCCCGGCTCGAGAACGAGGCGATCTCGTCGTTCGCGTCGAGCGCGCCGACGACGATGCCGCGCCCCTTGAGGTCGCCGTCCGCCGCGAACCGGCCCGGCCACTCGGGGCTGCCCAGGCTCCTGTTGCCGGCCGCCATGACGAGGATCGTGCCCTTGTTCGCGGCCCGGACGAGGGCGTCCTTGAAGGGGTTGCCCAGGTCCGAGGCGGCGAGGCTGTAGTTCACGACCCGGGCACCGTGCGCCGTCGCGTAGTCGGTGGCGTTGGCGAGGTCGTTCTGGCCGAAGCGGCAGGCGCCGGGGCAGCTGCCGACGCGGTCGGAACGGACCGCGAGCAGCCTCGCCTCGGGCGCGATGCCGTGGACCGAGGCGCCGTTGCGCCGGGCGGCGACGGCGCCGGCCACCGCCGTGCCGTGGCCGCCCACGTCGTCGACGCCGCGCGATGCCACGATGTCCGTGCTGTCGGGATGGACGTTCGCCGCGAGTTCCGGGTGGTCCACGTCGATCCCGGTGTCGACGACGGCGACGGTGATCCCCTGGCCGCTGCCGCCGGCGGCGTAGGCGTGCGAGGCGTGCAGGCGGCTCAAGGCGCCGCTGTGCATGTACTCGGCCGTCTCGAAGGCGGCCGGGTCGTCGACGAGCGGGATGCTGACCGAGGGCGGAAGCTGGGGGTACGTGCCCCCGCCGCCCCCGCTGCCGCCCCCGCCGCCGCCGCATCCGGCGACGCTGAGGGCCAACAGGCTGACGAGGCTGCGGCGCAAGGGGAACATCCCGAACTCCCGGCTGGACCGCCCGTGCCGGGGAGAGTCCCGTGGAGCGGTGGATCGGGAGACGGTTGTAAGGGGGCAACCTTAACAAAAAGTTGTAGTGGCGGCGGAACATGTTCGCGTGGGTTGCACGGGGCCCGGCGAGCGGGGGCGCTTGTTGCCACATTGCCGCGCCCGGCGCCGGACGCGGCCCCGTTCAAGGGCTTGCGCACGGTTCTTCGCCGCCCGTCCCCCGACGATCCACAGGCTTATCCACAATACGCGGACGGTTGGCCTCGCTCCGGCCTTCTGTTGCCCCGGCCCGATCTGCTAGTTTGCCCGCATGGCAGAACAGGCACCGCATCTTCGTCTGGCGAGCGAGGGCGGGCAGGCCCTCCTGGCGGGGCTGCGCACCCAGCCGCACAACCTGGAGGCGGAGCAGGCGCTGCTCGGCGCCGTGCTCGTCAACAACGAGACCTACCACAGGGTCGCGGAGTTCCTGCGCGGCGAGCACTTCTTCGAGCCCGTCCACCAGCGCCTGTTCGAGGTCTGCGCCGAGCGGATCGGCAAGGGGATGCTGGCCGACCCCAAGGCGCTCTTCCACCTCTTCGACGAGGAGGAGGCGCTCAAGGAGCTCGACGGGGCGCGCTACCTCACCCGCCTTGCCCACGCGGCCGAGACGATCATCAACGCCGTCGAGTACGGCCGGGTCATCCACGAGCTTGCGGTCAAGCGCAGCCTGATCCGGCTCGGCGAGGACCTCGTCAACGAGGCCTACGACCCGAAGGCCGGGACGCCGGCCCTGGAGCAGATCGAAGGCGCGGAGCAGAAGCTGTTCGCGCTCGCCCAGATCGGCGAAACCCGCGGCGGCTTCCGCGACTTCTCCACCGTCCTCACCTCGACGATCCGCCTCGTCGAGAGCGCCTACCACAAGGCGGGCCAGATCACGGGCGTGCCGACCGGGCTCACCGGGCTCGACGAGAAGCTGGCGGGGTTGCAGCCGTCGGACCTCCTGATCCTCGCCGGGCGCCCCTCGATGGGCAAGACGGCGCTCGCCGTGACCCTTGCCGCCAACGCCGCCGCGATCCGCGCCGAGGGGCCGCACGCGGGGGAGCTGAAGCACCCGAACCACACCGTCGCCGTGTTCTCGCTCGAGATGTCGGCCGAGCAGCTCGCCATGCGCCTGCTCGCCGCCGAGGCGCAGATCAGCTCGGACGAACTCAGGCGGGGGCAGCTGCGCGACGAGGACGAGTGGCAGCGGGTCGTCGCGGCCAGCCAGTCGCTGGCGAAGCGGCCCCTTTACATCGACGACACCCCGGCCCTCTCGATCGCGGCCTTGCGCTCGCGCGCAAGACGGCTGAAGCGGATGCACGGCCTCTCGCTCATCGTCGTCGACTACCTCCAGCTCCTCAAGGGCACCTCGACGGGCGGCAACAACCACAACCGCGTTCAGGAGATCTCCGAGATCAGCCAGGGGCTGAAGGCGATCGCCAAGGAGCTGATGGTCCCGGTCCTGGCCCTTTCGCAGCTCTCCCGCGCCGTCGAGAGCCGCGAGGACAAGCGCCCGCTCCTCTCGGATCTCCGCGAGTCGGGCTCGATCGAGCAGGACGCCGACGTCGTCATGTTCGTCTTCCGGGAAGAATACTACCTCGCCCGCTCGGAGCCCATGCAGCGCGACGGCGAGACCCTGGAGAAGTTCCAGCAGCGCCACCAGGAATGGATCGAGCGCTGCAACCGGGCGCACAACCGGGCCGACATCATCATCGCGAAGCAGAGGAACGGCTCGATCGGCAACATCGCCCTCCAGTTCGACCCCGGCTTCGGTCGTTTCCGCAACCTCGAGATGGGCTATGACGACCCCGTCTAGGGAAAGGCTCCCCGTCCTGCCGCCCCTGCCGGCTTGCGCCGAGGTCGATCTCGGCGCCGTCGTCGCCAACTGGCGCCGCCTGAAGGACGAGGCGCCCGGGGCCGAGACGGCGGCGGTGCTGAAGGCCGGCGGCTACGGGCTCGGCGCCGCCCCCGTCGCCAAGGCCCTTCGCCGCGCCGGCTGCCGCACCTTCTACGTCGCCCGCGTCGAGGAAGGCCTCGCCCTGCGCGCGGACCTCGGCCCCACGCCCGCGATCCTGGTCCTGGAGGGCGCCTTGCGCGGCGCCGAGGACATGGCGGCCAAGGACATCGTGCCCGTCCTGAACCAGCCGCTCGACCTGGAGGTCTGGAGCGCCCTCGCCCGGAAGCTCGGCCGCCGCCTGCCGGCTGTCCTCCACCTTGATACGGGCATGTCCCGGCTGGGGTTCTCGGCCGCCGGCTTCGCCCGCGTCGACCGCGACGACGCGGCGGCCGTCGACCTGCGCGGCCTCCTCTCCCACCTCGTCGCCGCCGAGGGGGACGCGGAGCGCAGCCGGCGCCAGCGCCGCGACCTCATGGCCGCCGGCGCCCTTCTGCCGGGGGTGCCGCTCAGCCTCGCCAATTCGAGCGGCATGTTCCTCGGCCAGGACTTCCACCTCGCCCTTTGCCGTCCCGGCATCGCGCTCTTCGGCGGCAACCCGACGCCCGGGCGGCCGAACCCGATGCGGCCCGTCCTTCGCCTCACCGCCCCGGTCCTCCAGGTCCGCCGCCTTGACGGCCCCGCCAGCGTCGGCTACGGCGCAACCCACGCGGCCCCCGCCGGTTCGCTGATCGCCACCGTCGGCATCGGCTACGCCGACGGCTACCTGCGCTGCCTCGGTGGCCGATCCGTCGCCCGCATCGACGGGGTCGAGGTGCCGGTCGTCGGCCGGGTGTCGATGGACCTGATCACCGTCGACGCCACGGCGCTGGACGCCGGACGGGTGCGGCCGGGGGTGCGGGCGGAGCTGGTATGGGGCGACGATGGGGTCGACCGGCTCGCCGAGGCCGCCGGGACGATCGCCTACGAGGTCCTGACCCGGCTCGGCCCCCGGATCGAACGGCGCTACCTGGAAGGCGATTCAAGACCATGATCAACCCCTTTCGGCCCGTGGGGCGGGGCACGCTCGGCGCCTTCGAGACGGTGGGCGCCATCACCCTGTTCGCCGCGACCGGCGTCGGGCGCGGCCTGCGCGGCCCCTGGTACCCCCGCCAGTTCCTGCGCATGCTCGTCGAGATCGGCTACTATTCCCTGCCCGTCGTCGGGCTCACCGCCATCTTCACCGGCATGGTGCTGGCGCTCCAGAGCTACACGGGCTTCTCCCGCTTCGAGGCGCAGAGCGCCATCCCGACGATCGTCGTCATCTCGATGACCCGCGAACTCGGCCCCGTCCTCGCCGGGCTCATGGTGGCAGGCCGCGTCGGCGCCTCGATGGCGGCCGAACTCGGCACCATGCGGGTGACGGAGCAGATCGACGCGCTCTCCACCCTCTCGACCGACCCCTTCCGCTACCTCGTCTTCCCGCGCATCCTGGCGGGCCTCGTCTGCCTGCCCTTCCTCGTCCTCGTCGCCGACATCATCGGCGTCATGGGCGGGCTCCTCGTCGGCGCCTACAAGCTGGGGTTCCCGGCCGGTGAGTGGATCCAGAGCACGCTCGACTACCTGCAACCGGAGGACGTGACGTCGGGCCTCGTCAAGGCCGGCGTGTTCGGCTTCATCATCACCCTCATGGGCTGCTACCAGGGCTACAACTCGGGGCGCGGCGCCCAGGGGGTCGGCACCGCGACGACCCAGGCCGTCGTCGCCGCCTCGATCATGATCCTGGTCTCGAACTACGTCGTGACCGAGATCTTCTTCAGCCGCTAGGAACCCTTCATGACCGTCAAGATCGCCGTGCGCGGCCTCGAGAAGGCGTTCGGCCCAAAGCGCGTCCTCCAGGGGGTCGACCTCGACGTGCCGGAAAAGCAGAGCACGGTCATCATCGGCGGCTCCGGCACCGGCAAGTCCGTCCTCCTGAAGTGCATCATCGGCCTCATCACGCCCGACGGGGGCTCGATCCGGATCGACGGCAGGGAGATGGTCGGCGCCTCGGACGACGAGCGCCGGGCCGTGCAGGGCCGGATCGGGATGCTCTTCCAGGGCGCCGCCCTGTTCGACAGCCTGCCGGTCTGGGAGAACGTCGCCTTCGGCCTGCTCGCCGAAAAGCGCCTGGGGCGGCACGAGG
This sequence comes from Geminicoccaceae bacterium, assembly GCA_020445645.1. Classification (GTDB taxonomy): domain Bacteria; phylum Pseudomonadota; class Alphaproteobacteria; order Geminicoccales; family Geminicoccaceae; genus JAGRGG01. Next base: position 47,305 of record JAGRGG010000081.1, on the reverse strand, counting down.
CCAGGGAGGAGGCGGTGCGGGTGATGCGGAGCGTCGGCCTCGCCGCCGACGTGGCCGACCGCTACCCCGCCGAGACCTCGGGGGGCATGCAAAAGCGGATCGGCCTCGCCCGCGCCATCGCCACCAAGCCCGAGATCATCTTCTTCGACGAGCCGACGACCGGCCTCGACCCCATCATGGCCGACGTGATCAACGACCTCGTCCGCGCCTGCGTCCGGGACCTCGGCGCCACCGCCGTCTCGATCAGCCACGACATGGCGAGCGTCCGCAAGATCGCCGACCGCGTCGCCCTCATCCACGAGGGCAGGATCCGCTGGGAAGGCCCGGCCTCCTCGATCGACGCCAGCGGCAACGCCTACGTCGACCAGTTCATCCACGGCCGCGCCGAGGGACCAATCCGGGTGGGGCAGGTGGCGTAAGGGGCGGACGCGTGGCGTGTTCCTACCTCGCCGCGATCCCCGACCGATCGAGCGCCATCGTCTTGACCAGCGCGAAGGCTTCGAGGCCCGGTTTCAGGTCGAGGGCGCGTGCCGCGCGCACGGTGAGCCTTGCCGAGAGCGTCTGCCCTTCGACGAGGAGGTTCAGTTCGACGAGGCCGGGGCCGGCGGTGCGGAGGTCGGCGATCCGGCCCTTGAGCACGTTCTGGATGCTGATGCCTTCCGGGCGGGACAGCGCCAGCGCCACGTCGCGGGCGCGGACGCGCAGGCGGACGGTGGCGCCCAGGGGGGCGTCGACGAGGGGGAGGACGAGGCGCTGGCCGCCCAAGGCGACCTCGCTCAGGTGGTCTTCGGGGTCGTGGGCGGCGAGGCGGCCTTCCAGGATCGAGCCGGCCTCGAAGCGGCCGGTCATCGGGCGGAGGTCGAGGCGGCCCAGCACCGTCTCGACCGGCCCCGTCGCCGCGACCCGGCCGCCGCTCAGGAGCACCATGTCGCGGGCGAGGCGGGCGACCTCGTCGATCGCGTGGCTGACGTAGAGGATCGGCAGGCCCGCCTGGGTGCGCAGGCCTTCGAGGTAGGGGAGGATCTCCTGCTTGCGGGCGTGGTCGAGCCCGGCGAGCGGCTCGTCGAGGACGAGGGCGTCGGGCTGGCTCAAGAGGGCGCGGCCGATGGCGATCCGCTGCGCCTCGCCGCCCGAGAGCGAGTTCGGGCGGCGCTTCAGGAGCGGGCCGACGCCCAGCAGGGCGACGACTTCCCCGATCCTGGCCTTGGACGGCGGGACGGGGGCGAGCCTGGCACCGTAGAGCAGGTTGCCCCCGGCGCTGAAGTGGGGGAACAGCCGCCCCTCCTGGAAGACGTGGCCGATCCGGCGGCGGCGCGCCGGCAGGTCGATGCCCCGGGCGGCGTCGAACAGCACCCGACCGTTCAGGGCGATGCGGCCCCTTCTTGGGCGCAGGAGGCCGCCGATCATGGCGACCAGCGTGGTCTTGCCGGCGCCCGAATGGCCGAACAGCGCCGTGATCCCGGCGGGGCTCCGGAACACCACGTCGAGGACGAAGCCGCCGAATCCCCCTTCGACCTCGACCTCGATCAAGGCCGCCCGTCCAGCCGGGCGGCGAGCCGCCGGCTCCACGCCTCGGAGGCGAGGAGGGCCAGCAGCGACACGGCGACGGCGATCAGGGTGAGGCGAAGGGCACCGCCCTCGCCGCCCGGCACCTGGATCGCCGTGTAGATGGCGAGCGGCAGGGTGCGGGTCTCGCCGGGGATGTTCGAGACGAAGGTGATCGTCGCCCCGAACTCGCTCATCGCCCGGGCGAAGCCCAGGATCCCGGCGACGGCGAGGCCGGGCAGCGCCAAGGGCAGGGTGACGGTGAGGAACACCCGAAGCGGGCCGGCGCCGAGCGTCGCCGCCGCCGCCTCCAGCCGCCGGTCGACCCCCTCGATCGAGAGCCGGATCGGCCGGACCATGAGGGGCAGCGCCATGACGAGGGCCGCGAGCACGGCCCCCGTCCAGCGAAAGGCGAGGACGAGGCCGAAGGCGTCCTCGAGCAGGCGCCCGAGCGGACCCCGCCGCCCGAAGGCGAGGAGGAGGAGGTAGCCCGTCACGACCGGCGGCAGGACGAGCGGCAGGTGGACCAGCGCGTTGAGGAGGCCGTGGCCGGGAAAGCGGGTCCGGGCGAGGAGGAGGGCGAGGCCGAGCGCGAGCGGCAGGCCGAGGGCCATGCACCACAGGCCCACCTTCAGGGAGAGGCGCAGTGCGTCGGCCTCGTCCGGGGTCAGCCACATGAGGAGGAGGCCCGTCAGGGTCCGGCGAGCACGGTGAAGCCGTGCGCCCTGAAGATCTCCGCCGCCACGTCGCCCTCCAAAAAGGCGAGCAGGCGCTTTGCCCCCGCGTCCGCCGCCCTGGTCAGCGCCGCCGGGTAGCGGATCGGGGCGTGGCCGTCGTCCGGGAAGGTGGCGACGGTCTCGACCCTGTCGCTTGCTTCCGCATCCGTGCCGTAGACGATGCCGAGCGGCGCCTCGCCGCGCTCGACCAGCGCCAGGGCGCCGCGCACGTTGTCGGCGCGGGCGAGGCGGGGGGCCAAATCCTTCCACAGCCCCAGATGCTCCAGCGCCTCCTTGGCGTAGATCCCGGCCGGGACGTGGTCGGGGTCGCCGACGGCGAGGCGCCCCCCGCCGAGCGCCGCCGGCAGCGCCCGCGGCAGGTCGAGCCCGCCCGCCGGCGCCCCCCCGAGCGGGGCGACGAGGACCAGCGTGTTGCCGAGGAGGTCGCGGCGGCTCCCGGCGTCGATCAGGCCGCGCGTCGCCAGGTAGTCCATCCATTCGGGGTTCGCCGAGATGAACAGCCCCGCCTCCGCCCCGCCCTCGATCTGCCGGGCCAGCGTCGAGCTTGCGGCGTAGGACGCCTTGGCCGCGACCCCCGACGCCTCGATCGCGGCATCCAGCGCCCCTTGCAGGCTCGCCGCCGCGAAGACGAGCGTGTCGGCGCGGGCGCCGCCGGGGAGGGCCAGGAGGGCCAGGACGAGGAGGGCGCGGAGCCGGCCCGGCCGTGGGTTCATTATCGGGGTCTCCGTCGCCATATGGTGGGATCGTTGGGGCGGGATCGTCGGATCCGCCCGGATACGTCACGAGGCGACATGGCCAAGCCCCGCAACGTCTTTGTCTGTCAGTCCTGCGGCAACGTCCAGCCCAAGTGGACCGGGCGCTGCGAGGCGTGCCTCGAATGGAACACGCTGCAAGAAGAGCGCGAGGCGGCGGAGGCGCGCCCCAAGGGGGCGGCGAGCGCCAGGGGCCGCGCCGGGCTCGTCCTCTCCGGGATGAAGGGCACCGAGCGGATGCCGCCCCGGCTCGCCACCGGGATCGAGGAACTCGACCGGGCGCTCGGCGGCGGGATCGTCAAGGGCTCGGCGATGCTGCTCGGCGGCGACCCCGGCATCGGCAAGTCGACCCTCACCCTCCAGGCCGCCGCCGCCCTGGCCACCGCCGGGCGCGGCGTCGTCTACGTCACGGGCGAGGAGTCGGCGGAGCAGATCCGCCTGCGCGCCCAGCGCCTCGGCCTGGAGGACACCCCCATCGGCCTCGGCGTCGCCACCTCGGTCCAGGACATCCTCGCCACCGTCGACGGCCCGACCGCCCCCGACCTCCTCGTCATCGATTCGATCCAGACCATGCACGTCGAGGGGCTGGAGCCGGCGCCCGGCACGGTGACGCAGCTCCGCGCCGCGTCGCACGACCTGATCCGCTTCGCCAAGAAGCGCGGCACCGCCGTCCTCCTCATCGGCCACGTGACGAAGGAGGGCCAGATCGCCGGCCCCCGCGTCCTGGAGCACATGGTCGACACCGTCCTCTACTTCGAGGGCGAGCGGGGGCACCAGTTCCGCATCATTCGGGCGGTCAAGAACCGCTTCGGCCCCGCGAACGAGATCGGCGTCTTCGAGATGCGCGAAGCCGGGCTCCACCCGGTCGGCAACCCCTCCGCCTTGTTCCTCGCCGACCGCGAGGAGGGGATCGCGGGCGCCGCCGTCTTCGCCGGGATCGAGGGCACGCGGCCGATCCTGGTCGAGGTCCAGGCCCTCGTCGCCCCCAGCCCGCTCGCCACCCCCAGGCGCGCCGTCGTCGGCTGGGACGGCAACCGGCTCGCCATGATCCTGGCCGTGCTCGAAGCGCGTTGCGGGCTTGTGATGAGCGGGCGCGACGTCTATCTGAACGTCGCCGGCGGGCTGAAGGTGGGCGAGCCCGGCGCCGACCTCGCCGTCGCCGCCGCGCTGGTCTCCTCGCTCGCCGACCGGCCGGTGCCGGGGCAGACGGTGGTCTTCGGGGAGGTCGGGTTGGCCGGCGAGGTTCGCCCCGTCGCCCAGACCGACGCCCGGCTGCGGGAGGCGCAGAAGCTGGGGTTCAAGCGCGCCGTCGTCCCCCGGATGGCGAAGCCGCCGAAGGGGGGCATCGCGCTCGTCGAGACCACGCGGCTCGCCGACCTCGTCGCCCTGATCGGGCCGGTGCGGCGCGGCCGAAGGCGCGAGGAAGCGCTTGACGCATGAAGGTTCGCGCATGAGCGGCACGGGTCTCACCGTCCTCGACATCGCCGTCGCCGTCCTCGTCGGCCTCTCGGCGCTCCTCGCCATGAGCCGGGGCGTCGTGCGCGAAGGGCTCGGCCTCCTATGCTGGATCGGCGCGTTCGCCGTCGCGTGGTTCGGCTTCGCCGAGGCCCGGCCCTACGTCGCGGCCCAGGTCCACCACCCCCTCCTCGCCGACATCGCCACCGGCCTCGCCGTCTTCGCCGTGCCGCTCGTCGTCTTCAAGATCGTGGCGCAGTTCGTCGCGCGCGGGGTGGAAGGCGGGTTCCTCGGCCCCGTCGACCGCCTGCTCGGCCTCCTCTTCGGCGCCGCGCGCGGCGCCTTCATCGTCGTCGCCGGCTACCTGATCGCCTCGATGATCGTCCCCCCCAAGAGCCACCCCGACTGGGTGAGGAACGCCGCGACCCTGCCGCTCATCAAGGAGGGTGCGGCCGAGATCGCAAGCTTCCTGCCGCCCGAGATCGTCCGCCCGACGCGCGGGACCATCGAGGCGGCGGGCGGGGCGGTCGGGCAGGCCGTCGACGGCTACGCCCCCGGCGCGACCGACGCCGTCGACCGCCTCGTCGAGCGAACCCGCTGAACGGACCCGCCATGACGCCTGCCTTCCTGGACGACGACAAGCCGCGCGAGGAGTGCGGCGTCTTCGCCGTCCACGGCCACCCCGACGCCGCCGCCCACGCCGTGCTCGGCCTGCACGCGCTCCAGCACCGGGGCCAGGAGGCGGCCGGCATCGTCGCCTTCGACGGCCGCCAGTTCCGGAGCCGCAAGGCGACGGGCCTCGTCGCCGACGGCTTCAACGACCCGCACGTCCTGGCCGAACTGAAGGGCCACGCCGCGATCGGCCACGTCCGCTACGCCACGACGGGCGCGTCCATGCTCAGGAACGTCCAGCCCCTTTTCGCCGACCTCGTCGCCGGCGGCATCGCCATCGCCCACAACGGCAACCTCACCAACGCCCTCAACCTGCGCCGCTCGCTCGCCGCCAGGGGCGCCCTGTTCCAGTCGACGACCGACACCGAGGTCGTCGTCCACCTCGTCGCCCACTCGAAGGCGCGCGCGATCCGGGACCGCCTCGTCGAGGCGCTGGACCAGGTGGAGGGTGCGTGGTCGCTCGTCGCCCTCGTCGACGACGCCGTGATCGGCGTCCGCGACCCCCTGGGCGTCCGCCCCCTCGTCCTCGGGCGGCTGGGCGACGCCCACGTCCTCGCCTCCGAGACCTGCGCCCTCGACATCCTGGGCGCCGAGTTCGTCCGCGACCTCGACCCCGGCGAGATGGTGATCGTCGACGGGGACGGCGTCCACTCGCGCCGCCCGTTCCGCCCGAAGCGGCGGCGCTTCTGCGTCTTCGAATACGTCTACTTCGCAAGGCCCGACAGCCGGCTCGACGGCAAAGGCGTCTACGAGATCCGAAAGCGCATCGGCGAGGAGCTTGCCCGCGAGGCCCCCGCCGGCGCCGACCTCGTCGTCCCCGTCCCCGATTCGGGCGTTCCCGCCGCGATCGGCTTCGCCCAGGCGTCCGGCATCCCCTTCGAGCTGGGCATCATCAGAAACCACTACGTCGGCCGCACCTTCATCGAGCCGACCGACAGCATCCGGCACTTAGGCGTCCGCCTGAAGCACAACGCCAACCGGGCGAGCCTGGAGGGAAGGCGGGTCGTCCTCGTCGACGACAGCATCGTCCGCGGCACGACCTCGACCAAGATCGTCAGCATGGTCCGGCAGGCGGGCGCCCGCGAGGTTCACCTCCGCATCGCCAGCCCCCCCACGGTCCACCCCTGCTTCTACGGCGTCGACACCCCCGAGCGCGCGAAGCTGCTCGCCGCCCTGCACAGCGTCGAGGAGATGGGCCGGCTCATCGGCGCCGACAGCCTCGCCTTCGTCTCGATCGACGGCCTCTACCGGGCGGCGGGCGAGGGGGGCCGCGACGGCGAGCACCCGCAATACTGCGACGCCTGCTTCACCGGCGACTACCCCACCCGCCTCCTCGACGCCGACGCCAACGAGGGCGACGCCCAGCTCACCCTCCTCGCCGAGGCCGACTGATGCCGGACGCGACCTTGAAGGACCGAGTCCTCCTCGTCACCGGCGCCAGCCGAGGCATCGGCCGCGCCGTCGCCCTCGCCGCCGCGCGGGAGGGCGCCCAAGTCGTCGCCGTCGCCCGCACCAAGGCGGCCCTGGAGGAACTCGACGACGATCTTCGCGCCGAGGGCCACGCCCTCACCCTCCTCCCCCTCGACCTCAAGGACGGCGACGCCGTCGACCGCCTCGGCCCCTCCCTCTACCACCGCTTCGGCCGCCTCGACGGCCTCGTCCACGCCGCCGCCGAGCACGGCCCCTTGACCCCGACGTGGCAGCTCGACCCCAAGGCCCTCGAAGCCACGGTCGCCCTCCACGCCTTTTCCGCCCAGCGCCTCATCCGCACCCTCGACCCCGTCCTGAAGGCGGGCGAAGGCGGCGCCGCCGTCTTCCTCAAGGACGCCGACGTCCCCCCCGGCACCCCCTTCATGGCCGCCTACGCCGCCGCCAAGGCCGCCCTCGAAGCCGTCGTCCAAGCCTACGCCGCCGAACTCGCCACGCCCCGCCTCCGCGTCCGCCTCCACGACCCCGGCCCGACCGGCACCAGGCTCTGGCAGGCCCGCTACCCGGGCCGCCCGATCGCCGAGCAAGCCACCCCGGACGAACGCGCCCCCGCGATCCTCGATCTGCTGCGGGGGGGCTGAGGGCAAGGGAAGACGACGCTTCGCGTCCGCAGCCGCCGCCGTCCTGATCCTGATCCCGGCCGCTCGGGCTTCGGGGGGGGACTCGGGAAGCCATCCGAACGAACCCAAGGCGCACGAAAACGCCCCCACGCAACCATCCAAACGAACCCAAGAGCGGGCACGACGAGCACATAGGAAAATAAACCGAAACCGGCTCTCCTGCCTCCCGCTTCACAACCCCCACACCAGCAGCAGCAGCGGCACGGCGAACAGGATCAGGACCGCCTGCAACGGCGCCCCCAGCCGCATGTAGTCGGTGAAGGTGTAGCCGCCCGGCCCCATGACGATCGTGTTGTTCTGGTGGCCGATCGGGGTGAGGAAGGCGCAGGAGGACGCGATGGCGACCGTCATGACGAAGGTCTCGACGCTGACGTGCAGCCTTTGCGCGGTCTCGATGGCGACGGGGGCCATGATGACGACGGTGGCGGCGTTGTTGAGGATGTCGGTCGTGATCATGGTGACGAGGAAGACGATGCCAAGCGCCGCGATGGGCCCGTGGTCCTGCGCGGCGCGGACGATGGCGAGGGCGATGTTCTGCGTCACCCCCGTCTCCTGCAAGGCCGTGCCGAGCGGGATCAGGGCGGCGAGCAGGACGATGACCGGCCAGTCGATGGCGTCGTAGAGCTCGCGGGCGGGCAGGATGCGCACCGCGACCAGGACGGCGATCGCCGTGCAGAGCGCCACGGGCAGGTCGACCGCGTTCACGGCGACGGCGAGGATGGCGACGGCGAAGACGGCGAGCGTCGGCCGCGCGTGGCGGCGCTTGGCCATCTGCAGGCGCCGCTCGGCGAGCGGCAGGCAGCCCAGCAGGCGGATCACCTCGTTCAGCCGCACCGTCTCGCCCTGGAGGAGGAGCACGTCGCCGGCCTTGAGGACGATGCGGTCGAGCCGGTCGCGGATGGGGCCGCCCTCGCGCGCGATGGCGAGCAGGGTGACGTTGAACTGCTGGGCGAGGCGCCCCCGGTTGCCGCTGCGCCCGTCCAGCTCCGAGCCCGGCCGGATGACGACCTCGGAGAGCCGGACGTCATCGCTGGAGAGCTGGAAGGCGGGGCCGGTCGCGTCGCCGAATTCGAGCCCGTGCGCCTCGCTCAGGCGTTGCAGGCTCGCCGGCGCCGCCTCGACGATGAGGATGTCGCCCTCCCGGATCGCGAAGCGCCGGGGCACGTTCGGCAGCCGCCGCCCGTCGCGGAGCAGGCCCAGGATCGCGGCGTCCATCCGGGCGAACAGGTCCGACGCCTGCCCGAAGCTCCTGTCAATGAGGGGGGTCTTCGGCCCCACCTTGGCCTCGGTCACGTAGTCGGCGATGGCGAAGTAGCTCTCGGCCTCGGCCGAGCGCCGCGACTTCGGCAGGAAGCGCCAGCCGATCGTCGCCATGAACACGACGCCGACGACGGCGAGCGGCAGGCCGACCGGGGTGTAGGAGAACATCGAGAAGGGGCGCCCCGTCGCCTTTTCGAGGAACGAGGAGGCCAGGATGTTGGGCGGCGTGCCGATGAGGGTGACGAGGCCACCAAGGAGGGCCGCGAACGAGATCGGCATGAGCAGGATCGAGGGCGAGCGCTTGGTCTTCGCCGCCGTCTGCATGGCGATCGGCATGATGAGCGCGAGCGCGCCGACGTTGTTCATCACGGTCGAGATCAGCGCCGTCACCGCCGAAAGCGCGCCCACGTGCATCGACGCCGTCCGGGTGCAGCCCTCGACCTTCCGGCTCAGCCAGTCGGTGGCGCCCGTCTCGGTGAGGGTGCGGGTGAGGACCAGCATGGCGGCGACCGAGACCACCGCCGTCTCGCCGAAGCCGGAGAACGCCGCCTTCGCCGGGACGACGCCCAAGAGCACCCCCGCCAGCAGCCCGCCCATCGCCACCACGTCGTGGCGGACCCGCCCCCAGACGAACAGCCCCATGAGGGCGACGAAGATGGCGACGATGGCCCCTTGCGCGAAGGTCACGAGCCCGCCCTACCGGCCGAGGTCGCGGGCCGTGGCGTCGAGCGCGACCCTTGCCTTCGTGACGATCTCGTCGATCTCGGCCTCGGAGATGACGAGCGGCGGCGAGAGGATCATCCCGTCGCGGACGGCGCGCATGATGAGGCCGTTCTCGAAGCAGTGCTCGCGGCAGGTCAGCCCCGCCTTCCGCGCCGAGGGGTAGGGCCGCTTCGCCGCCTTGTCCTCGACCAGCTCGATGCAGGCGAGCAGCCCCTTCGCCCGCACCTCGCCCACGAGCGGATGGTCGGCGAGCGTGGCGAGGCGTTCGGCGAAGCAGGCGCCTATCGGCCCGCCCGCCCGCAAATGCAGCCCCTCCTCCTCGATGAGGCGGATGTTCTCCAGGGCGACGGCGGCGGCGACCGGGTGGCCGCTCCAGGTGACGCCGTGCGCGTACTCGCCCGCCGCCCCGGCGACGGCGTCGCCGACCCGCCGGCCGAGCGCCACCGCCGCCATCGGCAGGTAGCCGGAGGTCAGCCCCTTCGCCATCGGCACGATGTCGGGGCGGATGCCGTAGGTGTCGCTGCCCCACCAGTTCCCCGTCCGCCCGAAGCCGCAGATCACCTCGTCGGCCACCAGCAGCACGTCGTACCGCTCGCAGATCCGCTGCACTTCCGGCCAGTAGCCCTCCGGCGGGATGATGACCCCGCCCGCCCCCTGGATCGGCTCGGCGACGAAGGCCGCGACCTTCTCCGGCCCGATCTCCAGGATCTTCGCCTCCAGCCAGCCCGCCGCCCGAAGGCCGAACGTCTCGGGATCCTCGTCGCCGCCTTCGGCGAAGTGGTAGGGGTTGCCGATGTGCGCGAACCCCGGCAAGGGCAGGTCGAAGGGCTTGTGCATGAAGCCCATGCCGGTGAGCGAGGCGGAGCCCAGCCCGACGCCGTGGTAGCCGAGCGTCCGGGCGATGAGGGTCTTCTTCTCCGGGCGCCCCATCAGGTTCCAGTAGTAGCGCACGGTCTTGATCACCGTGTCGTTGGCCTCGGAGCCCGAGTTCATGAAGATCACCCGGTCCAGCCCTTCCGGCAGGATCTCGGCCAGCTTCCCCGCAAGCTCGGCCACCGCCGGCGTCGTCGTCATGAAGAAGGTGTTGTAGAACGGCAGTTCCGCCATCTGCCGCCGCGCCGCTTCCACGAGCCGCTCCCGCCCGTAGCCCGCGTTGACGCACCAAAGCCCCGCCATCCCGTCCAGGTAGCGCCTGCCCTCCGAATCCCACACATGGCACCCCTCGGCGCCGACGATGACCCGGCTGCCCTTGGCGCGCAGCTCGGGGAACACGGTGAAGGGGTGCAGGTGGTGCCGGTCGTCCAGCGCGCGCCAGCGCCGCGTGTCGTCACGAAGGCTCATGCGGGCTCCGTCGGTCGTTGGTCGGGGGACAAGCCTTATCTGGCGGAGCGCGCGTTGTCCAAGGGCAAAGAGTACGCTTCGCGTCCGCCGGCGCGGGACCTTTTCTTCTCTTTTTTCGTCTGTTGACCGTGCTTGGCACGAACGCCCATGCCAAGCACGGTCAACAGACGAAAAAAGGAGAAAAAGGCCCCGCGCCAGCGGACGCGAAGCGTATTCTACACGTTGAGCAGCAAATGCTCGCGCTCCCACGAGCTGATCACGCTCTGATACGCCTCGTGCTCGGTCTGCTTCACCGCGATCAGCACCCGGACGAAGTCCTCGCCCAGGCACTCCTTCAGGCTCGACGACGAGTTGAGCTTCTTCAAGGCGTCCGGCATCTGCTGCGGCAGCGTCTGCGCCATGCGATACGCGCTGCCCTTGATGGGATCGGTGGGTTGCAGTTCCTCGACCATGCCCAAGTAGCCGCAGGCGAGCGTGGTGGCGATGGCGAGGTAGGGGTTGGCGTCGGCGCCGGCGACCCGGTTCTCGACCCGCCGGGATTCGCGGTCGGACTCGGGCACCCTCAGCCCCACCGTGCGGTTCTCCCAGGCCCACTGCACGTTGATCGGCGCGTCCGAGTAGCGGCGCAGGCGGCGGTACGAGTTCACGTTCGGGGCGAGCAGCGGCATCGCCGCCGGCAGATAGCGCTGCAAGCCGGCGATGTGGTGGAGGAAGGCCGGGCTGTAGCCTTCGGCGTTCGCGGCGCCGAACAGGTTCTCCCCGGTACCCGCGTCGTAGACGCTCTGGTGGATGTGCATCGACGAGCCGGGCTCGTTGTGCATCGGCTTTGCCATGAACGTCGCGTAGATGCCGTGCTTCAAGGCCGCCTGACGCAGGGTGCGCTTGAAGAGGAACACTTGGTCCGCGAGGCCGAGCGGGTCGCCGTGGTTGAAGTTGATCTCCATCTGCGCCGCCCCCGCCTCGTGGGTGAGGGTGTCGATGTCGATCCCCTGGACCTCGCACCAGTCGTAGACGTCCTCGAACACGGGGTCGAACTCGTTCGCCGCCTCGATGCCGTAGCTCTGCCGCGCCGTCTCGGGGCGCCGGTTGCGGCCGATCGGCGGCTCCAGCGGGTAGTCGGGGTCGGTGTTGACCTTGGTGAGGAAGAACTCGAGTTCCGGCGAGACGATCGGCTTCCAGCCTCGCGCTTCATAAAGGCCGAGCACGCGCTTGAGGACGTGGCGCGGCTGGATCATGACGGGCGTGCCGTCGTGGTGGTAGCAGTCGGCGATGACCTGCGCCGTCGGCTCGTCGTACCAGGGCACCAGATGGATCGTGCCCGCGTCCGGCCGCAGCCGCACGTCGCGGGTGATGGGGTCGATCACGTCGGCCTCGGGGTAGTCCCCCGTCACCGTCTGGATGAACACGCTCTCCGGCAGGCGCAGCGTGTCGTCGGCGAGCGAGCGGACGAACTTGAGGCCGGGCAGGATCTTGCCCCGGGCGATGCCGTTGATGTCGGCGACGACGCACTCGACCTCGGTGACGCGCCGCTCCTTCATCCAGCCTTCGACGTTCAAGGCGCCCGCTCCTGCCCCTGCCTGGACGCGGCCCGCGCCCGCGCCGCGTCGCCGAACGCCCGGAACAGCCGCAGGTGGACGGGGTAGTCCCGGACCTGCCATTCCGGGTGCCACTGCACGGCGAGCACGAACCCCTTGGCGTCCGGCAGGCTCACCGCCTCCACGATCCCGTCCGGCGCCACCGCCTCGACCCGAAGGCCGGGGGCCACGCGGTCGATCCCCTGGCCGTGCAGCGAGTTCACCATGAAGCCCCGCTCGCCGGGGAACAGCCGCGCGAAGGCGCCACCGGGCTCGATCCGCGCCTCGTGGACCGGGGCGTAGCGTGCGGCGTAGGGCTTCGTCTTGTCGGAGCGGTGGTCCCGCTTGCCCGGCAGTTCCTGGACGTGCTGGTGCAGGCTGCCGCCGAGCGCGACGTTCAGCTCCTGGATGCCCCGACAGACGGCGAACAGCGGCACGCCGGCATCGATGCAGGCGAGCGCCAAGGGCAGCGTCGTCGCGTCGCGCGCGGGATCGGCCTCGTCGTCCGGGCGCGGCGGCGGGCCGCCGTAGCGGGCGGGGTCGACGTTGGACGGGCTGCCGGTGAGGAGGAGCCCGTCGAGACGACCCGCGAGTTCCGCCGCGTCCAGGCGCCCGCCCAGCGCCGGGACGAGGACGGGCAGGCCGTCCGCGCCGTCCGCGACCGCGTCGACGTACTTGTCCTGGACGCGGTGGAACGTCGACGCCTCGCCCTGGATCAGGCAGCAGGTGACGCCGATGAGGGGCCGGTTGCGCATGGCCAAGCTATAGGCGAGCCGGCTTGGGCCGGCAAGCGGACGCGCCGCGCCCGCCGTTAACCCGAAAGAAATGAAGCGTAGGCCATACTCTGCCCAGACCATCAGGCGGACGATGCCCGGCGTGACCCAGAGCACCGCGAGACCCTACCCCCTTCCGGCCGACGAGGCGGGCCGGCTCGCGGAACTGCGCCGCTACGACATCCTCGACACGCCGCAGGAGGAGGACTTCGACCACCTCGTCCTCCTCGCGTCCAAGCTGCTCCGGGCACCCGTCGCGCTCATCTCGCTGATCGAGGACGAGCGGCAGTGGTTCAAGGCCAAGGTCGGGACCGACATCCCCGAGGTCTCGCGCGAGGTCTCGTTCTGCACCCACGCGATCCTCCGCGAGGCGCCGGTCATGGTGGTGCCCGACGCACGCCTCGACCCGCGCTTTAGCGCCAACCCGATCGTGGCGGGGCCGCTGAACGTCCGCTTCTACGCCGGCGCCCCGCTCACCGCGCCCTCCGGCCACCGCCTCGGCGCCCTGTGCGTCCACGATTTCGAGGCACGCCCGGAGGGAATCGACCCCGAGGAGGAGCGCCTGCTCGCCGCCTTGGCCAGGGCGGTCGTCGACCGGATCGAGCTGCGGCGGACGACGGCGGCGCACCGGGCGGGCCAGGAGCGCTTCGAGCGCATCACCGCGACCTCGCCCGACGCCATCGTCTGCGCCGATTCGGACGGGCGCATCACCTCCTGGAACGCCGCCGCCGAGGCCCTGTTCGGCTACGCGGCCGGCGACGCGGTCGGACGCCCCTTGGCGATGCTGGTGCCCGAGGCGAAGCGGGGGCGCCACGAGGCCGGCTTCGCCCGCGCCGTCGCCGGCGAGCCCGTGCCGGCGGTCGGGCGCACGCTCGAACTCGAAGCCTTGGGCCGCGACGGCCGCGCGTTCCAGGCCGAGATCTCGCTCTCGACGTGGCGGGAGGGGGGGAAGGCCGGCTTCGGCGCCATCATCCGCGACATCACCGAGCGCAAGGCGGCGGAAGCCCGCCTCCTGCACCTCGCGCACTACGATACCCTCACCGGCCTCGCCAACCGGGAGCACCTCCGCCGCGCGCTGCGCCGCACGGTCGAGGCCGCGACGCGCCACGCCCGATCCAGCGCGCTCCTGCTCGTCGACCTCGACCACTTCAAGAACGTGAACGACAGCCTCGGCCACGCGGCGGGCGACGCCCTGCTCGCCGAGGCGGCGGGGCGGCTGCGGGGCGGCGTGCGCGAGCGCGACGTGGTCGCGCGCATCGGCGGCGACGAGTTCGCCGTCCTGCTCGACGGCCTCGAGGGCGCGGACACGGCGGCCGCCGTCGCCGCCAAGCTGATCGTGGCGCTGGGCGAACCGTTCATCCTCGAAGGGCGAAGGGTCCACGTCGGGGTCAGCGTCGGCGTGGCCCTGTGCCCGCACGACGGCGACGCCGTGGACACGCTGATGGCGAACGCCGATCTGGCGCTCTACCGCGCCAAGAAGGAGGGGCGCGGCCGCTACCAGTTCTTCGACCCCAACCTCCGCGTCGCGGTCGAGGCCCGCCGCCGGCTCGACCTCGAGCTGCGCCGCGCCGTGGCCGAGGAAGAGTTCCTGCTCCACTACCAGCCGCAGGTACGCCTGGACGACGGTGCCGTCGTCGGCGTCGAGGCCCTCTTGCGCTGGAACCATCCCGAGCGCGGGCTCCTGTCGCCCGGCGCGTTCCTGCCGGCCCTGGAGGAGAGCAGCCTCGCGGCGCAGGCGGGAAGCTGGGTGCTGCGCGCCGCCTGCCTTCAGGCGCGGGCTTGGCTCGACGCCGGCCTGCCGCCCTTGCGCGTGGGCGTCAACCTGTCGGCGGCCCAGTTCCATTCGGGCGGGCTCGCGTCCCAGGTCGAGCGGATCCTCGTCGAGACCGGCCTGCCCCCCGAGCGCCTGGAGCTCGAGATCACCGAGAACATCCTGCTCAAGCACGAGTCGCAGATCATCGAGCCGCTGCGCCGCCTGCGCCGGCTCGGGATCGGCGTCGCCTTCGACGACTTCGGCACGGGCTTCGCGTCCCTCAGCCACCTGCGGCGTTTCCCGATCGACCGGATCAAGATCGACCGCTCCTTCATCGCCGACATCGGCGGGAAGGCCGACGGAGGCACGATCGCCCGTTCGGTCGTCGGGCTCGGCAAGAGCCTCGGCCTCCAGGTGATCGCCGAGGGGATCGAGGACGAGGACCAAGCAGGCTTCCTGCGCCTGCACGGGTGCGACGAGGCGCAAGGCTACCTCTACGGCCGGCCGATGCCGCCCGAGGACATCGAGCGACGGCTGCGGGGCCAACGCTCACCCGTCCCGAACGACGCCTGACCTCGGGCACGCGAATCGAAAAGGGGGCGCCTTGCGGCGCCCCCCTCGCCTCCATCGAACGGCGAAAGGCCGCCGTTCGGGATCGTTCGGTTGCTCAGGCGGCTTCCTGCTTGTCGCCCTCGATGACCTTCTGCGTCGCGCCGGCGTCGCCGCCCACGGCGATCTTGCGCGGCTTCATCGCCTCCGGCACCTCGCGCACGAGCTGGATGTCGAGAAGGCCGTTGCTGAGGTCGGCGCCCACGACCTGCACGTGATCGGCGAGCTGGAAGCGGTGCTCGAAAGCCCGCTGGGCTATTCCGCGATGCAGGAACTCGACATCCTGTTCGGGCTTCGCGATCTGCCCCTTCACGGTGAGCATGTTGTCATGCGCCGTGATGTCGAGATCTTCCTCGCCGAAGCCGGCGACCGCCATCGTGATCCGGTACTGGTCCTGACCAAGCTTGGCGATATTGTAGGGCGGATAGGATGCCTCGCGATTGCTCTCGCGAAAAGCCGTATCAAGCAGCTTGTCGAGCTGGTCGAAGCCGACGGTCGAGCGGAAGAGGGGGGAAAGGTCGAGGGTGCGCATGGCTGTCAGTCCTCTCTTGAGCGACTTCTGGTCGGGGGCCGTCCCTCGTTCAGACGGGCCGGACCCCCTGGTTTCGACGGTGCGGACCCGAAGCGCCCGCGACCGTCCATGTGGTGATTGTCCTCACGCGTTCAAGGAGTTGTTGCCGTCGCGGCGGCGGTTTTTTCGGGCATGAACCCCGCCCCCCAGCCCGCCCGCCGGTAAAGGAAGGTGAGGAGGAATCCCCGCAGGACGAGGAAGGCGAGGAGCGCCGTCCAAAGGCCCGCGTTGCCGAAGGGGCGAAGGAGGAAGGCGAGGGGGAGGAAGGCGGCGAAGGCGAGCCCCATCGCGTTCCGGATCTCCCTTCCCCGCGTGGCGCCGAAGAAGACCCCGTCCCAGACGAAGGCCGCGACCGACAGGGGCGGCAGCAGGGCGACGAAGCCGAGGTAGCGCCCGGCCTCGGCCCGCACCTCGGGGAGCGTGGTGAGCAAGGCCACGATCGCTTCCCCGAAGGCCCAGAACGAGAGCGACAGAAGAGCGGCGAGGAGGCCGGCGTTGACGAAGGCGGCCTTGACGGCGTCGTGCAGGTCCGAGAGCCTGCCCCCGCCGACCGCCCGCCCCGCCGTCGCCTCGGCGGCGTCGGCGAAGCCGTCGAGCCCGTGCGCCTGGAGGGTGAAGAAGTTGAGGAGCACGGCGTTCGCCGCGACGACGAGGGCACCCTCCCGCGCCGCCAGCGCCGCGAAGGCGAGGAAGGCGCCCTGGAGCGCCATCGTGCGCAGGAAGATGTCGCGCCCGAGCGCGAGCAGCCGCAGGAGCGGGTCCTTCGCCGCCACCTCCCGGAGGGCGGGCGAGGCCGCGCGCAGGGTGGGCCAGCGGCGGCGGAGGACGAGGAGGGCCACCGCGAGGCCGGCCGCGTCGCCCGCGACCGTCGCCGCCGCGGCACCCGCGACGCCGTAGCCGAGCCCGAGCACGAGGACCACGTCGAGGGCGGCGTTGAGCAGGTTGGCCGTCAGCATGACGAGGAGCGGCACCCCCGTCTCCTGCCGGCCGAGGAACCAGCCGGTCAGCACCTGTCCCCCCAGGATGAAGGGCGTTCCCAGGATGCGAACGACCAGATAGGCGTGGAGCGTCGCGCGCAGTTCCCCTTCGGCCGCGAACAGGGCGGCGCTCGCCGGGAAGGCGAAGGGGGCCAGGAGGAAGACGAACGCCGTCGCCGCGACCGCCACGAGGCCGGAGCGCAGGAGGATGGCCTTCAGGGTGCGGGCGTCCCCGGCGCCGAAGGCCTGCGCCGCGAGCCCGCCGGTCGCGGTGCGCAGGAAGCCGAACCCCCAGACGACCAAGTTCATGACGGCGGCGCCGAGCGCCACGGCGGCGAGGTTGTGCGCCCCCGGGATCCGACCGACCACCGCCGTGTCGACCATGCCCATGAGCGGCACGGTGAGGTTCGAGAGGATGAGCGGCAGGGCGAGGCGGAACGAGCGGCCGAGGGGGGGCATGGGAAGGCCTTCGAGGAACGCGCCCGGCGCCGCCGGGGTCTGGCGCCTTATGCCGCCTCGCGTCTAGAAGGAAAAGCCGTGCACCAGGGGGAAAGGAAGACCGTGACCAAGCTCCGGCTCGTGGCGGCGGACGGCTTGGCCGGCCGGCTCATCCAAGCCGCCGGTCCCGCCTGGGACGCCTACGCGGCGCACCCTTTCGTGGACGGGATCAAGGACGGCACCCTGCCCGGACCCTCGTTTCGCCGCTATCTGGTCCAGGACTACCTGTTCCTCGTCCATTTCGGCCGCGCCTGGGCGCTCGCCGCCGCGAAGTCCGTCGACCTCGACGACCTGCGCGCCTGCGCCGCCACCCTCCACGCCCTCGTCGACGAGGAGATCCGGCTCCACGTGCGCTACTGCGCCGGCTTCGGCCTCGACGAGGCGTCGATGGCGGCGACGCCCGAGCACGGGGCGACGATGGCCTACACCCGCTACGTCCTTGCCAAGGGCGGCGAGGGCGACCTCCTCGACCTGCTCGTGGCGCTGGCGCCCTGCGTCGTCGGCTACGGCGAGATCGCGGCCCGCATCGAGGCCGACCCCACCCTCCGGCTGGACGGCAACCCCTACCGCGAGTGGATCGAGACCTACGCCGCCCCCGACTACGTCGCCGTCGTGCGCGCGGCCGAGGCGCAACTGGACCGCGCCGCCGCCCGAAGGCTCGGCCCGACGCCGCAGGCGAGCCCGCGCTGGGCCGACCTCGTCCGGACCTTCACGGACGCCTGCCGCCTGGAGGCCGATTTCTGGGCGATGGGGCTGGACGGCTGACGCTTCGCGTCAGCGCAGGCACTCGCTCAGCGTATGGCGCGCTTCCAGCTCCGGCTGCAGCTCGGCCACGTCGGCGAGCGGCATGTCGCGGATCGAGACGACGCCCACGATCTCGCCGCCCTCCATGACCGGCAGATGGCGGAAGGCACCCTCGTCCATCTTGCGAAGGGCGTCGCGGACGAAGTCGCCCGCCTCGATCGTGTCGGGGTTCGGGGTCATGACCTCCTTCAGCGGGGTGGCATCGGGGTCCAGGCCCTGCGCCACCACCCGGGTCAGGAGGTCGCGCTCGGTGAAGATCCCGGCGAGCCTGCCCTTCTCGCAGACGAGGATGCTGCCGCAACGGTGCTGGTCCATCTCCCTGGCGGCGTCGCGGACGCTCGCCGTGGGCTTCGTCCGGACGAGGTCCCGGCGGCGAATGATGTCGCGGACGACCCGGTTGGTCATGACCTTGCTCCCTGTCGCTGTGTTCCGGCCCTTCAAGAAGGAACAGGCCCCACTGTGCCACACACCGGCCATGCGCGGCGAGGGTCTTTGAGCGGCGGGGGGCACGCCTATCTCGGTGGGCAAACCACCGCGCCATCACGAGGGAATTCCATTTGAGCGACCCACGCATCCTGGTCTTCGCCGGCAGCCGCCGCAGGGCGTCCCTGAACCGCCGCCTCGCCCGGGCGTCCGTGCCGCTGCTGGAGGAGGCGGGGGCGATCGTCACCCAGGCCGACCTCGCCGACTACCCCATGCCGATCTACGACGGCGACGCCGAACGGGCCGAGGGCCTGCCCGAAGGGGCGAGGCGCCTGAAGCGGCTCATGGCCGGCCACGACGGCTTCCTGATCGCGTCCCCCGAATACAACGGCTCGTTCCCGCCCCTCCTCAAGAACGTCCTCGACTGGTGCTCGCGCAGGGAGCCGGACGACCCGGTGCCGAAGGTGGCCTACGCCGGCAAGACGGCCGCCCTCGTCGCCGCCTCGGCCGGCCGGTTCGGCGGCCTGCGCGGCCTCATCCACCTGCGCCCGCTCCTCGCCAACCTCGGCCTCCTCGTCGTCCCGGAACAGCTGGCGCTCGGCGCCGCCGACAAGGCCCTGCCCGACGAGGGCGAACCGGCGCTCGACCCGGCGCAGGCCCGGTCGCTCGCCGCCGTGGCGCGGGCGCTCGTCCGGACGACGCGGGCGCTGAAGAGGTGAGACGACGCTTCGCGCCGGCGGACGCGAAGCGTCATCCGTCCTGTCCCGCCTGCACGGTGCGCTGGCGCTGCTCGCCCAGCCCCTCGATCCCGAGGCGCATCTCCTGCCCCGGCTTCAGGAACACCTTCGGCTTCTGCCCCATGCCGACGCCGGGGGGGGTGCCGGTCGGGATCACGTCGCCGGGTTCCAGGGTCATGAACCTGGAGAGGTAGCTGACGAGGAAGGCGGTCTTGAAGACCATCGTCGCGGTCGAGCCGTCCTGGTAGCGGTGGCCGTCGACTTCGAGCCACATCTTGAGGTTGCCCGGATCCGGTACCTCGTCCCTCGTGACCAGCCAGGGGCCGATGGGGGCGAAGGTGTCGTGGCTCTTGCCCTTGGTCCACTGCCCCTGGCGTTCGGCCTGGAAGTGGCGCTCGGACACGTCGTTGACGATGCAGTAGCCGGCGACGCAGTCGAGCGCATTCGCCTCGTCGACGTACTTCGCCCGCCTGCCGATGACGATGCCGAGTTCGACCTCCCAGTCGGTGTGGCGCGAGTCCTTCGGGATCTCGACCTCGTCGTTCGGGCCGACGATCGAGGACGTGGCCTTCATGAAGATGATGGGCTCGGGCGGCAGCGGCAGGTTCGATTCGGCGGCGTGGTCGGCGTAGTTCAGGCCGATGCAGACCAGCTTGCCGATCCGCCCGACGGGGGGGCCGAGGCGCGGCCGGCCCTCGACGACGGGCAGGCTCGACACGTCGAGGCGGGCGAGGCGCTCGATCCCGCCGTTGGCGAGGAAGCGGCCGTCCACGTCGTCGATCGTGCCGGACAGGTCGCGGATGCGCCCGTCGTCGTCCAGAAGCCCCGGCTTCTCCTCGCCCTTGGGGCCGTAGCGCAGCAGTTTCATGCGAAGTCGCCTTCTTTCTGTCGTGGTCTTCGAGCGGCAAGCGGCGGGCTCACCCCCGCCCCAGCACCCATTCCACCCCCTCGAACGCCCGGCGAAGCCCTTCGGGCGTGGTGTCGCCGTCGTCGTCGCCCAGGTTCGCGTGCAGCCGCATCGCGTCGCCCTCGACGCGGCCTTCGAGTTCGGGCGCCGGCACGCCGTCGACCTCGGCCTCGGGGTAGAGGTGAAGCGTCCCGCCTTCCTCCTCCCAACTGCCCGTCACGGCGCCGTCCTCGGCACCCTCGACGCCTTCGCCGTAGCCCGTCCACGCGGCCTCGCCGTTCTCCATGAGGCGCAGTTCGCCGCCCTCGGGGAAGGCGGCCGCCACCGTCTTCTCGAAGACCGGCAGGGGGTCCATGAGGATCGCGCGCACCCGGGCGTAGAGGGCGTCGAACCGGTCCGCGACCTCGGGCTGCTTCTTTTTCGAGTCCGCCATCCGCGCCTTGAGTTCGGCGTCCACCTTCGCGCGCTCGTCCGGGCCGTAGTGCTCGGCAAGCCCCGCCTCGAATTGCCGCGTCATGTCGGCTCTGGCTCCGTCGGTCAGCCGCCACGTCCCGACGGGGCCGCCAGCGGCGAACGCCGGCGGGGCGAGGAGCGCCAGGAGGAGGGCCGCGAGGCGAAGGGGGCGCGACATGGGCGTTCTCCGTGCCGGTTGCGGATGGCAGGCGATCCTATAGCCCGATCGGGCAGGCGCCGCCAGGGCGGGTGCACCGCGAGGACCCCCTGCCAGCCGACGCCGAGCATGTCTCAATGCCGGCAGCCGCCGCCCCCGCAGCCGCAACCGCCGCCCGCCGCCTTGCCGGCCGCGACCTCGCCCCAGCCGCCGCCGTCCGAGCGGATGTCGCCGGCCTTGCCGATGCGGGGCCGGGCGATGGCGCGGGGCGCCTCCCCGGCGCAGGCGGGGCAGGCCTGCGGCCGGTCGCTGTCGGCCATGCCGGCCCAGGCGGCGAACTCGCCGCACGCCTTGCAGTCGTAGGTGTAGAGCGGCATCGGGCGTATCCTTTGGCGCTGTGGCTTTCGCGGGCTTGATAGCCGAAGCCGCCCGCCCTTAGGAAGAAGGCGCATCAGCCAAGGAGACCCTGCCCGTGGCCGACGAGAACGCTTTCCTGCCGCGCTCCAGCATGGACCTGCCGCGCTTCGCCGGCGCCATGACCTTCATGAAGCTGCCTTTGGTCGAGCCGGGCGACCCCTGCCTCGCCGAGGTCGAGATCGGCATCGTCGGCGTGCCCTTCGACGGCGGCACGTCCAACCGGCCGGGTGCGAGGCACGGCCCCCGCGCGCTGCGCGAGGCGTCCGGCATGATCCGCATGGTGAACCAGGCGTCGGGGATCCGGCCGTTCCACGAAGCACGCTGCGCGGATCTCGGCGACTGCCCCGTCAACCCGGTCTCGCTCGACGACAGCCTCGAGAAGATCGAGGGCTTCTACAAGGATCTGGCCGGGCGCGGCGTCCGCCCCCTCACGGCGGGCGGCGACCACCTGATCTCGCTGCCGGTGCTCCGCGGCATCGTCGGCGACCGGGCGCCCGTCGGCATGGTCCACTTCGACGCCCACACCGACCTCTACGACGCCTATTACGGCGGCTACCGCTACACCCACGGCACCCCCTTCCGCCGCGCCTGCGAGGAGGGGCTCCTCGACCCGAGGCGCATCGTCCAGATCGGCATCCGCGGCACCGCCTACGACGGCGCCGACGTGGAATGGGGCCGGGCCAACGGGGTCAGGATCGTCATGATCGAGGAGCTGGCCGACCGCGGCGTCGACGCCGTCATGGCCGAGGCTAGATCGATCGTCGGCGACGCCCCCACCTACGTCAGCTTCGACATCGACGGCCTCGACCCCTCGATGGCCCCCGGCACCGGCACCCCCGAGATCGGCGGCTTCACGACGAGGGAAGCCCAGCGCATGGTGCGCCATCTGGCCGGGCTCGACCTCGTCGGCGCCGACCTCGTCGAGGTCAGCCCCCCCTTCGACCAGGGGGGCCTCACCGCCTGGACCGGGGCGAACATCATGTTCGAGCTGCTCTGCGTCCTTGCCGCCGTGGCGGCGCCGCATCGCTGAGCGCCCTTCGTGGGTTGCCAAGAAGGCGGACGCGCCTTTCTCCCGCGACGCCGTGCGCGGCCTTCGTCATAATCCTTCCCGTGCTGGAACGATCGCGGGAGGTGGACGTGCTGCGTCGCCGCTGGGAAGGGCTTTGGCTTTGGCTGGCTCGCGTCGCGGTCTGGTCGGCGCCGGGCGGAACCGCCCTGCCGCCCGCCCTGGAAGGGCTCCTGGCGCGCCGCTTCGACAAGGAGGGCCTTCAATCCCTCGGCGTTCCTAGAGCCAGCCGCGGCGCTTGAAGAACAGCCAGGGCAGGACGGCCGAGACCACCATGAGGCCGAGCGCCATCGGGTAGCCGAAGGACCAGTCGAGTTCGGGCATCACCCGGAAGTTCATCCCGTAGATGCTGGCCACCAGCGTCGGCGGCAGGAAGATGAAGGTGACGACCGAGAAGATCTTGATGATCGCGCTCTGCTCGATGCTGATGAAGCCGAGCGTGGCGTCGAGGACGAAGGTGACGTTGTTCGACAGGTAGTTGACGTGGTCGTTGAGCGAGACGATGTCGCGCGCCACCGTCTTCAGCCGTGACGTCAGCGCCTTGTTCGACTTGCCCGTAAGGGTGAGGCTGGCGAAGGCGACGAGCCGGCCGAGGCTGACGAGGCTCTCCTTCACCTTGGCGATCAGGTTGCCGCAGCGGCCGATCCGGCCCAGGATCTCGCTGTAGTCGCGGACCCTGTTCAGGTTGCGCGAGCGGGCGAAGGTCTCGCCCGAGATCCGGTCCATCTCGGCGCTCGCCGTCTCCAGGATGTCGGCGAGGCGGTCGACGATGGCGTCGAGCAGTCCCGCCAGGACGAGTTCCGCCGTGAGGTTGGTCTCGTGGTGGCGCAGGATGTTCTGGCAGTAGGTCTGGAACGGCTTCGGCTCCGAGTGGCGCAGCGTCACGAGCCGCCCCTTGCCGACGACGAAGCTGACCGCCTGGCTCGTCGGCGCCTCGCCCTCGCTCTTGGAGAGGACCGAGGCCGTCATGAACACGGCGTCGTCCTCCCGGTAGAGCCGGCTCGACACCTCGATCTCGGCCATCTCCTCGACCGTCGGCATCTCGATGCCGAGCAGGGCCTCGACCCGGCGCACCTCGTCCCGGTTCGGCACGTGGAGGTCGAGCCACACGGCGTCGGGGCCGATCGGCTCTTCCGGCCCGAGGAGGTGGCGGCGGCCCTGGGTGTCGTAGCATTGCAGCATCGGCTTCTCCGTCCGGCCCCCTTGGCCCGGCCCCTAGCTACCGGCGGCACGACGTTCCGGCAACCGCCCCCGGCCGCCGGCCCATCCGGCAGGCGGCCTTCCCGCCTGCGTCAACCCACCGCACCGTGCCCGCGCCGTCCCGATTGAGGCAAGCTGACGCGGCCCTGCGGACAGACGTTCCGCGACTGCCTAGGAAGCCGGTCCATGACGCGGCCCGTCCGCCCTTGAGGAAGGACGCCGCGAACCGCCCCGAAAGGGGCCACCGGGGGAGTGCTGGTCTTGGGAAACGCCCATGGATAACGATCTCGTCTACAACCGGGTCGAGCAGAGCCCGCGCTTTCGGGAGCTGATCGACAAGCGTTCGCGCTTCGCATGGCAGCTCACGATCGTCATGCTCGCCATCTACTTCGCCTTCATTCTCGTCGTCGCCTTCGCGCCGGGCGTGCTCGGCGCGTCGGTCGCGGGGGGCGTCGTCACCTGGGGCATCCCGGTCGGGATCGCCGTCATCGTCGCCGCCTTCGCGCTGACGGGCGTCTACGTCGCCCGCGCCAATTCCGAGTTCGACCGGCTGACCCGGCAGATCGTCGAGGAGAGCAAGTGATGCGCCGTTTCCTCATGGCCCCCCTCGCGGCCGCGGGGCTCGCCTTCCTGCCGCCCGCGGCCTTCGCCGCCGAGGGCATCTCGGGCGAGGTCCAGCGTCAGCCGACGAACTGGACCGCGATCCTCATGTTCCTCGCCTTCGTGCTGGCGACGCTCGGCATCACGAAGTGGGCCGCCTCGCGCACGAAGTCGGCCAGGGACTTCTACGCCGCCGGCGGCGGGATCACCGGCTTCCAGAACGGCCTCGCCATCGCCGGCGACTACATGTCGGCCGCGTCCTTCCTCGGCATCTCCGGCCTCGTCTTCGCGTCCGGCTACGACGGGCTCATCTACTCGATCGGCTTCCTCGTCGGCTGGCCGATCATCCTGTTCCTGATCGCCGAGCGCCTCCGGAACCTCGGCAAGTACACCTTCGCCGACGTGGCGGCCTACCGCTTCAGGCAGACGCCGATCCGCTCGCTCTCGGCCGTGAGCACGCTCGTCGTCGTCGCCTTCTACCTGATCGCGCAGATGGTGGGTGCCGGCAAGCTGATCGAGCTGCTCTTCGGCCTGCCCTACCTCTGGGCGGTCATCATCGTCGGCATCCTGATGATCTTCTACGTCACCTTCGGCGGGATGCTCGCCACCACCTGGGTGCAGATCATCAAGGCCGGCCTCCTGCTCGCCGGCGCCACCCTCATGGCGATCCTCGTCCTCGCCGCCTACGGCTTCAGCCCCGCCGCCCTGTTCCAGGCCGCCGTCGACGTCCACCCCAGCGGGCAGGCGATCATGGCGCCCGGCGGGCTCGTCACCGACCCCCTGGACGCCATCTCGCTCGGCCTCGCCCTCATGTTCGGCACGGCGGGGCTGCCGCACATCCTCATGCGCTTCTTCACCGTCGCCGACGCGAAGGAGGCCCGCAAGTCCGTGTTCTACGCGACCGGCTTCATCGGCTACTTCTACATCCTCACCTTCATCATCGGCTTCGGCGCCATCGTCTTCTTGATGGGCAACCCCGCCTACTACCCGACGACGGGCACGGGGGAGGGCGGCGCCCTCGACCTCGTCAAGGACCTCGTCGGCAGCTCGAACATGGCGGCCGTCCACCTCGCCAACGCGACCGGCGGCTCGCTCTTTCTGGGCTTCATCTCGGCCGTGGCGTTCGCCACCATCCTCGCCGTCGTCTCCGGCCTGACGCTCGCCGGCGCGTCGGCCGTCAGCCACGACCTCTACGCCTCGGTGATCGCCAGGGGCCGGACCACCGACCAGCAGGAGATCCGGGTCTCGAAGATTGCCACCGTGATCCTCGGCATCGTCGCCATCATCCTCGGCATCGCCTTCGAGAAGGAGAACATCGCCTTCATGGTCGGCCTCGCCTTCTCGGTCGCGGCGTCGTGCAACTTCCCGGTCCTCTTCATGTCGATGTTCTGGTCGAAGACGACGACCAAGGGCGCCTTCGTCGGCGGCCTCCTCGGCCTCCTCACCGCCTTCGTCCTCGTCGTCATCTCGAAGACCGTCTGGGTCGACGTGTTCGGCTACGCCGAGCCCCTCTCGCCCTACAAGAACCCGGCCCTGTTCTCGATGATCGTCGCGTTCGGCGGCATCTGGCTCGTCTCCCTCCTCGACCGATCGCGCACGGCGCGCGCCGAGGAAGAGGCGTTCCGCGGCCAATACGTCCGCTCGCAGACGGGCATCGGCGCCGAGGGTGCCGCGGCGCACTGAGCGAGGACGCGCTTCGCGCCGCTGACGCGGGGTCTTTCTTTCCTCTTTTTCGTCTGAGGAAAGAAAGACCCCGCGTCAGCGGACGCGGCGAAGCGTCATTCCTCCTCTACGACGGTCTCCGTCTTCCCCGGATCGAAGCACCAGTGCCCCGCGAGATCCGGCACGTCGGCGATGGGGTTCGGGTAGCTCCAGGCGACCGCCTCGATCGGCAGGCCGTTCGCGCTCGTGTTGGCGTAGGCCGCGTCGCCCTTGAAGGGACAATGCGTCCTGCGCGGGTTCGGCGAAAGCTCGGCTTCGATGTCGGCCTCCGGCACGTAGAAGCGTCGGGGGTAGCCCGTCTCCTCCAGGAGGAGGGCCCGGGTGGTCGACGCGAGCGTCGCCCCGTTCGCCTCGACCCGCACCGTGCCCCGGAACGGCCGGACCTCGACCGTGTGGCTTTCCTTGCCCATCGCTTTCGCTCCTAGACCAAGTGGCTCTTGAGCACGTCCTCGATCCGGATCGGGATCTTGCGCGCGCGAAAGCCCGTCGCGTGGTAGACGGCGTTGGCGACGGCGGCGTTGGTGCCGACGTTGCCGAGTTCGCCCAGGCCCTTGACGCCGGCAAGGTTCACCTCGCCGTCGTCCTCCTCCAGGAACTCGATCTCCTGGTGGACGATGTCGGCGTTCACCGGGACGAGGTACTCCGCGATGTTGTCGTTGACGTAGCGGGCGTAGCGGCGATCGATCTCGGTCTGTTCGTGAAGGGCGGAGCCCACGCCCCAGACCATCCCGCCTAGCACCTGGCTCCCCGCCGTCATCCGGTTCATGATCCGCCCCGACGCGAAGACGCCGACCATGCGCGGCACCCGGATCGAAAGGGTGCGCGGGTTGACCCGGACCTCGACCAGCTCGGCCCCGAACGAGAACTGGGTCCGGTCCTGCATCGGCCCGCCGACGATCTTGACGCTGCCGTTGTAGAGGCCGCGCATCGCCTTCTCGTCGACGCCGTCGGGCAGCCACTCGGCGTACTCCTCGACCGTGCCGACGCCGAGGCGCTTGAAGGCGTCGGTCAGGTCCTCGCCCGTGCCGTCCTCGGCGACGAGCCTTCCGTCCTTCAGGACGACGCTCTCCTTGTCCTTGCCGGCGAGCGGCCCGTCGTTCGAGGTCGTGGCCGCCGTTGCCAGCCGCAAGCGGATCGCCTCCGCCGCCTTCATGATCGCCGAGACCGAACTCGCCGTCGCCACCGACCCGCCCGAGATGGGGCCGGCCGGCAGGTTCGTGTCGCCCAGCTCGACCTCGACCCTGTCGAGCGCCACCCCGAGGAGCCCCGCCGCCGCCTGCGCCAGCACGGTGTAGGTGCCGGTGCCGATGTCGTGCGCCGCGATCTGCACCCGGGCCCGTCCCTTGCCCTCGAGCGTGAGGCGGACGGCGGCGGGGGCGAGTTGCGTCGGGTAGCAGGCGAGCGCGGCGCCGTAGCCGACCAGTTCGCCGTCGGCCCGCATGGCACCGACCTTCGCCACCCGCCTGTCCCAGCCGAACAGTTCCTTCGCCCGCTCGAAGCAGGCGCGCACCTGCCGCGTCGTGAACGGCTTGCCGGTGATGGGGTCGGTCTTCGTGTCGTTCTTCAGGCGAAGCTCGATCGGGTCCATGCCGATCTTCCACGCCAGTTCGTCGACGGCGCTTTCCAAGGCGAACATGTAGGGCACTTCGGCGGGCGAGCGCATGAAGCCCGGCGTGTTGCGGTCGGCCCTGACGGCGCTCACCTTCGTCCGGACGTTCTTGAAGCCGTACATCCGAACCGTCGACTCGGTGCCCGAGACGAGGAAGGTGTCGGGGCGCGAGGTGAGCTCGAAGCCCTCGTGGACGAAGCCGACGAAGGTGCCGTCCCCGTCGGCGCCGAGGCGGATCCTATGCTTGGTCTCGGCGCGGTACGAGGCCGTCGTGTAGCCCTGCGCGCGGGTGACAAGCAGCTTGACCGGCCGGTTCAGCGCGCGCGCCGCGGCGGCGGTGAGCGCCGAGCGCGCCGTCACCGTTCCCTTCGAGCCGAACGCGCCGCCGGTGAACGGCGAGAGCACGCGGACCTTGTCCTGCGGGATACCAAGCTCGCCCGCGACCCCGGCCCGAAGGCCGTAGACCCACTGGCTCGGCTCGTAGATCGTGAGGTGGTCGCCGGTCCAGTGCGCCGTCGTACTGTAAAGCTCCATCGCGTTGTGGTGGTTCGTCGCCGTCTCGTACTCGGCCTCGACCACGTGCGCCGCGTCCTTGAGCGCGGCGTCGGCGTCGCCGGTCTTGGGGTCGGTGTGCTGCTTCGAAATCTCGGCCGCGACCTCCGTCTCGGTCCCCCCGTCGCCGAAGGTGGCGGCGGGCGTCTGGGGCTCGTAGGTCGCCTTCACCCTGAACGCCGCCTCGCGGGCCGCCTCCAGCGTCTCGGCGACGACCAGCGCGATGATCTGCCCCTCGTGCTTGATCTCGACACCCTGCAACGGGCGGAAGCCCTGGTAGGCCTGCCCGCCCTTGCCGAAGAACGGCACCCCCTCGATCTTCGGCGCGTTCTCGTGGGTGTAGACCTTCAGGACCCCCGGCACCTTCCCGGCCTCGCTTGCGTCGAGGGACACGATCCGTCCCCTGGCGATCGTCGAGGTGACGAGTTGGGCGTAGGCCGGGTTCGGCACGGAAAAGTCGGCGGCGTAGCGGGCGTCGCCCGTGACCTTGAGGCGGCCGTCGATGCGCGGCGCGCCTTCGCCGATGAGCGGCAGTTCAGCCATGTCTCAAGCCCTCGTCTTCGCGCTCATCAGGGCCTCGACGACGGTTTCCACGCCGAGCGGCACCTTGAAGGCGTTGTGGTCGTAGGTCCTCGCGTCCCGAAAGGCGGTCTCGCCCGCCCGGCGCGCGGTTTCCGGCGTAAGCTCCTGGCCCTTGAGGCCGTCCTCGGCCTCCCTGGCCCGCCACGGCACCGAGGCGACCCCGCCCAGCCCGAGGCGCACGTCCTTCACCGTCTCGCCGTCCATGACGAGCGCCGCCGCCACCGAGGCCAGCGCGAAGGCATACGATTCGCGGTCGCGCACCTTGTAGTAGGTGGACGCCTTGCCGAGCGGGGTCTTCTTCACCCGGACGTGGGTGATGACCTCCCCCTCCTTCAGCGCGTGGACCCGCTCCGGGTGGTCGTCCGGGCGCAGGTGCAGGTCGGCGAACGCGATCGTCCGCTTGCCGGCACGCGACACCGCGTCGACCTCCGTATCGAAGGCAGCGAGCGCCACCGCCCAGTCGCCGGGGTAGCTGGCGATGCAGGTCTCGCTCGTGCCCAGCACGGCGTGCAGCCGGTTGATCCCGCCGATCGCGTCGCAGCCCGAGCCCGGTACCCGGCGGTTGCACCTGTAGCTCGTGTCGCGGAAGTAGGGGCAGCGGGTGCGCTGGAGCACGTTGCCGCCCAAGGTCGCCATGTTGCGGATCTGCGGCGAGGCCGCGAGCCACAGGGCCTCGGAGAGGGCGGGGTAGTCCGACTTCAGGAGCGGGTGCTCCGCCGCGTCGGCCATCCTGACGAGCGCGCCGAAGACGACGGCGTCGTCGGTTTCCTCGATCTCACCCAGCCCCGGCAGCCCGCCGATGTCGACGAGCTTCGGCGGTTGCAGCACGTAGAGCTTCATGAGGTCGATCATGGTCGTGCCGCCGGCGATGGGCACGGCGCCCTCGTCCGCCAGCGCCTTCACGGCGTCGTCCAGGGACTTGGGCTTCTCGTAGGCGAAGGGCAGCATCGCTCAGGCCCCCATCTTCGTCTTGGCGTCGTTGATCGCCGCGACGATGTTCACGTAGGCGCCGCAGCGGCAGAGGTTGCCGCTCATGTATTCCCGGATCTCGGCGTCGCTCCCCGCGTGCCCCTCCTTCACGCAGGCCACCGCCGACAGGATCTGCCCCGGCGTGCAGTAGCCGCACTGGTAGGCGTCGTGCTGGACGAACGCCGCCTGCATCGGGTGCAGTTCGTCGCCGTCCGCGAGCCCCTCGATCGTCGTGATCTCGCTCCCCTCCGCCGCCACGGCGAGCGTGAGGCAGGACAGCACCCGCACCCCGTCCTTGTGCACCGTGCAGGCGCCGCACTGCCCGTGGTTGCAGCCGACCTTGGTGCCGGTGAGACCGAGGTGCTCGCGCAGGGCGTCGACCAGCGTCACCCTCGGGTCGAGCGACAGTCGGTGCGTCTGCCCGTTCACCTTCAGCGTCACCAAAACCTGCCCGCCCGCCATCGCCGCCCCCGTCGTCGTCTGCGCCCGCGCCTCGCCGCCGAGTACGCCCGCCGCGGCGCCCGCGACGAGGGGGGCGCTCGCGGCCGTGGAAAGGAATTCCCGCCGGCTCGCGCCGGGCGTGGGATTCGTCATGATGACCCCCGGTTGTTCTTTTGACCGTTTCCAGAATGGGAGAATGGGCCGTCCGCGCCGTTTGAAAAGCCCCCACCCTTGCCGGACGGGGCCGGGAGGGGCACGATGTTCGCAACCGAACGAACCAGGGAGATTCCGATGACCCGACGCCGCACCCTGTTCAAGGGCGCCCTCCTCGCCGCGACCGCGCTCGCGTTCGCCCCCGCCGCGCACGCCGAAACCTTCATCAACGTGCTTACCGGCGGCACGTCCGGCGTCTACTACCCCTTGGGCGTCGCCGTCTCGACGGTGATCGGCGAGAACGTGAAGGACGTCCGCACCTCGGTGCAGTCGACCAAGGCCTCGGTCGAGAACCTGAACCTCCTGGAGCAGGGCAAGGGCGAGGTCGCCTTCGCGCTCGCCGATTCGGTCAAGGCCGCCGCCGAGGGCAACGAGGAGGCGGGCTTCAGGAAGCCCCTGGAGAACCTGCGCGCCATCGGCGCCATCTACCCGAACGTCGTCCAGATCGTCGCCAGCAAGGCGAGCGGCATCGCCTCGCTCGAAGGGTTGAAGGGCAAGGGCCTGTCGGTGGGCGCGCCGAAGTCCGGCACCGAGCTCAACGCCCGCGCCATCCTGGCCGCCGCCGGGATGAGCTACGACGACCTCGGCAAGGTCGAGTACCTGCCGTTCGCCGAGTCGGTCGAACTCATGAAGAACCGGCAGATCGACGCGACGCTCCAGTCCGCCGGCCTCGGCGTCGCCTCGATCCGCGACCTCGCCTCGTCGGTGCCGATCGTCATGGTGCCGGTGGAGCCCGCCCTCGTCGAGAAGGTCGGCCAGCCCTACCAGACGACGACGATCCCGGCCGATACCTACGACGGCCAGGACCAGCCCGTGCCGGCCGCCGCCGTGCCGAACTACCTCGTCACCCGCGCCGACTTGGACGAGGAAACCGTCTACGAGATGACCAAGGCGATCTTCGACCACCTCGACCAGCTCGTCGCCGCGCACGGCGCCGCGAAGGGGATCGACCCCGCGAAGGCGGCGAAGGACCCGGTCATCCCGCTCCACCCCGGCGCCGAGCGCTACTTCAAGGAAAAGGGGCTGCTCTAGGCGAAGGCCGAAGGGGGCCGGGCGCCGTCCCGGCACCCCGCTGGGGGGGTGACGCATGACCAACGAGCCGGAAGCGCTGCACGAGCACCAGATGCGCTGGGGGGACGGGCGCCTGTGGTGGGCGGCGTTCCTGATCGCCGTCGCCTTCTCCTGCTTCCAGGTCTGGACCTCGGCCTTAAGCCCGCTCCCGAGCCAGGTGATCCGCGCCGTCCACGTCGGCTTCCTGATGCTCCTCCTCTTCACCCTCAACGCCGCCGAGGGCCGGGGAGGCACGCCCCTCAACCTCGCCCTCGGCGCCGTCGGCATGGCCGTCGCCCTCTACCACTGGGTGTTCTACGAGGACCTTCTCTGGCGGGCGGGCGACCCGAACGGGGTCGACATCGCGGTCGGCTGCGTCGCCATCGCCCTCGTCTTCGAGGCGGCGCGGCGGATGATGGGCTGGGCCCTGCCCACCATCTGCGCCTGCTTCCTCGCCTACGCCCTGTTCGGCCAGTACCTGCCCTCGCCGCTCAACCACCGGGGCTTCGACTTCCCCCAGGTCATCGACCAGATGTTCCTCGGCACCGAGGGCATCTACGGCATCCCCACCTACGTCTCGTCGACCTACATCTTCCTCTTCATCCTCTTCGGCGCCTTCCTGGAGCGCGCCGGGATGGTGGGGCTGTTCAACGACATCGCGATGGGCACGGTCGGGCACACGACGGGCGGCCCCGGCAAGGTCTCGGTCGTCTCGTCCGGCCTCATGGGGACGATCAACGGCTCCGGCGTCGCCAACGTCGTGACGACGGGGCAGTTCACGATCCCGATCATGAAGCGCTTCGGCTACAGGCCCGCGTTCGCCGGCGCCGTCGAGGCGACGGCCAGCATGGGCGGGCAGATCATGCCCCCCGTCATGGGCGCCGTCGCCTTCATCATGGCGGAGACGCTGGACGTGCCCTACGTCGCCGTCGTCCAGGCGGCGATCGTGCCCGCGATCCTCTACTTCCTCACCGTCTTCTGGATGGTCCACCTCGAGGCCGAGCGCCTCGGGCTCAAGGGCCTGCCGAAGGAGGACTGCCCGAACGCTCTCGCGGCGCTGAAGGCGAAGTGGCACCTCGTCCTGCCGCTCGCGGCGCTCGTCTGGCTCCTGTTCTCCGGCTACACGCCCCTGTTCGCCGGCACGGTCGGCCTCGCGCTCACCCTCCTCCTCATCCTGGCCTCCCCGATCGCCGTGCGCTTCGGCCCCTTATGGCTGCGCGTCCTGTTCTGGGTCGTGACCGGCATCGCCGCCGCCGCCCTCTTCCAGTGGGGCATCCTCGCCTTGGGCGCCCTCCTCCTCGCCTTCGTCGCCCTCGTCTGGCTGACCGAGGGGCGGGAAGCGACCCTAGCGCTCTGCCTCGGCAGCCTCGCCGACGGCGCAAGGCACGCCCTTCCCGTCGGCATCGCCTGCGCGCTCGTCGGCGTCATCATCGGCACGCTTACGCTCACCGGCGTCGCCACCTCGTTCATCCGCGTCATCGTCGACGTGGGCCACGGCAACCTCTTCCTCTCGCTCGTCCTGACCATGCTGACCTGCCTCGTGCTCGGTATGGGCATCCCCACCATCCCCAACTACATCATCACCTCCTCGATCGTCGGCCCGGCCCTCCTCGAACTCGGCGTGCCGCTCCTCGTCAGCCACATGTTCGTCTTCTACTTCGGCATCATGGCCGACCTCACCCCGCCCGTGGCGCTGGCCGCCTTCGCCGCGTCCCCGATCGCCAGGGCAAGCGGCCTCGCCATCGGCATCCAGTGCATGCGGATCGCCATCGCCGGCTTCGTCGTCCCCTTCATGGCCGTCTACACGCCCGCCCTCATGCTCCAGGACGGCGGCCCGCTCGCCGCCGAGATCGGCTACCCGCTCGCCGTCGCCTACGTGGTCCTCAAGGCCGTGCTCGCCGTCGGCCTCTGGGGCGCCGCCGCCATCGGCCAGCTCGGCCGCCCCCTCCTCTGGTACGAGCGCCTGCTCGCCACCGCCGCCGCCTTCAGCCTCGTCGTGGCCCTGCCCGCCACCGACGAGGTCGGCTTCGTCCTCGCCGCCGGCTTCGCCTTCTGGCTCTGGTACAGCCGCCGCCGGCAGGCGGCGCCCGCGTGAGCGTCTGCCTCGGCCTCGGCGCCCTCGTCGTCGCGCTGGAGGCCGAACGCTTCACCCTCGCCTGGACCCACTCGGTCGAGCACACGCGCTGGGAGGAGGACTGGCGCGCCGCGGACGGCCGCCTCGTCCTCGAAGCCGCCCGCGTCCAGGGCAGCGGCGCCGGGATGGAAGTCCCGGATGGGGCCATACGTAGAGGCGCCTTCTGGCAGTGGCACCCCGACCTCCCGCCGCAGGACGCCCTCACCCTCGGCCGCTCGGCGGCGGTGCCGCCCTACACGCTCTGCGTCGAGGGCGCGTGCCGCTCCGTCGACGCGATCCTGGGAGATCCCTCGGGTGAGGATCCGGCGCGGCTTTGGGCCTGTCCTGGCCGAGAATAAGATCACGCTTCGCGTCCGCTGGCGCGGACGCGAAGCGTGCTTGACCGCCCCCCGAAGATTTGATCGAACATCGGGATGTCAAACGGGGGGATGACGCGGCCATGCGGGAACCGAACGAAGGCGACTGGGCGGGCTTCGCCGAGCTTCACCCGCCGCTCTCGCGCCAGGAGGCGCTGACCGAGGCCGACCGCTGCCTGTTCTGCTTCGAGGCACCCTGCGTGACGGCGTGTCCCACGGGCATCGACATCCCGCTGTTCATCCGCCAGATCGGGGCGTCGAACCCGGACGGGGCAGCGAAGACAATCTTCGACGCCAACATCATGGGCGGGATGTGCGCCCGCGTCTGCCCGACCGAGACCCTGTGCGAGGAGGTCTGCGTCCGGGTGGCGATGGAGGGCAAGCCCGTCCGCATCGGGATGCTCCAGCGCCACGCCACCGACCACTACATGGACAACCACCAGGGCCAGCCCTACGCCCGCGCCGAGCCCACGGGCCGCCGGGTCGCCGTCGTCGGCGCCGGCCCCGCCGGCCTGTCCTGCGCCCACCGCCTCGCCGCCTTCGGCCACGACGTCACGGTCTTCGACGCGAGGGAGAAGCCGGCCGGGCTCAACGAGTACGGCATCGCCGCCTACAAGACGGTGGACGGCTTCGCGCAACGGGAGGCGGCGTTCATCCTCTCGATCGGCGGGATCGAGGTCCGCCAGGGGGAGGCGTTCGGCCGGGACGCGACGCTGGAGGGCCTCCGCCACGCGTTCGACGCCGTGTTCCTTGGCATGGGCCTGCCCGACACCAACGACCTCGGCTTTCCGGGCGAGGACGATATCGAAGGCGTGGAGGACGCCGTCGCCTGGATCGCCCGCCTTCGGCAGGCCGACGACCCGAGGCGGCTCGGCGATGCGCGCCGCGTCGTCGTCGTCGGCGGCGGCATGACCGCGGTCGACGCCGCCGTGCAGTCGAAGCTCCTCGGCGCCGAGGAGGTGACGATCGTCTACCGGCGCGGCCAAGGTGAGATGCCGGCGTCCGGCTACGAGCAGGACCTGGCGAAGACGAAAGGCGTCGTCATCCGCCACTGGGCGCGGCCCAGCCGCCTGTTGAGCGAAGGGGGAAGGCTCGTCGGGGTCGCGTTCGAGCGCACCGCGTTCGAGAACGGCGTCCTCGCCGGCACCGGCGAGACCTTCGTCGTCCCGGCCGACCGCTGCCTGAAGGCGATCGGCCAGACCCTGCCCCCCGACCCGCTCGCCGGCGTCGGCCTCGAACTCGAGGGCGGCAGGATCCGCGTCGACGCCGAGCGCCGCACCTCGGTCGACGGCGTCTGGGCCGGCGGCGACTGCGCCCGCACCGGCCGGGACCTCACCGTCCAGGCCGTGGAAGACGGCAAGATCGCCGCGCGCTCGATCGACCGGGCGCTCCGCGCCGCGTCTCAGTAGGAGGTTCCCTCATGGCCGACCTTCGCGCCGACTTCGTCGGCATCACGTCGCCGAACCCGTTCTGGCTCGCCTCGGCCCCGCCGACCGACAAGGAGTACAACGTCCGCCGGGCCTTCGAGGCCGGCTGGGGCGGGGTGGTCTGGAAGACGCTGGGAGAGGATCCCCCCATCGTCAACGTCAACGGCCCCCGCTACGGCGCGCTCCACGACGGCGACCGCCGCCTCATCGGCTTCAACAACATCGAACTCATCACCGACCGCCCCCTCGACGTGAACCTGCGCGAGATCAAGGCCGTGAAGCGCGACTACCCCGACCGGGCGATGGTGGTCTCGATCATGGTGCCCTGCGAGGAGGAGGCGTGGCGCAAGATCCTGCCGCTGGTCGAGGAGACGGGCGCGGACGGGATCGAGCTCAACTTCGGCTGCCCGCACGGGATGANNATGAGCGAGCGCGGCATGGGCTCCGCCGTGGGGCAGGTACCCGACTACGTCGAGATGGTCGCCCGCTGGTGCAAGCGGCACACCCGGATGCCGGTCATCGTGAAGCTGACGCCGAACGTCACCGACGTGCGGAAGCCCGCCGAGGCGGCCAAAAAGGGCGGCGCCGACGCCGTCTCGCTCATCAACACCATCAACTCGATCATGGGCGTCGACCTCGACCTGATGGCGCCCAGCCCCCCCACCGACGGCAAGGGCACCCACGGCGGCTATTGCGGCCCCGCCGTCCGCCCGATCGCGCTCAACATGGTGGCCGAGATCGCAAGGGCGCCCGCGACCCGCGGCCTGCCGATCTCCGCCATCGGCGGCATCGAGACGTGGCGCCACGCGGCCGAGTTCATCGCGCTCGGCGCCGGCACCGTCCAGGTCTGCACCGCCGCCATGACCTACGGCTTCAAGATCGTCCAGGAGATGCAGGCGGGGCTCGCCGACTGGATGGAGCGGAAGGGCTACGCCACGCTCGACGACGTCGTCGGCATGGCCGTCCCGAACGTCACCGACTGGCAGTTCCTCAACCTGAACTACGTCGTCAAGGCGCGCATCGACCAGGGCCTCTGCATCTCCTGCGGCCGCTGCCACATCGCCTGCGAGGACACCTCGCACCAGGCGATCACGAAGGAGGTGGGCGGCGTCCGCCGCTTCGAGGTGATCGACGCCGAGTGCGTCGGCTGCAACCTCTGCGTCAACGTCTGCCCCGTCGACGGCTGCATCACGATGGAGCGCCTGACCGAAGGCGTCGACCCCCGCACCGGCCGCCCGATCGACCCGGTCCCGGCCGACTGGACGAAGCACCCGAACAACCCGAACGTGGTGCCGGAAGCGGCCGAGTAGCAAGGGAAGAAGCGCGATGGCGAGCGAAGTCCCCGGCGGCAACCTCCAGATCGACCCGGCGCGCCTCTGGGACAGCATCATGGAGATGCACCGCATCGACGCCACGGAGAAGGGCGGCAACCGTCGCCTCACCCTCACCGACGGCGACCGGGAGGCCCGAGAACTGTTCCGCCGCTGGTGCGAGGAGGCCGGGATGACGGTCGCCGTGGACTCGATGGGCAACATGTTTGCAAGGCGGAAAGGGCGGAACGACGGCCTCGCCCCCGTCGCCGCCGGCTCGCACCTCGACACCCAGCCCACGGGCGGCAAGTTCGACGGCGTGCTCGGCGTGCTCTCGGCGCTCGAACTCGTCCGCACGCTCAACGACCTCGGCTACGAGACCGAGCGCCCGATCGAGATCGTGAACTGGACCAACGAGGAGGGCTCGCGCTTCGCCCCCGCGATGGTGTCGTCGGGCGTCTTCGCCGGCGCCTTCACCCAGGACTTCGCCTACGCCCGCGAGGACGTGGACGGGAAGTCGCTGGGTACCGAGCTTGAGCGGATCGGCTTCAAGGGCGAGGAACCCGTGGGAGAGCGCAGGTTCCACGCCTTCTTCGAGTACCACATCGAGCAGGGGCCGATCCTGGAGGACGAGGGGCTCACCATCGGCGTCGTCACCGATGGCCAGGGCCAGCGGTGGTACGAGGTCGAACTGACCGGCTTCGAGAGCCACGCCGGCCCGACGCCGATGCCGGTACGCCGCGACGCGATGCTGGGGGCCGCCCGGATCGTCGAACTCGTCAACCGCATCGCGCTGGAGCGCGCGCCCTTGGCCGTCGGCACGGTCGGCATGGTCCAGGTCCACCCGAACTCGCGCAACGTCATCCCCGGCCGCGTCTTCCTCACCGTCGATTTCCGCCACCCGGACGACGGGGTGCTCAAGGGCATGGGCGAGGCGCTGCGGGAGGGCATCGAGGGCATCTGCGCGAAGATCGGGCTGGAGCACGAGATCGAGGAGATCTTCTACTATGCCCCCACCCACTTCGACGAGGCGTGCGTGGGCCTCGTCCGGCGGGCGGCGGAGGAACTCGGCTACCCGCACCGCGACATCGTCTCGGGCGCCGGCCACGACGCCTGCTACGTCGCCCGCGTGGCGCCCACCGCGATGGTGTTCTGCCCCTGCAAGGACGGCATCAGCCACAACGAGGTCGAGGACATCACGCGGGAGTGGGCGACGGCGGGCGCCAACGTGCTGCTGCGCGCCGTGGTCGCCAAGGCCGGCGAAGCCGGTTAAAGAAAACCCATAAGATCCGAAGCGAGGAGCAAGGGCGGATGCGGGCGACCTACGGCACGTTCGAGGAGGTGAGCGGGGCCGACCCCGCCCTCTACAACGAGGATCTGGCGCCCACCACGGCGCGTGGCCGCACCTGGGACTGGAAGGCGATCGCCGCCCTTTGGGTCGGCATGGTGGTCTGCGTGCCGACCTATCTGCTGGCGTCGGGCCTCATCGCCCAGGGCATGTCCTGGGATCAGGCCGTGTTCACCGTCCTCCTCGGCAACGTCATCGTCCTGGTCCCGATGCTCCTCGTCGGCCACGCCGGCACCCGCTACGGCATCCCCTTCCCGGTGCTCTGCCGCTCCGCCTTCGGCACCATCGGCGCCCGGATCCCCGGCCTCCTGCGCGGCTTCGTCGGCTGCGGCTGGTTCGGCATCCAGACGTGGATCGGCGGGCAGGCGATCTACGTGATCCTGAACACGCTGACGGGCAACGCCTTCGACGGCGCGCCCCTGCCGCTCCTCGGCATCGACCTCGCCCAGACCTTATGCTTCCTCGGCTTCTGGGCGCTCCACGTCGTCTTCATCCACTACGGCACCGAGTCGATCAAGTGGCTGGAGCAGCTGGCCGCCCCCTTCCTCCTCCTGATGGGCTTGGCCCTCCTCGTCTGGGCCTACGTCGCCGCCGGCGGCTTCGGCCAGATGCTCTCGACCCCCTCCGCGTTCGCCGAGGGCGGCGAGAAGGCCGGCCAGTTCTGGGCCGTCTTCGTGCCGGGCCTCACCGCGATGGTGGGCTTCTGGGCCACGATGGCGCTCAACATCCCGGACTTCACCCGCTTCGCCAAGTCGCAGAGGGACCAGGTCGTGGGGCAGGTGGTCGGCCTGCCGATCCCGATGGCGCTCTTCGCCTTCATCGGCGTCGCCGTCACGTCGGCCACCGTCGTCATCTACGGGGAAGCGATCTGGGACCCGGTCGAGCTCGCGAGCCGCATGGGCGGGGTCGGCGTCGTCGTCTCGCTCGTCGCCCTCATCGTCGCCACGCTGACCACCAACCTCGCCGCCAACGTCGTCGCCCCCTCCTACGGCTTTTCCAACCTCGCCCCGGCCTCGATCTCGTTCCGCACGGGCGGCTACATCACCGCGCTCATCGGCATCCTCATCTTCCCCTGGAAGCTGCTGGCGACGGCGGGCGACTACATCTTCATCTGGCTGATCGGCTACTCGGCCCTCCTCGGCCCCATCGCCGGCATCCTGATCGCCGACTACTTCTTCTACAGGAAGTCCCGCCTCCACGCCCACGACCTGTTCCGCGCGCACGGCATCTACGCCGCCGAGGGCGGCTGGAACTGGGCCGGGATCACGGCCCTCGTCCTGGGCGCGCTCCCCTCGGTGCCGGGCTTTTTAAAGGCCGCCGGGATCGTGGCCGCCGTGCCCCCCGTCTTCGACACCGTCTACGGCTACGCGTGGTTCGTCGGCCTCTTCGTCGGCGCCGCCGCCTACCTCGCGCTCAACCCCGTCTTCAACCGCCACCGCCTCGTCCACGTCACGGCCTAAGGGAGAAGTCCCCATGTCCCTCCTCATCAAGGGCGGCACCGTCGTCAACGCCGACCGCGAGGAACGCGCCGACGTGCTCTTGGGCGACGACGGCAAGATCGCGGCCGTCGGCCCCGACCTCGAAGCCCCCACCGGCGCCGAGACGATCGACGCCCACGGCTGCCTCGTGATGCCGGGCGGGATCGACCCGCACACCCACATGGAAATGCCCTTCATGGGCACCCACTCCGCCGACG
The DNA here is from genome assembly GCA_020445645.1 of Geminicoccaceae bacterium. Classification (GTDB taxonomy): domain Bacteria; phylum Pseudomonadota; class Alphaproteobacteria; order Geminicoccales; family Geminicoccaceae; genus JAGRGG01. Next base: position 7,784 of record JAGRGG010000081.1, on the reverse strand, counting down.
ACTTCGAGACCGGCACCCGCGCGGCACTCTCCGGCGGCACCACCTTCCTCGTCGACTTCGTGCTCCCGGGGCAGGGCCAGTCGCTCCTGGAGGCGCTCCAACAGTGGGACGACAAGGCCGGGATCGCCTGCTGCGACTACTCGTACCACATGGCCGTGACGTGGTGGTCCGACCAAGTGAGCGAGGAGATGGGCAGGGTCGTCGAGCGCGGGATCAACACCTTCAAGCACTTCATGGCGTACAAGGGCGCCCTCATGGTCGACGACGGCCAGATGTTCCACTCCTTCCGCCGCTGCGCCGAGTTGGGTGCCACCGCATTGGTCCACGCCGAGAACGGCGACGTCGTCGTCCAGATGCAGGAAGACCTCCTCGCCAAGGGCATCACCGGCCCGGAAGGGCACGCCTACTCGCGCCCCCCCGAGGTCGAGGGCGAGGCCGCGAACCGCGCCTGCATGATGGCCGACATGGCCGGCTGCGCCCTCTACGTCGTCCACACCTCGTGCATCCCCGCCCACGAGGCGATCATCCGCGCCCGCGCGAACGGCCAGCGCGTCTACGGCGAGCCCCTGATCCAGCACCTCGTCCTCGACGAGAGCGAGTACCGCCACCCCGACTGGGACCACGCCGCCCGCCGCGTCATGTCCCCCCCCTTCCGCGCCAAGCACCACCAGGAGTCCCTCTGGCACGGCCTCCAGTCCGGCTCCCTCCAGGTGGTCGCCACCGACCACTGCGTGTTCACCACCGAGCAGAAGCGCATGGGGCGGGGCGACTTCACGAAGATCCCGAACGGCACCGGCGGCCTCGAGGACCGGATGCCGGTCTTGTGGACCCACGGCGTCCGCACCGGCCGCCTCACCCCCTCCGAGTTCGTCGCCGTCACCTCCGCCAACAGCGCCAAGATCCTGAACTGCTACCCCCGGAAGGGCGTCGTCGCGCCCGGCTCCGACGCCGACATCGTGGTCTGGGACCCGGAAGCCACGAAGACCATCAGCGCGAAGTCCCAGGCGTCCGTCATCGACTACAACGTCTTCGAGGGCATGGACGTGAAAGGCCTTCCCTACCTCACCATCGCCCGCGGCAAGGTGGTCTACAAGGCGAAGGAGTCGCAGGCGCCGAAGGGGCACGGCAGGTTCGTGGCAAGGCCGCCGATGAGCGCGGTGCAGCGGGCGATGGGAAAGTGGTACAAGGGGTGCGAGGTGAGGGGGGTGGAGCGGTAGGCGAGAACCCGCCGCAACCCTTCTCATGCCGTTCCTGAGAAACGCCGAGAAGGCGATCGTTCCCGTAAAAAAGATCCGCGACTACGCCCTCAACCCGGATCACGTCGAGGGAGGCCACAAGGCACGGGTGTTTCGCGCGGCAACCGGCCTGACCCGAGCCGACCACGGGCTCTTGATCGAGCAGATCAGGCGAGGCATCTTGAGGTACGAAGCCTTGCCTTCGGGTAGTTACGAGGGCCAAGTCAAGTATCAGGTGGACATGCCGATAGCCGGTCCAACCGGAACCGCCACCTTGCGAACGGCCTGGATCTACGAGGACGAACACGATGGCGCACCGCGACTCGTCACGGCCTACATCCTCTGATCGCGGGGCCGACACGGCCCTGCTGTCCCCGACGTTCGAGGAGTTGGAGGTGGTCTACATCCTCGACCCCCGGCCCGACCTCGGCCTGAAGCGCGGCGACCACGGCACCGTCGTCCACGCCTATAGCGGCACGTCCGAACCGGCTTACATCGTCGAGTTCGTGAACCCCACCAATGGCAGCACCAGGGCCTTGACCGAGTTCACGGCGGACCAGCTCAGCCGGACGCCACCGACATGTTAATTTCGTATCGTGTCCCTAAAACCTCCGAGTTCGTCGCCGTCACCTCCGCCAACAGCGCGAAAATCCTGAACTGTTACCCCCAGAAGGGGATCATAGCCCCCGGCTCCGACGCCGACATCGTCGTCTGGGACCCGGAAGCCACGAAGACCATCAGCGCGAAGTCCCAGGCGTCCGCTATTGACTACAACGTCTTCGAGAGTATGGAAGTGAAAGGCCTTCCCTACCTCACCATCGCCGGCGGCAAGGTGGTCTACAAGGCGAAGGAGTCGACGGCGCCGAAGGGGCACGGCAAGTTCGTGGCCCGGCCGCCGATGAGCGCGGTGCAGCGGGCGATGGGAAAGTGGTACAAGGGGCGCGAGGTACGGGGGATGGGGAGGTAGCTGTAAAGGCACACCTGCCCTGGACCAATAGAGGGCTTGAGGGTCTGGATAAGTTCTGTATGCTATAAGCAACAAACCTAAACAACTTCGATTGGGGTCGGACAATGCATCGAGCTATGTCAATCAGGTTGTCTCCTGAGAACGTTGCAAAATTGTTTGGCACAGAAGCAGCAGAAGATGAACATTCTGATAGATTCAAACAATACTCATTAAAAGGTAAATCATTTGAAGGTTTCTACAACGAAATGCCTTTAAGGATAATTGTTGGCTATAAAGGAAGTGGAAAAAGCGCTATCTTACGTATCTCAAAACAGGAAGATGACAGCTTCGGCATACCCAATGTGTGGTTAACGCACAGCAATATTAATGAATATGTTAAGCTAATTAGCAGTTCCGAAGACTTGTCAGAGAAAATAAATGCCTGGACAATTTCATTAGGAAAATCTATAGTCAAACAACTGGTAGAGAATTATCTTCATAGCCGCATAGAGGACAATGTATTAGCGAAAGGGTCCTACAATTTTTCAAACAAAAATGCCATATTTTACAACTTACAAACAACTTATTTTAATACGACTGGCGCGCGGTTGAAAATTGCGCCAGAAACATATAAGATTAAGGTATATATAGATGATATTGATGTAGGTTGGAACGGTAGCCCGTCTCACATTTCTACAATATCTGCTTTACTAAATGCTTTACGTATTTTAAATAGAAACAATCAACAATTCTTGTTTAGAATAACTCTCAGATCAGATGTTTATTATTTAGTACGAACTTCGGACGAATCTACAGATAAATTTCAGTCTAATGTGGTTTTTCTAGATTGGGATAATCACGAAATTCTTGTCTTGCTCGTCAAAAGGGTTGAAAGCTTTTTTGGGAATGAATACATTGAAAGCGACTTAGTAGCAAAGTCGCAAGATACTTTAATGCATTATTTAAAAAGCATTATTAGCCCAACTTTTCCAAACTGGGGACAACAAGCTCAAGTTCCTATGCAAAGAGTTCTTTTGAGTTTGGTAAGAAGACGTCCTCGAGATATGGTTAAATTATGTACAATGGCAGCACATCAGGCATACAGTCGCGGCTCAACTATCATAGATTCATCGGATTTCAGAAGTGTATTTGAACAATACTCACGCGATAGATTGCAGGATATCATTAATGAATTTAAATCGGAACTGCCAAATATTGATCAACTCCTACTTGAAATGCGCCCGACAAGAAAAGAGAGGAGCGGCAAGGACATGTTTTTATATGCGGCGAACGCCCTCGTGCAAAAGTTAAGATTTATTAAGAGCCATGCACGATTTCAGTTTACTGGATCTAATATTACTGCATCAGAAAATGACTTGATCAGTTTTCTTTACAAGATTAATTTTTTACAAGCCAGAAAAACACTAACCAATGGAATGATAGATCGTAAATTTTTTGAACAGAATCAACTTTTAAGTTCTCGCTATGTGAACTTTTTTGGTTATGATTTTGAAGTACATCCAGCTTATCGCTGGGCTTTACAACCAAGCTCTGTAGAACAAGTATTAAGAGAAATTGAGAGTTGACAAAAAGCCATATTATTGATTTATTATGGGATAGTGTCTCTTCATCAGCAAGATGGAGCCAGCTACGCCGTATTGGTCAAAAATGGTATGTAAAAATGAGTGTTCTTGTTTTAGTGTTGCCTATGATAATTAGTTTTCTAGCCAGCATCGAGGATTTGCGTCTTCACAATGTTTTTTTTTGAGAGTATTCCTTTGCCTAGAATTGTTTATAAATACAATTTCTATATAATAATTTTATATTATGGAATTATAATGTTTGGCTTGGCTACTTTTCTTTATATTTTATTCTGCCCTCAACTTATCAAATCATATGAAAATGATGTTGATTTTGTCTTGCATCAATCACATATTTGGACTAATTACAAGAAAAATCTAATTATTAGCTACTTAAGTAGTCGTAATGTTGAACCATTATCAGACAGTATGAACACGAAAGATGTTATGTTTATATATTACGACTATGAAGACACTAGCAAACTCGTTCTGCGTATTATAACTTGGGGTTTCTATGTATTAAGCATTTGCCTTATGTCTGTACCCACTATTTGGCATTTTTTATACTATGGAATTATAAATCCGGTCATTCTCCCCACCTAGCACGAGTTTCGGGGACACGATACGGAATTAACGTTTGGAGCTTCGGGGACACGATACAAAATTTGGAGCTTCGGGGACACGATACAAAATTAAGAATTAGGGAGCTTCGGGGACACGATACAAAATTAACGTTTGCCGCCCTTCGTGCTATCCCTCCCCGCATGGCAAGACTGGCAAGGGTCGTGGCGCCGGGGCTGCCGCACCACGTCACGCAACGGGGCAACCGGCGGCAGCCGACCTTCTTCGGCGAGGATGACTACCGCCTCTATCGCACGCTGCTGGCCGAGCAGTGCGCGCGGGCCGGGGTCGCGGTGTGGGCGTGGTGCCTGATGCCCAACCACGTCCACCTGATCCTCGTGCCAGGGACCGCCGGGGCGCTCGCCACGGCGCTGGGCGAGGCGCATCGCCGCTACACCCATGTCGTCAACCGGCGCCAGGGCTGGCGCGGCTACCTCTGGCAGGGGCGCTTCGCCTCGTGCGTGCTGGACGAGACGCACCTGCTGATGGCGGCGCGCTACGTGGAGCTGAACCCCGTGCGCGCCCGCTTGGCGCGCAGGCCCGAGGCTTGGACTTGGTCGAGCGCGCGGGCGCATCTCGAAGGAACGGACGACGGTCTCACCGGCGCCTCGCCCCTGCTCGACCTCGCCCCGGACTGGCACGGCTTTCTGGGGGAAGGGTTGCGGGAGGCCGACGCCGAAACGCTGCGCGGCGGGATGCGCACCGGCCGACCCCTGGGCGACCCGGCCTTCCTCGCCGCGCTGGAAGCGACGCTCGGCCGCCGCCTGCGCCCGCGACGACGTGGGCCGCGGCGCCGGGAACCCAAGGGGACGGTTGGAAGCATGTTGAAGGGTTGATTTCGTATTGTGTCCCCGAAATTCCGAAGCATGTTGAAGGGTTGATTTCGTATTGTGTCCCCGAAATTCCTATTGTGTCCCCGAAATTCCGGCCTGTCCTTGAAGGAAGACTGAAGCGACGGGTCGTCGTTCGCCCGTCCCGCCCGGTCCCCTCGACCCGCCGGGGTCTCCCATGCTATCCTGTCTCTTCGTCCTTCGGCATCACCCCCCGCGGACGAACGCCGCCGCCCAAAACGGCTTTCACCAAACGAACCCAAGAATCAAAATTTTACTGGTGCTTTCAAAAGCTTACGCCTTCACAGCACCCCCAGCAGCGCCCCGCCCGTCAGGCAGAAGGCGGCGCCGAGGGCGGCTTCGAGGGGGCGGCGCAGGCGCGGGAGGAGGCGGCCGACGGCGCCGCCGCCGGCGAGGCGGGCGAGGGTGAGGTCGAAGGCGAGCGCGACCGCGCCGACGCCGACGATCAGGGCGAGCGCGAAGGCGGGGGGGACGGCCTCGCCGGCGCCGAGCACGAGGACGGCGCTCCAGAAGACGAGTTCGTTGCCGTTGGCGACGGTGACGAGGACGCCGCGCAGCACGGCCCCCGAACGGCCGCGCCGCCGTCCGGGGGCGGCGAGCGGGGTACGGTCGAGGGCGGCCAGGAAGGCCTGCCCGCCGAGGCCGATCAGCCCGAGCCCGACCAGGAGCCGCAGCCCGTCGACGAGGTGCGGCGCCGCCTCCGCCAGCCGCCACGCGCCGAGCGCCACGGCCGCCGCCCAGAAGGCGGTGCCGAGCGCGGTGCCGACCGCGAAGCGGGACGCCTCCGCCCGCCCGCCGCGCGCGGCGCAGGCGCAGATGTAGAGCATGTTGGGGCCGGGCACGACGAGGTGCAGCGCGAACAGCCCCAGGATCAGCCCCAGGTGGCAGCCTTCCGCGGCGGACATCCGTACCTCCCCTACCGTTCTCGTGATCGGTAGGTCGGAGTGGGGCGGAAAAAGGTTGCGCCGTCCGTGACATTTTACATGTTTGGGCGCGGATTCGCTCTAGAAGCCCGAGCCCGGCTCTTCCAGGAACGCGGCCTCCTCCGCCGTCGACGCGCGGCCGAGCGCCCTGTTGCGGTGGGGAAAGCGGCCGAAGCGGGCGACGATGACCCGGTGGCGGTGCGCGAAGTCGAGGTACGCCGCGTCGCCCAGCGCCTCGAACAGGGCGAGGCTCCAGTCCTGGTCGGCGAGGTCCTCGCTATGCTCGAAGGGCAGGTAGACGAAGTGCCGCACGTCCGGGGGCAGCGCGCGGTCGAGCCCGCGGGCCACGGCGCGCCTTGCGACGGCGCGCGCCTTGGCGTCGAAGGCGAACGCCCTGGGCTGGTTGCGGAACAGGTTGCGGGGGAACTGGTCGAGGAGGATCAGGAGGGCGAGCGCGCCCTCGGCGGTCTCGGCCCAGGCGTCGAGGTCGCCCCGCCCCGCCGCCTCGACGGCGCCGCCGAAGCGTGCCCCGATCGCCCCGTCGAGGGCGGCGTCCTTCTCGAACCACTTCGCCTTCACGTCGTCCCCGAGCCAGAAGTCGAGCACGTCCTTCGCGTCGGTCATGGGTCGCTCCCTTGGTCGAGCCAGCGGCGGTAGAGGGGCGCCTGGAGGGCCGGCAGAAGGTAGATCGGCAGCTGCGCCACCGCCACGAAAAGAACCAGGTCGGCGGGCGCCGCCCCGCCCATCGCCGCGAGCACGAGGCCGAAATTGTTGTTGCCGGCGACGAGCCCCAGCGTCAGCGCCGCCCGGCGGGGCACGAAGGGAAGGGTGGCGAGCGCCGTCAGCGCCTGCAAGCCGGCGTTGAGCAGGACGGCGGCGGCGAGGCAGAGGAGGACGAAGCCGGGGCGAGCGAGAAGCTGGCCCTGCACGTCGACCATGATCCCAAGGGCGAAGGCCGCGAAGCCCAGGACGGCGAGGCCGTCGAGTTCGACCGCGAGCGCGCGCAAGCGTTCGGCGCCCGTGACGCGGCGGGCGAGGCGGGCGGCGAGGAAGCCGCCGCCGACGATGGCGACGAGGCGGAGGGTCAGCGCCCATCCGTCGAGGTCGACCGAAAGGCCAGCGAGCCCGAAGGCGAGCGGCGGCACGCTCAGGGGCACGAAGGCCGTCGCGGCGAGCGTGACCAGGAGGGCCAGCGACGCGTCGAGGCGGAGCAGCAGGGCCAGCGCCGCCGCCGAGAACAGGGGCGCGCAGGCCGCCTGGACGACGAGCGCCGCGTAGAGCAAGGGCGGCAGGTCCAGGGGTGCCGCGACGAATGCCGTGAGTAAAGGCGAGCCGAGGAGCGACCAGAGGACCGCGGCCGGGACCAGAACCGGGGGGCGGAACGATGCCGCGAGCGCGCCGAGGTCGATCCGGGCCAGCGCCACCGTGAACGGGATCAGGAGGGCGGGCAGGAGGAAGGGGCGGAACAGGGCTGCGAGCGGCGGCAGGGCGAGCCCGAGCAGAACACCGGCCGCCATGACGAGGGTGGCGTGCCGTCCGGCGCGGGCGAGGACGTTCACGGGCGCTGCCTCACGCTTCGCGTCCGCTGACGCGGGGCCTTCTTTTTCTCTTTTTCGTCTGTTGTCCGG